>CAMCDA010000195.1 GCA_945873195.1 Asaia bogorensis
ACGCGGCGGCCCGCAGCTTCCGCTATGGCGCGGGCGAGGGGATGAAGCCGCTGTTCGGCCGATGGCAGCCCGGAAGCGCCGGCCTGGGCGTCGCCATATGGCGCGGCAACGCGGTCCTGCAAAAGGACGTCATCGGCGGCGGGCGAGCCGACCGGACACTCCACATGGCCCCGCAAGGAACGCCGCACGGACTGCCGCCGCAGCTGATCGCCGGGCGATGGCGGCCCGACCGCTGCCTGCTGCCAGGCCAGAACACGACGCCCGACACGCCCGCCTGGGCGCGCGGTCTGGTCATGTATGAGATGCGGCTTTCGACCTTCACGGAAGACAGCGGGCTGTCCCGCCTGGCCGCGGCCACAAGGAAGCTCGATGAATTGCAGGACCTGGGGATCACCGCGATCATCCTGACCCCGGTGCATGACGGTCCGACCGCGCCCGATCTGCGGGAGTCGAACCTCTATGCCGCCGGCCAGCCGGACAAGTTGAACCCCCGCCTTGGCACGGACGCCGAGTTCAAGGCCTTCGTGTCCGAGGCCCATGCACGTGGCATTCGGGTGCTGGTCGATGTCGTCCTGCATGGCCTGTTCCCCGCCAGCCCCTATGTGACGCCTGGCCCGAGGGCCCTGCCGCCCGACTGGTTCAGCCGGACCGCCGACGGCGCCTTCATCCGCAACCACTGGGGCATGGTGCAGTTCGACTGGTCTTCACCTGGCCTGCGCGAATGGTGGACCGAGAACGTCGGCGTGGCATGGATCAAGCGCTACGACATCGACGGCTACCGCATGGATCTGGAACCTGCGACCGCTGGCTCTCCCCTATGGACCAAGGTGAGGGACCGTGTGCGGGAAGCGACCGGCAAACCGATCCTGCTGGTGCCTGAACTTCAACGCTCCGGCAGGGCCTACCTGTATGACATGTCGCAGAATGATTTCCTCGTTTCCGACTTCCTCGAAGGCCGACGACATGTAGTGGAAACAGTGCGCGGATCGCCCGAAATCTTCTACACGAGCGGCCTGTCCAACCACGACTCCAAGGCCTACTACGCGCATGGTCGACTGGCCGCCTTCGCATACGGCTTGGTGCTGTCTCCCTTCGTGCCGCGGTGGTTCGCGGGGGAGGAGTTCAATGCCTCCCCGGACTTCATCGGCCGCGATCACGTTCTGTATTTCAGCCAGATTCACTGGGAGCAGAAGGCGCGCAGCGTCGCCCTGGTTCAGCAGGTCAGGCGCCTGATTGAGATCAGGCGGCGGTGCCAGGATATCGTGGCACCACTGGACCGGCCGCTCCACCGGGCAAACATCGTGGCGGCGGCGTCATTCTCGGGGACGGACCTGGAACCCTATTCGATGTGGAATGGCGACACGTCGATCACGGTGCTGGCCAAGGCGGCCGCCCCATCGGGTCCGGTCACGGTTGTCATCCCGGTGGACCGGATGGGCATGCGGCAGCCGTATTTTCAGGTGACGGACATGCTGGCCGGGACAAACGCAGTGCGGACCCGGGCGGAGGTGCAGCGCGGTCTCACGGTCTCGTTGCCCCAGGGTGGCGCGGTCGTGTTGAAGCTGGAGGCGCGGGGCACACCGGACGGCGATGGCGCTCGCTCCGGTCGACACGATCGTTGCTCATGAAGGGGGCGGCTGCATCGCCGTGACCCAGTCGCCGCTTCCGGCATCAGGCCGTCCTATACCAACCTGCTTAGACATTGACCGTTGCCCACTCCCTGGTCCCGATGGACCGCATCCGGTGCGGGTCTTCCATCAGCCAGTTCCAGGCCTCCGCGCAGACGTCCACGATCTCCTCATAGCTGTCCCAGGCACCGGCGGAGAGCTTGTTGCCACGCAAATACTGAGGGATGCTGGTCTCGCGAGCGGTGGCGTGGCCGATCGTCCAGCCCATCCACGGCGCGGTGGCGGTTGCGATGGCCTCTGCCAGGGGGCGACCTTCAACCAGGGCGTTGGCGACATCGCCCGCGAAATGCCGTCCGTGATGGCGGCCGCCGCCAGGGGCCAGGCGGCGTCTGAGTAGGCGCGGTCGGTGAGGGTGCCGAAAAAACCCCACTCCTGATTGTCAGAGGGTGGAATGTTGCTGGTGCTTGTCATTCTGCTCTCCATCCGACGGGGGGTTTGTTCTCTCCGCGTGATGGACCATTCGCGCTGCGGCGCGCGTGAACCAAGTGGGTTCGACGATCATTTCATGACAAATTTCACCGCGACTGGATCGTGTCATGATCCGCGGGCGGAAGCCGAAGCCCACCCACCTGAAGCTGATCGAGGGCAACCCCGGCAAGCGTCCCATCCGCATAGGACCGGGGCGGCCGGTCACGACGATGCCGGAACCGCCCGATCATCTGACTGCCGACGCCCGCACCGCATGGGATCGCATCGCGCATGGTCTGCATGCGCCGCGGCTGCCGGAGGCGGTCGATCGGGCGGCACTGGCCGCCTACTGAACCGCCTGCGCCCGCTGAAGGTGATCGAAACCGTGTTCGCCAAGGCGATGGCCAACCCCGAGCATGTGCAGAAGCTCGAAGACGCGGGCCTGGGCATCAAGGTGATGGTGGGCGAGGAATACGCGAAGTATTACCGTCAGTTGCATGCCAAGGCAGCGAAATACACGGAGTGGGCGTTGAAGATCCGGTAGCCGGCGATCCCTTGGCCAGGCGCTGTGAACCTGGCGGAAGGTATCAGGTCGCGAAGGATAGGGCGTGGATCCACGAGACAGCGGCCACAAGCGGTGGTGATCGTACGTGCCGGCGTCACGGCGGGGCAACGTCGATCATCAGGCCGCCGCGACGGGTGATCTGGGCCGAACAGCCGAGCGGTACCAGCGCCACGGTCAGACGGGTCTGCACCAGGGCGGGGCCGGCGATCGATGATCCCGTGCGCAGTGCCGAACCATCGAAGACCGGGATGTCCGCGTGCCCACCCATCTCGCGCAGGAAGACGCGGCGCGTGGTGGGTCGGGTGGTGTCTGATGGGGCGGCGCCGGTTGGGTCGGGCCGGCGGGCCTGATCGGCCGAAGGGGCGACATGGCCTGTCGCCATCAGGTTCCACTCGGTGAACTCGACCGGGTCGTTGGCGCGGACCACGTAGACCTGTTCATGCAGGCGATGGAAGGATTCCACCAGGTCAGCCAGCCCCCCCGCGCCGTCGATCCGCGGTTGCGGCAGGCGCAGCGTCAACTGCCAGACCTGTCCAGCGTAGCGGGCCTCGGCCGTGTAGACCAGCGAACGGCGTTCCGCCGGCACGCGCATGCGATCCAGATAGGCGGTGCCATCGGCGGTCAGGTCTGCCAGCACGGCGTTGACCGCGGCATGGTCGAAGCGCGCGCTGCTGGCGAACAGGCCGCGCGCGAAGCCGAACCGGACATCCCCGGTTGCGATGCCATAGGCCGACAGGACGCCGGCGACATCGGGTACCAGGGTGTGGCGCATGCCCAGTTCGCGGGCGATGGCCGCGGCGTGCAGACCGGCCGCCGATCCGCCCGAGACCAGCAGGTAGCGCCGCGGGTCGACGCCGCGGCGGATCGTCAGGTCCTCGATAGCGCCGACCATGTTCTGTTCGACCGTCAGCACGATCAGGCTCGCGGCTTCCTCGACGCTGATGCCCAGCGGCGCCGCCACGTGCTGGCGGATGGCGTCGGCGGCCGACGCCGTGGACAGTTCCATCTGGCCATCGGCGAACCCCTTGGGATCCAGCAGCCCCAGCACGAGGTTGGCGTCGGTCACCGTGGGGCGCTTGCCGCCGCGGCCATAGCAGGCGGGTCCCGGATTGGCGCCCGCGCTGTCGGGCCCGGCATGCACGAAGCCGCCGGCGTCGACCCGCGCGATCGATCCGCCGCCGGCGCCGATCGTCCGGACATCGACGGATGGCACGCCGAACATGTGGCCGCCGATCAGGCCTTCCCGGTGCATCGGGGTTTCCCAGCCGGTCGCGATCGACACGTCGAAGCTGGTGCCGCCCATGTCGATGGTCAGCACGTTGCCATCCTCGATCCCTTCGGCCCGGGCCAGGGTCACGCCGGCATGCGGCGCGGCCGAGGGACCGGACAGGCACAGATAGACCGGCTTGGCCAACACTTCCTGGGTCGAGGTTCGCCCGCCATTCGAGGTGACGAAGGTCAGCGTGCCGGTGAAGCCGGCCGCGGCCAGCCGTCCCTCGATCGCGGCGATGTTGCGTTGCACGACGGGCTTCAGCGAAGCGTCGATGGCGGTGGCCGAGAAGCGGCGGTATTCGCGCAAGGTTGGGCTGACCTGATGGCTCAGGCTGAACGGCGCCTCGGGCCAGGTTGCGGTCAGGATTTCGGCGATGCGCAGTTCATGCGCGGGGTTGGCGATCGACCAGATCAGCGCGACGGCCACGGCTTCCACGCCCCAGTCCCGCATCTGGGCGATGGCGGCGCGCACGGCGGCCTCGTCGAGCGGGGTTTCGATGCCGCCCTCGGCGTTGACGCGTTCGGGCACGCCGAAGCTCAGGTAGCGGGGGATGTAGGGATCGGGGTAGTCGACGAAGATATTGTAGGTGTCGGCCTTGCCGCCCTCCCGGATCAGCAGGGTGTCGCGGAAGCCGGCGGTGCAGATCAGCCCGGTCTTGGCCGCCTTGCCTTCCAGGATGGCGTTCGTCGCCACGGTGGTGCCGATGGCCAGGCTGTCGCAGCCGGACAGCAGCGCGCCGAGGTCGCTGTTCCGGCGGGCGGCGATCAGGTCCAGGCCGGCGAAGATGCCATCGGCGATCCGCCCCGGGGTCGTCGACGACTTGAACAGACTGATCCGGCCATCCGCGTCACGGACGACGAAATCGGTGAAGGTGCCGCCCACATCGGCGGAAATCTCGAGTCCCATCGGTGTCTATTCCGCTGCCAGCTTCGTTGCGCGCAATGCCTGTGTCGCCGGCATGTCGACGCGGAACCGTTCACCGCTGGTGTCGAGCACGACGCCGTAGGTTTCCCGTGCGCGGGCCAATGAGATCCAGCCCTCGCGGGCGCGGAGCGCCACGGTATCGGGATCGCGGCGCAGCGGGTCGCCATAGCCGCCGCCGCCGCAGGCGATGGATTCCAGGCGCTCACCTGCGACCAGGGTGACATCGGCCGAGTTGGGCAGGACGGTCCGTTCCTGGTTGCGCCCGATCGCCCAGGCCTTGCTGGGTCCGCCCGGCTGGCCGCCGCCGGCGCCGAAGGGTGGGAAGTCGTTGCCGCCGGCATTGGTCGTGAAGCGTACCGGGTCGTTGCGGACGCGGTAGACCAGATGCGCGCCCGGCCCGCCTTCCCATTGGCCGGCGCCGCCGCTGTCGACCGCGAGTTCCAGGCATTCGACCAGGACCGGCTGCTGCTGTTCGGCGACCTCGACGCTGGATTGCCACAGCATGCCCTGCGCGCCGGCACCGCCGAAGGTCAGCCACCCGTCATGGCCAGGCACACCCGGCCCGCCCCAGTAGCCCATCAGGATCTGGTTCGCGTAGGGGCGGCCTTCATAGCGCGCATCGGTGCCGCTGACGCAGGCGCAGGATGCGGGATTGCCGATCGTGCTGCACGCCGCGCCAAGCCCCTCGCCAAGGCCCGCGAACAGCGACTGCACCAGGGAGTTCAGCACATGGCACAGGTTGGTCGTGGCGGTTGACGTGGCGGCGGGAAAGCGCGGTATGCCCACCGCGCTGCCTTCCCGCAGTTTCAGCGTGATGCGCCGGAACGCCCCCGTGGCGCGTGGCACGTCGGGGCCGAGGATGGTCAGGACGGCGACCCGGCAGGCGGCGGTGACGGTCGCCTCACTCAGGTTGATGCCCAGCGGCAGGTTGTCGACGTTGTCGGTCAGGTCGATCTCGATCCGTGCCGCCTCGGGATCGACATGCAGCGTCGCGCGGACCGGAATGCCGTCGGCATAGGCTGCGATCTCGGAATCATGGCGCTGCTCGCCGGTGACCGTTCCCGCGGGCAGGCGTCGGATCGCGGCAACCGCCATGTCCTCGGCATAGGACTGGAACTGTTCGAGGAAGGTGCGCACGGTTTCCAGCTCGTACTGGGCGCACAGGCCCTGCACCGAGCGTTCGCCGGTCCGCACGGCCGACAATGTGGCAAGGTAGTCGCCGTGGAACTGCTCGGGCGCGCGGATATTGGCCTTGCAGATGTCCAGCACGTCGGACAGGTCGGTATAATCGCGCTGGATGCGGACGCAGGGCAGCATCAGACCCTCCTCATACAGGTCGCGCGACAGCGGGCTGTAGGTGGTGGGCGTGGGAAAACCCATGTCGCCCAGATGCGCCCGGGCGATCGCGTAGAACACCAGTTGCCCCTCGACGAAGATCGGCGCGCACAGGGTGAAGTCGCCGCAATGGGTGTTGCCGTGATAGGCGCTGTTGTTGGCGAAGCAGTCGCCGGGACGGATATCGGCGCCGAATTTCCGCTCCACGGCGCGGGAAATCAGCTCGATCGCCGCGACATGGATGGGCAGGCCCAGCGCCGTACTGATGGCCTGGTGTTTGGCATCGGTGATGCAGCAGGAGAAATCCATCGCGGTGTTCAGCACGCCCGACCGGCCGGACCGGAACAGGGCGTTCACCATCTCCCGGATCGCGGCCTCGAAGCGGCGGCGCAGGACCACCATGGTGAACCGGTCGATCGAGCCTTCAGTCATCCGAGCCTCCGCCATGCCGAGGTCTGGAGCCTGTCCCGCCAACCCGTCGGTGGCAAGGGGCGAAAGGGCTTCGCAACACCTGACATGCCAGGGTTCTCCTGCCGGCACGTCAAAATGTTAATATATACCAACAATAAGCCTCGCTATGCGCCCCGCATCCGCTATCACCACCATGCCTACCGCCCATCGCGCTGGTTGATCGCGGCCAATGTCGCGTCGATTGTGATGACGAGCGGGCTGGGTATTGCCCCCGTCTTGCATTGGATTGGACCCGACGCTCCGACCGCCTTCCCGAACAACGGCAGGCTTGGCCGCCTGCGGTGGTCGCGCGCCATGTCGCTGCCGCCCCGAACTGCGCCGCCGCCCGCGCCGTCGGCCTGGAGCCAGCCTGGCTATTGTCCGTAACACGACCGCGACAATGACGGCATCGCCTGCGATCCATGGTTCGGAACCTGGAAGCGGGAGGGGCGGGATGACCGGCCGATGCGGGGCAACGATCTGCCCCGCGTCATCCATCCCGGCAACCGTCCAGCTCAGTGATTGGCCCGGCTCTCGCCCCCGTCTCGATCGCATTCTTTGCGAACGCGAGCATCACCCTCCTCGCCATGCGGACTTTATCCGCGACACATCATCCTTTATCTGCCCGACATCGGCATGTCGTCGTAACGTCACATGGTTTTGATACATTGTGGGCGACTGTAACCGGAGACCGTCCATGCGCCGCTCGCTCCTGCTTCATACCGCCCTGCTCGCGTGCCTGGCAGCACCGGCCGCCGTCGCTGCTCCGGTCATCTATAACGATCGAGCCGTCTTTAATGACGCGTTGGCGTTGTTGAGTGCCATCGCGACGGTTCAGCACTTTGAAGGCTCAGACCCTGACTCCTGGGGGACGTTCGTGGGGGATGCGGTTCCGGCGGGGTGGAGCTTCACCACCGGCGGCATCACGACGACATCATCGGACTTCCTTTTCCTCGGGCACGACTATGGCAACCTTAACACCTATCTGTCGTCTGGCTTCGCGGCAGCGGAAGACCCGGGTTCCCGCCGGATGACGATCTCGCTGCCGGCCAACTACCGGGCGATCGGCTTCGACCTGCTGGAATATCAGTCCCCTGACACCGCAGGCACTGACCCGATCACGGTATCGGCGCTGGGTGCGTCGCAGACGCTGGATAGCGCGCCGGGGTTCGAAACACCGGAATTCTGGGGGGTGATCGACGCCTCAGGAGCCGGTTCGGTTCTGACGATCGAGCGGTCTTTGCAAGTCGCCTACCCGTTGGCCTTTGACAACGTAACCTACGCTCTCGAAATTCCCGAGCCGGCGTCAGGCGCACTGCTGCTGGGCGGTCTGTTGTTGCTGAGCCGAGCGCGCCGCCGTTCATAGAGTCGGCGTTGAATGAGCCGGCCCTTGGGCGGAAGCCGAGGGCCGTTGGTGGGCTCTCGCCTCCGTGTTGTTCAACGGTCACGCGTCCAGGCGCAAGTCGTCTTGGGCATTTACCCACTCAGCCATGACCCGCCGCAATTTGGCGCGGGCAATGCAGCGGCATAGTCTTCTGTCGCCGACGACCGCGAGGTCACGACGGCGGGCCCCGCGCCCGCCATAACGGGTCGGCTCGGCCGCTGGAGCCAGAGGTTAGTTCGGCTGGCAATTCTCCAGACGTCGATGCGTCCGGTCTCGCTTGTGCGGGACGGGAGTTTCCCCATCCCGCCGCGATCCGTCCCGTTAGATGAAGTGGCTCGCTGACAGGCTGGTAACGCCCGTCAAGGTCACGTCCGTCCCATCCAGAAGCTGGATATGGGTGGCACCACCAGAGAACGTCTGACCCGCCACCGCCTGGGCCACCGCGTTGGCCGCGAAGCCCTGCAACGTGAGTTGATCGGTCCCGACCACGAAATCGTCGATTGTTACATCGCCAATCCCCGCTCCGTTGAAGAACGCGAACAGGTCGGCCCCGGCGCCGCCGACCAGGTTGCCCGTGCCGGCGCGCCCGATCAACAGATCGGCCCCCGCCCCGCCGCCGACCGAACCACCGGCCGCCATCAGGAATGTTTGGGTCGCGTCGGCCGGACCGCCCACGAAGCTCGGTGTTTCCGCCACGCCAAGGGCGGCCAGGGACAGCCGGGTCACCGACGGATCATGGTCGGACGTGCGGGTCGCGTCAGTGAATTCGGCGTTGATGTGCACGGTGTCATACTGGGCCACGCGCCGCAGCGCAGCCGTGGCCAGGGTGTGGTCGAGCGCCTGGGTGTTGCCGTCGAATACATAGGTGTAGCGCTCCCCCGCCGCTTCCAGGATGTTCAGGTCGGACAGCACCGGGGTTGCGCCGCCGGTCAGCACCTGTTGCGAGGCGTTCCAGGCGAATTCGTTGAAATCGCCCATGACCGCCAGTTTGGCGTTGGCATTGCCGGCCAGAATGGCATCGACGACGGCGCGGATTTCGGTGGCCTGGGCGATGCGGGCTGCCTCGCCGCCATTGCTCGAGGGTTGCTGCGATCCGTACAGGCTGGTGCCGCCGCCCTTGGACGACGAGTGCACGTTGATAACCGTGACATTGTGGTTGTTGAACCGGAAATCGGCGGCGAGCGGCTTGCGCGAACTGGCGAACGCATCGGTGGGCGTCAGCGCGGTATCCTGCAGGGCGCGCACGGACCCCGGCACCAGCGTTACCCGGCCGGGGTTGTAGAGATAGCCGACCCGGATGTTGCCGCCCGGCTGGCCGCCTGAAGCATCGTCGGTCGGTGCAACATCGGTATAGGCATAGGTGATGCCGGTCTTGGCCTGGATCGCCGCGATCAGCTTGGCCGCGGTCAGCGTTGCCGCGGTCACGCTGTCGTTGGTGGCCCCGTTGTTGTCCTGGATTTCCTGCAAAGCAACGACGTCGGGGCGGCGCAGATGCTCATCGAACACGCGGGCGAGCTCGGGGAACTTGGAGTCCGACGGGTCCAGGTTCTCCACATTCCATTCGGCGATGGTCAACCGGTCGGCGGTCCCGACCAGGGATGTCTTTTCTTGCCGTAGGCCGCCATCGGTGCGTGTCGGCGCCTGGGTCACCAGCACTTCGTAATTGCCGAAATCGTAGGACACGATTCCGGTCACGTTGCCCAACCGGTCGGCGACCTTGGCGGACAGGGATGATGCGCCG
>CAMCDA010000196.1 GCA_945873195.1 Asaia bogorensis
CGCGATCATCGAACCGCTCGACCATTACGTCAGAGCTCGCCTGCGCCCTGCCTGATTGGCGCAAGCACGGTTGTTTCCGTCGCCCGTTTGACCGCCGGCGTTCGGAGAACCCGCCACCTGCGTGCCCGTGGTTGTGCCCCTATTACGATTAGGGGAGGGGCCAACCGTGGTGGTGACGGGTCCGTGTTGGCCCCTCCCCTAATCCCTCCAAGTACCGGTTCCAAGGGCTGTGCCCTTGGTGGGGGTCTCGGGGGCAACGCCCCCGAGTGGGGTTTGGGGCAAGGCCCCAACCCTTACGGCACCGTCAGGCTGTAAACCCGCGCCGCCGTCCCGCTGTAAAGTGCCTTCTTCTCCGCGGCCGAGGCGCCGACGGTGATGTGTTTGAAGGCGTTCCACAGTTCGGTGTATCCGCCGGACTGTTTGTCGGGTGGGAAATTGCTCTCGAACATGCAGCGGTTGGGGCCGAACGCCTCGATGCAGGGTTCGATGTACTGGCGCCACGCGTCGGCCAGTTCCTTTGACGAGGGCGGCGTGTCCCGTTCATGGAAATCAAAACCGAAGGTCGTCATGCCGACGCCGCCCAGCTTGACATTCACGTTCGGGCACTTCGCCAGTTCGGCGATGTCCTTCTTCCAGGACGCCAGGATTTCGGCGCGCTTGCCTCGGTAGGACCCGATGCCCAACACGCCGCCCACGTGATCGAGGATGATCGTCGTATCCGGGAAGGCGCGTGCCAGATCGACGGCGTCGGACAGTTGCGGATGATACTGCCAGGATTCGAACGTCAGCCCCAGCTTGCCCAGCTCCGCGAAGCCTTCCCGCAGCTTGGGGTCCCGCGCGCGGTGCAGCGGCACGACGCGGGAAGCGTATTTGCTGATGCTCGGGTCGTCATCCCATGACACGCCATAGCGAATGCCCTTGAAGCGTCCACCGCCGGCGGCGATCTGGGCTTCCAGCGTCTCCCGCACGCGGGCGCCGAGCATAAGGTCGGCCCAACCGACGATGCCCTCGGCGACGCGGCAGGGGCCGTAGGTGCCGGAGGCGCTCATGGCGGCGATGCCGTTGACGAACTCGACCTCACCGACCGGCGCCATCTCGGGCGGGCCGCTTTTGCGGTGCATCGCCTGGCACTCGATGAAGACGGTGGAGACGATGTTGTGTCCGCCGCCGATGTCCTGCAGCAGTTCCGGCAGGAAATACGTGCCGCGATGCGCCGCGTCCCAGAAGTGGTGATGCGGGTCGATGATCGGCAGGTCCGGTTCCAGCGCGGCCTCGGTCGGCCGCTTGGCCAGCCAGGCCTTCAGATTGGCGTCGGCGCGTTGGATCAGGCCGAGATATTCGCCCTTGTAGTCACCCATTTCCGTCCCCCTTTGGTTCAAACGGCGGGGCCGGAGCCCCGCCGTTTCGGTGCTACCGCCCCTTGAACTGGCCCTTGCGCTTCTCGATGAAGGCCCGCCGCGCTTCCGTTGCGTCTTCCGACTGATGCAGGATGCCGCCGGCGTTCGATGTCAGCACCATGGTCGTTTCCAGCGTACTGTCCAAGGCGGCGCGCATGACGCGCTTGCTGATCCACTGCACCAGCGGCGGGATGGCCAGCATCCGGCCGCACAGGTCGCGGGTGAACTGTTCCAGGTTTTCCGACGGCACCAAGTGGTTGACCATGCCCCAGCGGTAGGCGGTCTCGGCATCCAGGTTGCCGGTATAGACAAACTCCAGAGCGCGACCCAGACCGATCATCTTTGGAAGGTAGTATGACCCGCCGTTCTCGATGATCTGTCCGGCGTTGTGATAGGCAACGAACCGGGTCTTTTCGCAGGCGATGCGAACATCGCAATGCAGCGCCATGTCCATGCCCGAGCCGACCGCGGGGCCGTTGATCATCGCGATCGTGGGCTTGCGGATCAGGGAGATGTCACGGTGCAGCTGCGTGAAGCCGTGGTAGAAATGCTGGCGCGCGCCGTCCGGGCCTTCATGCGGGCTGCGGTTGCCGGAGAAATTCTGGCCGGCGTCTTCGGTGCGAGAGCCGAGGTTGGCGCCCGAGCAGAAACCGCGTCCGACACCCGTCAACACAATCAGCCGCACATCGGGATCGTCGTCGGCGGCCCGCATGTATTCGCCGACCTTAGCGACGGTGCCGTTTTCCTCGGCCGTTCCCACCAGGGCGTTCATCCGCTCGGGGCGGTTGAACTTGATCCAGCAAATGCCGGACTCTTCCTTTTCGTACAGCAGGTAGTCCACCAGCCTGGGTCCCATGGGTCGTTCCCTCCTTGTGTCTCGACGTCTCTCCACCGCACTATAGGATGAACGCGGTGACTTCAAGGAAGCCACCGGACGCGACGGAGGAGACAAAGAGATGGAAGCGGGATTCCTGGGTGTCGGGAACATGGGCCAGCCCATGGCCACCAAGCTGATGGATGGCGGGCACGGGCTGACGATCTACGACATCAACGAAGCCGCCATGCGTCCCCTGCTGGACCGCCAGGCACGCCGCGCCACGTCCCCGCGCGATCTGGCGGATCGGTGCGAGACGGTTTTTGTCTCCCTGCCCACCTTGGCCGCGTTCCGCGCGGTGGCCTTTGGCGATGACGGGCTGATCCACGGCAAGGCGATGAAAGTGCTGGTGAATACCTGCACGGTCGGCGTGCCGTTCGTGAAAGAAATTGAGCAAGCGATGAACGCCCGCGGTGTGACCGTGGTCGATTGCCCGATCTCGGGCGGGCCGCCGGGCGCGCGGGCGGGTACGCTGTCGGTGATGGTGTCCGGCGATCCGGCGACGGTGGAAACCGTGAAGCCGCTGATAGCGCTGTGGGGCAAGACGGTGACCGTGGCCGGCGACAAGGCGGGCGCGGCGCAGGTGCTCAAGCTGACAAACAACATCCTCTCCGCCGTTGCCCTGGCCGCCACGGCCGAGGCCTTCGTGATGGGCGCCAAGGGTGGGTTGTCGCCCGAGGTGATGGTCTCCGCCATCAACGCCGGCAGCGGGCGCAACAGCGCCACCGAAACGAAATTCCCACTGGCGGTGCTGAACCGGGAATTCAATTTCGGCGCCGAAATGCACATCCTGATGAAGGACATCGACCTGGCCGTGGCGCAGGGCGAGGACCTCGGCGTCCCGATGTGGGTGTGCGAGGCCGCGCGCCTTGTCTTCAAGCACGCCATGCACCGGGGCGCGGCGAAGGACGACCTGACCACGATCGTAAAGCATATCGAGCGTGACGCCGGGTTTGAAATTCCCAAGACCCGGTAAGGAACACCTCCCATGATCAAGCGCTTTCTCGCGGTCCTGCTGGGTGTCGCGGTTGCCATGCCGGCGTTGGCGCAGGACAAGTTTCCGTCGAAACCAATCCGCATGATCGTGCCTTTCGCGGTTGGCGGCCCCTCCGACATCGTCGCCCGCATCCTGGGCGCGCGGATGACCGAGAGTCTCGGCCAGCAGGTCATCGTCGACAACCGCGCCGGCGCGGGCGGCAAGATCGGCAGTGAGGCGGTGGCGAAGGCGCCGCCCGACGGCTACACGCTGGGTTTGGCGACGGTTTCCACCCACTCGATCAATCCGTCGCTGTACAAGACGATCGGCTACGATCCGGTGAAGGATTTCGAGGCGGTCGGCCTGATCGGCGACATCCCCCTGTTGCTGTCGGTCCACAAGTCCGTCGCGGCGAAGAACGTCAAGGAACTGATCGCTCTCATCAAGGCCAGCCCTGGCAAGTTTAGCTACGGCTCTCCGGGCCTCGGCAGCATGGGGCATCTTTGCAACGAGGCGTTGAAGACCCGCGTAGGTGGCATGGATGTCGCCCATGTCCCCTATCGCGGCGGCGGGCAGATGATGAACGACCTGGTCGCCGGCCAGATCCCGATGGTGTTCGAGGGCACGCCCACCAGCCTGCCGCAGATCGAGGCCGGGGCGATCCGCCCGCTGGCCTCCGGATCGGTGACCCGCACGCGGTCCCTGCCCGATCTGCCGACGATGCGGGAAGAAGGGTTCGAGGGGTTTGAGTGCTCCGCCTGGTTCGGCCTGTTCGCCCCAGCGAAGACCCCTGCCCCGATCATCGCGCAGCTGAACGCGGCGCTGACGACGGCGTTGCAGGACCCGGTCGTCGCGCAGCGGATGCGCGATGTCGGCGTCGATCCCGCCACCGATTCCAGCGCCGCGACGCTTGGCACGTTCCTCAAGGCCGATCTGGCGAAATGGGGACCGATTGTGCAGGCCGCCGGCGTGCAACTCGACTGAATACGGAAAGGAAATATTCCATGGACGACGTACTTTTGACGGAAGACCGCGGCCCGATCCGCGTGTTGACCTTGAACCGGCCCACCAAACTGAACGCGCTAAACCACGATCTGGTTGTGTCGCTGACGCAGGCCTTAAATGCCGCGCATCAGGACGATAGCTGCACTGTTGTTATCCTGCGGGGGAACGGCCGAGCGTTCAGCGCGGGGGCGGATACTTCGACGCCTCGGCCGTTGACGGCAGAGAACCGGCCGAACCTGATCAAGCATGGGGAACATGGGATCACGCTGACGAAGGCTTTGGGCCGGTGTGAGAAGCCGATCATCGCCGCTGTGCATGGGTATGCGCTGGGCGCGGGTGCGGGTCTCGCGTTCGGGTCCGACCTGACGGTTGCCGCGGAAAGCGCGCGGTTCGGCTATCCGGAGCTGAAAGCCGGCCTGACCGCAACGACCGTGACCGCGCAGGCCGTGCATCTGATGGGGCGCAAGGTCGCGTTCGAGTTCCTGACGATGTGCGACAACATGCTGCCGGCGCGGGCCTATGAACTCGGCCTGGTCAACCGGGTGGTGCCGGACGACAAGCTGATGGATGAGGCCATGGCGATGGCCGAGAAACTCGCAAGCTGGCAGCCCGAGTATCTGTGGCAGACCAAGCGCACCTTCATTCGCGCGACGAACATGACGATGGAACAGGGCCTGGACATGGCGCGGGACGTTTCGGTGATGATGGGCAAATTCCCGAAGTAACGCACAGCATCCGGGGCGCGGACTTGCCAGCCGCGCCCCGACGCCCGAAACTCCCGCGATCAAACAGGGAGCCAGGACAAATGGCAAAGGAATATGATCTCGTCATTCGTGGCGGGACGGTGATGGACGGCAATGGCGGCGCGCCCTTCACCGGTGATGTCGCGGTCAAGGACGGCCGGATCGCCGCGGTTGGCAAGGTCGATGGCACGGGCGCCGAGGAAATCGACGCCGAAGGCTTGGCCGTCACCCCGGGCTTCGTCGACATCCACACCCATTATGATGGCCAGGCCGCGTGGGACACCCAGCTTGCCCCCTCGTCCTGGCATGGCGTGACCACCGTCGTCATGGGCAATTGCGGCGTCGGCTTTGCGCCCGTCCGCCCGAACACCCAGGAAGCGGTCATCGCCCTGATGGAAGGGGTGGAGGACATTCCCGGCCCCTGCCTGCATGAAGGCCTCACCTGGGATTGGGAAACCTTCGCCGAATACTTGACCGCGCTGGAACGCAAGAAGCACGACATCGACTTCTGCGCCCTGCTGCCGCACGCCCCGATGCGGGTCTATGTCATGGGCGACCGCGCGCTGAACCTGGAAGACGCGAACCAGGAAGACATCCAGCGCATGCGCGAAATCACGGCCGAGGCCGTGCGCGCCGGCGCCTTCGGCTTCTCGACCTCGCGCACCATCTCCCACAAGACGCTCGCCGGCGACTGCACCCCCACGGTGCGCGCGCAGGAAGCCGAACTGATGGGCATTGCCCTCGGCCTCAAGGACGCGGGCGCGGGCTTCATCGAGATGACGTCGGACTGGAACACCCCCGATCCGGCGACCGAGTTCGCCATGGTGCGCCGGGTGATGGAGGCCTGCGGCCGGCCGCTCGTGTTCTCCCTGAACCAGCGCCATGACCGGACGACGGCGTGGAAGGACCTGCTGGAGCTTTCGACCGAGGCACACAAGGATGGGTTGCCGGTCCGCTGCGTTGTCCCGCCGCGTCCGATCGGCGCGCTGCTGGGCCTGACCGGCAGCCAGAACCCGTTCGCCGGGACCCGCACCTATCACTCGATCGCCCATCTGCCGGTGGCCGAACGGGTGGCCCGGATGCGCGATCCGGAAATCCGCCAGAAAATCGTCACGGAAGACGCGGCCGAGTTCAACACCTGGTCCCTGCTGATCCGCACCAGCTTTGAACGCATGTTCCGCTTCACCGATCCCTTGAACTACACCCCGGCGCGGGAGGACTCGGTCGCCGCGATCGCGGCGCGGGAAGGCCGGACGCCGCAGGAAGTCGCCTATGACATCCTGATCGAGGACGAGGGCCGCGGCTTCATCTTCGCCTGCCTGGTCAACTACGCGAACTACGACCTGGAAGCGGTGAAGGAGATGTATGGCCGCGACCACGTCATGCCCGGCCTGTCCGATGGCGGGGCGCATGTGGCGTTCATCTGCGACGCGTCGTTCCCGACCTTCCTGTTCAGCTACTGGGGCCGCGACCGCGGGGCGGACAAGATGGAGTTGCACGACCTGGTGCGGCGCCAAACGCGCGAGCCCGCCCGGTTCGCCGGCCTGACCGATCGCGGCGTGCTGGAGGTCGGCAAGAAGGCCGACATCAACGTGATCGACTTCGCGAACCTGGCGCTGGAGCGTCCGGTGATGGTCCATGACCTGCCGGCGGGCGGGAAGCGACTGATGCAGAAGGCCCGGGGCTATCGCGCGACGATCAAAGCGGGCGAGGTGACCTACCGCGACGGCGTGGCGACCGGCGCGCTGCCGGGCGGGTTGGTCCGCAGCGACGCGATGGCGTAACGGGGCGGGACCCGCCGCCGCCCTTTGGGGGCGGCGGTGGGCCCGGTTTTCTTTGCCTCACAGGGGCGGTCCGGGTTACGGTCCGGGCCGTTTTGGCTGGCCTGGTTCTGGGAACCGGTCCGGGCGTCGATGAGGCCGTGATTTTTGAGCACAAAGTTTTGCCCCCTTCGGGACGTCGCGCGTTTTTCTGTACGGTCCTACCCCATATCCGGTGAGCCGACGCCCCCTCTCCCCTTGAGGGAGAGGGTCGGGGTGAGGGGGCTCGCGGCACCGACCGGGGGGTGGCTCCCCCTCACCCCAGCCCTCTCCCGCAGGGGGAGAGGGAGAAGGGCGGAATTTTCCACCCGGTCCTACCCCAGGTCCGGTGAGCCAACGCCCCCTCTCCCCTTGAGGGCTTGGGCCGCGAAGCGGACCAAGGGCGGGGTGAGGGGGCATCGCGGCACGGGGTGGGGGGTGGCTCCCCCTCATCCCAGCTCTCTCCCGAAGGGGGAGAGGGGGCGTATGGGATTTTCCACACGGTCGTACCCCATGTCCGGTGAGCGGACGCAGGCCCACGCCACCGCACACCCGCCCCTCCCTGAACGGCCAGGGGCCAGACCTGCCCCGCCTAGGCTGCCGCCCGGGACAATTCTCCCGCGTCCGCCAAGGCCCCGACACCCCAGGTCTTCGCGATCAGCTCCGCCGCCCGCCCTGCCCCGATCACCGGTTCGGCCAGGTCCCGGAACTTCACCTCCAGCTCCGCGTCCGTCATGGGGCGGGACGCGCTGCCGATCCCGTGCTCGATCCGGCAGACATGGGTCGTGCCATCGGTCATCGTCAGCGCCACCACGGCGGCGTCCGCCAGCAGGCTGGGGTCGAGCGTGGCCTCCACCTTGTCCTGGAACGCCATCAGCGCGGGGTCATGCACCGCCGTCGCCTCATCCATGTCCTGGATGCGGGCGGTGCCGCGGATGAAGGCCACGGCGGTCCAGTGATGCAGGCTGACATGGGCCTGCATCTCGTCCTTGGGGTTGCGGTTGTTGCACAGAGCCATCGCGCCGGGAGACGCCTGGATCGCCACCCGGGCGATCTGGTCCGCCCGCACGCCCTGGTCCCGCCGCAGTTGCAGGCAGGCGTCGATGATGGGGTGGATGACGATGCCGCAGGGATAGGGCTTGTAGGTGTTGCGCAGGATCTCGAACCGCGCGCCCAGCCCGCCGGCCAGTGCCTCGGTGTCGGCTTCCTCGGCAAAGACGCTCAGGAAGCCATAGCGGCCTTCCAGCGCGGTGATGCCGGCGGTGAACCCGCCTTCGGCCAGCAGGGCGGCGCGGAGACCGGTCTGGCCCGCGTGGGCGGGCATCATCGGGGTCATCATGGTTCCGTGCATGGCGCGGATTCCCGATGCCTGGGCCAGCGCGATGCCCATGGCGCGGCGCATCCGTTCGTGATCCAGACCCAGCATCTTGCCCACGGCCGCGGCGGCGCCGAAGCCGCCAGTGATCCCGGTGCCGGACCAGGCGATCGAGCCCTTGGCGGGTGCCACGCTGACGGATTTCGACAGGCGGCATTCCAGCTCGACGCCCAGGGCAAAGGCGGTCAGCAGGTCTTCCCCGCTCACCGGCCGGATCTCCGCCAACGCCAGCACGGCGGCCGCTACCGGGCCCGCCGGGTGGACGACCGCCTCGGCATGGGTGTCATCGAAACTGTAGACACTGGATGCCAGACAATTTATCAGCGCCGCGTGCAGGATGTCGGATCTGCGGCCACGTCCGAACAGGGTTGCGTGGGGTGGGCCGGCAAAGGGCGCCAGCGTCCGGTCGGCGCGGTCCGTGATGTCATGCCGAGCGCCACCGATAGTGCAGCCGACGATGTTGAAAAGGGAACGAAGGGCTTCCCGGCGGACCGAATCGGGCAGGTCGGCGGGACGGGTTGTAATGACATGGTCGGCCAGGGCGGCGGTGATTTCAGTTCGCATGATGTCAGTCTCCCGAGTCGGATGTCAGAGCGAGCGTGTCGCGCCGCCATCGATGTCGATGATCGATCCCTGGAGGAAATCGGCTCGTCTCGACGCCAGAAACGCCGCCAGGCCGCCGATTTCCTCGGGCAGGCCGACACGCGTGGTGCCGGTGGTCGAGAGCAGGGCCTTGACCGCGCCGTCACGATCCACGTTACGCTCCCGCATCACGCGTTCAACGTTTCGGGTGAAACGGTCGGTGCCGATCAGGCCCGGGTTGATGGCGTTGACGCGCACGCCCTGCTGGACACCGATATCGGCCATGGCCTTGGTGAAGTTCAGCAACGCGACGTTGACCGAGCCGCCGATGGTGAACTCGGCCGATCCGGCGCGGGCGCCGATGCCAACAATGTTGATGACCGAGCCATTCGCCGCCCGAAGATGCGGCCAGGCGGCGCGGGTCATGCGCACATAACCGTGGAATTTCAACGCGAAGCCGTCCTGCCAGTCTTCTTCTGTCAAGGTAAAGAAATCCGCCCGCTTGGTGGCGCCGGCGTTGTTGACCAGGATGTCGAGGCGTCCAAAGGCCTTGATCGCGGCTTCGATGGCTGCGGGCGCGGCGTCGGGATCGCGCAGATCGGCCGCGTGCACGGCGGTTTTGACCGCGGCGTTCTTTGTGATTCCGGCGGCGACTTCGTTCAACTTGGAGACATCGCGGGCGACAAGACAGACATGCACGCCTTCACGGGCGAATTCGGCGGCGATGGCCGCGCCTATGCCTCGACTTGCCCCGGTAATGAGGGCGACCTTTCCATTCAGGCCGAGTTCCATGCGATTCGTCTCCTCAAGCGTTACCCGAAAGGAGCATGCCGAGCGTGGGGCGAACCCGCAAATGTCGTGGTTTTTGTAATAGGGGCAAAACCACGGGCACCGCCGCATTTTTCTCTTGCACCGATTCGGCGTCGTGGACTCTCTGCATCATGTGCCGCCGCCGCCCGCCCTTTCCGCGCTGAGCCGTCCGGATCTTGAAGCT
>CAMCDA010000197.1 GCA_945873195.1 Asaia bogorensis
ACTCCGCCCAGAAATCGACCAGGACCGGGCCGGTCTTGCTGGCTTCGATCACGTCGGTGGCAAAGCTCTTGTCGGTGACCGGCTTGGTGTTGGCGCTCATGGAATGCCTCATGGATTCGAGTTCAGGGGAAAGTGGTCGCGCATGTGGCGGCGGTCAAGGCGGGGGTGATCAAGAGCAATTGCACTTGAAGCCGGCCGACCGAAACGTTCTCTCCGTGCTGGCTGTCCATGGCGTCATGCAACTCTGGGTTGAATACCGAACCGAACATACCCACGTCACGAAACGCCTGCCATCAGACCTATCAGATTGACAGGTTCCACCCATCTATCATATTGATAGTCATAATGGAGCGACGATGGAGGACCCAGCCCCGCTCCAACCCGACCGGCTCCCCCCCGCATGGGCGGAACGCAGAATCAAGACCATCGCCACAAACACCGCCAACATCAAATGGTCGTTCCACGCGCTGGAACGGATGGAGGAGCGGGGGATCCCCGATGTCGATGTCCTGCGCATCCTCCGTCAGGGCATGATCGCTGAACCGCCACGGGCCGACAGGCCGGGAGAATGGACATGCAAGATGGTGCGGACGATCCGGGGCAGACGGGAAGCCGGGGTCGTTGCGATCATCCTGCTGGGCGACCGCCTGCTGATAAAGACCGTCGAATGGGAGGACATGAATTGACGCCCCCTGCCCCCCTGGCCGAACCGATCCGCTACACCAGCTGCGGCCTTTCCAACGTCTGGCTGGCCGACGGCTACACCATCGAGTCTTTCCACGGCGAGCAGACGATCGCCATCCACGACCTCGACAGCCTGCCGCACGCCATCGGCCGAGCGGTGGTGTCGGCTGGGAGCCTTTTGGGGGGCGCGGAGATCCGGTTCCTGCGCCGGCATATGGACCTGACGCAGGCCGAACTCGCCGGCCTGCTGGGATGCGATGTCCAGCAGGTCGCCCGCTACGAAAAGGACCAGAACCACATCCCCGGGCCGGCCGACCGCCTGCTGCGCCTGCTCTGGAGCGAACACGCTGGCGAGCCGGTCGCGCTCCGATCCTTCCTCGCCAAACTCTCAGGCATGCGGCCGGAAGCGCCCGGGCGGCTGATGTTCACCCTGGGTCCCCAAGGGTGGCGCGCCTGCGGCGACCACGCGGCACGCAATCAGGAAGCGCTTGCCGTCTCCGGCTGATACGCATCCAGCAACCCGTCCGGCAGCACGCTCACCCGCGCCGTCCGGGTCCAGATCAGCGCGCAGACCACCGGCCGGTCCGGGAAGATCGCCCGCAGCACCGCCCGGTACGTCGCCATCTGGCGCAGATACAGCACCGGCGTGTCCTCCACCCGGGACGGCGCCTGCCGGTTGGTCTTGAAATCCGCCATCAGCACCAGGTCCTCCAGCACCGCCAGCCGATCCACCAACCCGCCTACCACGCGGTCGCCGATCACGCCCGTCAGAGGCACCTCCGCCCGCCCGGCCGCCCCGAACAGAGGCGCCAGGGCCGGGTGATCCAGGATCGCCATCACCTCGGCCACCAAGGCGGGCCGGTCGGCTGGATCAATCCCCAGCCCGCCCCGCGCCAGATACCGCGCCGCCGCGGCGGCCCGATCGGCGGGCGGAACCTCCGGCAGATGCTGCAACAAGGCATGGGTCACCTGGCCGCGCTGGAACCGGCCCTCGGTCATGTCCCGTTCGGCCAAAGGCGACGCCGACGCCGGCACATCCCCCAACTCCACCCCTTCCGGCCGGCTTGGCGCCAAGGGCATGGGCCGAGGCGGCTCGGGCGGGGGCGGCAGCGCCACCCAGCCAGGCGCGCCACCGAACCAGGAAGGCGGAGCGGCGGCGCCCGAGACAAGCACCGCCGGCCGATCCGGCGTGACCGGGGCGTTCTGCCGGGACCGCAGGCGCAGGACCGACCCGTCCCACCCACCGATGAACGGGGTCTCCTCGGCGCCCAGCTTCTCGAACCCGCGCGCCACGCATTTGTACCAGCTCTCCTCCTTCGGCTCGCCCTTCATCGCCCAGCCGCAGACCAGCAAGCGGTCCTCGGCGCGGGTCAGGGCGACGTAGAGCAGGCGATTGTATTCCTCCATGTCATCCTGGCGCGCCCGGTCGCGCAGCCCGTCCACGACGTCGCAGCGATACTCCTTCCCGGGTGACAGCAGCGGCACGGTCTTTTTCGTGACCGGATCGGTGCCCCAAAGGATGCTGTGCCGGTCGGGCGGCAGGCCGGTCGTGTCGGGCAGGATGACCAGCGGCGCCTGCAATCCCTTGGCGCCATGCACGGTCATGACCCGCACCTGGTTCCCCGCGCCCTCGGCTTCACGTTTCACCTCGGCCGCGGCGTGGCGCAGCCAGTGCAGGAACCCTTGCAGGGACGGCGGATGCAGCGCGCCATGGGTCAGCGCGGCGTTCAGCAGTTCAGCGACGGGTTCGGCGGCCTCGGCCCCCAGGCGCGCGAACAGCCGGGTGCGCCCGCCCAGCGGCCCCAGCGCCTCGGCCAGCAAGGCGTGCGGCGTGGCATAGTCGACCCGGGCCAGCAGCGGCGACAGGAAGTCCACCACCCCGCGCCAGGCAGGCCTTTCATCCACGCGGTCCCGCAGCGCATCCCACAGCGACCCGCGCCGGCCCACCGCCAAAGCGATCAGGTCGTCGTCATCCAGGCCACCCAGCGGGCTGGTCAGCACGCAGGCCAGCGTCAGATCGTCATTCGGCAGCAACAATGCCTCACACAGCGCGAGCAAGTCCTGCACGGCCGGCTGCTCGGTCAGCACCATGCGGTCGAGGCCCGCCACCGGCACGCCCCGCGTCTTCAGCGCCCGCACCAGCGCCGAGGCAAACGCATTGCGCCGCCGCACCAGCACCATGACATCGCCGGCCATCAGCAGCCGGCCGCGGCTTTCGAGGATCTCGGTCCCGTTCGTCTGGTCGCGGATCCAGTCCGCCAGCGTCTCGGCCAGTTGCCGGTCGGCCGAGGTCTGGGACACGTTCTCGGTCGGCACCGTCCAGGCCTCGGCGTCGGTATCGGCCGGGCGGGGGGTGAGCGGCCAGAATTCCACCAGACCGGCGTGTTCGGCGCGGTCGGCCTGATGCCGCAGGACAGCACCAGGGTCGACAACGCCCTTGGCGGCGGTGGGGTCGGTGAAGACGGCGTCCACGAGGCTCAGGATCGGGGCGGTGGAACGGAATGACACGTCGAGCGCGACATCCCGCCAGTCCAGGCCGGCGGTCTTGACCCGGGCGGCGAGCTTGGCGCGGGAGTCGGCGAATGTCCGGATGTCGGCACCCTGGAAGGAGTAGATGGACTGCTTGGGGTCCCCCACCGCGAAGATGGAACGGGGGATGTTGTTTTCACGCCGCGTCCCAAGGAGAGGCGCAGGGGCATCAATCTCACCCCCCCTCCCCTTGAGGGAGGGGGTTGGGGGGAGGGGTAGCAACCCCCCAGTCCGTGCCGCGATACCCCTCCCCCCGGCCCCCTCCCTCAAGGGGAGGGGGGGCAGGACGTCATCATCTCGTGTCCCCTGCCCCGCGAAGAACTCCTCGGTCAGCCGCAGCGCGATGTCCCATTGTTCGGGGGAGGTATCCTGCACCTCATCAAGCAGCAGATGGTCCAACCCGCCATCCAGCTTGTACAGCACCCAGGCCGCCCCAGGCTCCCGCAGCAAATCCTGCGTGCGGCGGATCAGGTCGTCGTAATCCAGCAGCCCGGCCTGCTCTTTCCGCTGCCCGTAGCCAAACACAACGGGGCCGGCGAGAGAGGCCAGCGCGAAGGACACCTCGGCGACGCGCACGGCGCGCATGGCATCCTCGACCATCATGATCCGTGTGGCCTCGGCCACATAGGCGTCCACCAGGGCCGGTTCGGCGTCGGAAAGCTTCTTGTTGACCAGCGCGGTCAGGCCGCGGATCTCGGGCGGCCGGCCGCGCACGAACTCATCCCGCCAGCGGTCCCAATGTTCGGCGCGCGTGTCCGCGGGCAGCGCCAGCCATTCCAGGATGCGTCCCGCCCTTTCGGCCACGCTGGGAGACCCCGCCTGCCGCACCCGCAGCGCGGCCTGCCGGATCGCGTTCTCCCCCATCCATACGACGGCGCCGTCCAGCACCTCCGCCTCGGTCGCGGCGGTGACACCAAGGGCGCGGCGCTGGGCGGATTCCAGGTCGGGGCCGAGCGAGAGGGCTTCGTCGAGGCGGTCGCGTTCCTGGGCGAGGGTTTTGACCTGCTGGCCGAAATCCTCGATCCGCACCAGGGCCGCGAGGTGATGCAGCGATCGGGTCAGACCGTGATCCTCGGCGCCCGAGAGCATGTCCTCCATCGCCTCGGCCTGCGCATCCTGGGCGTCGCGGTCATCCACAAGCTGGAAATGCGGGGAAATCGCGGCTTCCAGCGGGAAACGGCGCAGCAGGGACTGGCTGAAGGCGTGGATGGTGCCGATCCGCATCCCGCCCGGCAGGTCGAGCACCTGGGCGAACAGCGCGCGCGCGCGTTCGATGATGGCGGGGGCAACGGTGGCGGCGGTGGGATCGACCTCCAGCCGTGTGAGTTCGGCGATCAGGTCTGGGGTGGGGATGGTGACCCAGCGGCCGAGGGTCCGTTGCAGCCGCAGCGCCATTTCCGCCGCGGCCGCCTTGGTGAAGGTCAGGCACTGGATGCGGTCGGGGCGCACCCCGGCGAGCATCAGCCGCAGCAGCCGGTCGGTCAGCAGCTTGGTCTTGCCCGACCCGGCCGAGGCCCCGACGAACGCGGAGGCGATCGGGTCCGAGGCAGCCAACTGCGCCCGGTTGGCGCTGTCGCGCGGGGAGAGGGTCATGGGGTGGGACACTCTTCCCCCCCTCCCCTTGAGGGTGGGAGATGGGGGGAGGGGTGATATCCCCCTGTCGGTGCCGCGATACCCCTCCCCCCGGTCCCCTTCCTCAAGGGGTGGGGGGGAAGCGTTGCACCGCCGGCGGCCAGGGAGTGAACGTCAGCCACCCTCATTCCCCGTCCTCCCCGGCCTGGGACCATTCCGCGACCCGCGCCAACTGCGCGTAATCCGCGTATCGAGGCGCCCAAGCCGCATTCGGGTGCGACAAATACGGCCGCCCGCCATCAAATTCATCGATCAGCCGTTCCAGCGCCGCCTTCGCCTCCGCCACCCGGTCGGCCAGGTCATCGCCCTTCTTCTGGAACAGAGCCGTCTCCTCCCCTGGCTGCGCCCCGCCGGTCAGGCGCCAGTACAACAACTCCGCCGAAGCCGCCTGGAAGTCCGGGCCGAACCCGCCGGCTTCGGCCATCGAGGCCTCCAGCAGCAACTGGGACGCGAACCCCTGCTCTACCGCGCGCCGCGTGGGCACCGTGCCAGTCTTGTAGTCGAGGATCGTCAGCGTCCCATCGGCCCGCTTCTCGATCCGGTCCGCCCGGCCCCGCAGCGTGAAGGCGCCGCCGGGGCGGTGCAGGATCATCTGGCCATCCACCTCGCTCTTGACCCGCGCGGGGGGAGACTTGCTGCGCCGCTCGATCTCATGCGCCGCCACCCAGTCCGCGATCCGCGTCAGCCGAGGCGCCCACCAGGCGATCAGCGCCGGCCGCAGGCCCTCCCCGCGCAAGGTCACATCCATCATGCGGCGCAGGCGGGCGGCGGCACCGGGCGGCCAGGCAGAACCGACCTCGCCCAGGAACCGATGCAGCGCGGTATGGACCAACTCGCCATAGTCGGCGGCGTCGGTTTCCTCATCGAGGGGCTTCAGTTTCTCCAGCCGCAGGATGTGGCGGGCGTGGATGGCATAGGGGTCGCGCAGCCAGGTCTCGATCGCGGTCACGCCCAGGCGGCGCGGGCGCAGTGCGACCGGGGGATTGGGCCTGGGCGGCTTCACCGGGCGAGGCCCGCCCACCGGCAGATCCATCGCCCGTGCCCATTCGGCGGCCGGATGGCCGGGCAATCCGGGCAGCCCCTGGCCAGCCAGGAACGCATCCAGCCGCGTCAGCCAGCGCGCCGGCACCGCGGGAGCGTTGTCGCGGCGGGTCGGGCAGGACAGCACGACCTCCCGCGCCGAACACGTGGCGGCGAGGAAGTCATGGGCCGCCTGGCCAACCACCACCTCGGGTGACGGCAGGCCAACCCGCCGGCGCATCGGGCGCGACAGCCAGGGGCCGGGATCGGTCTGCGGCGGCCAGACGCCCTCGGCCAGCCCGCCCAGCACCAGGCGATCGACGCTTTGCAGCCGGGATTCGAGCAGGCCCCAGATGAACACGCGCGGATGTTCGGCGCCGTCCCGCCCGCGCACCGCCCGCCGGCCGCGCACCACCGCGCCCTCCAGCACCGCGTCGAGGAACCCCGGCAGCACGCCCCGCCGCTGGTCGGGCAGCATCGGCGTCACCGCCTGCACGGCGGACAGACGTTCGGCGAGGGCGGCGCCTTCCTCCCCCGCCCAGAGCCGCGATGGGCCGGGCGTGTCGATGGTGGTGGCGAGCCGTTCCCCGGCCTCGATGATCGCGGCCAGCGCGTCTTCCAGGGCCGAAGCGACAGCCGTTTCAATCCGGATCGCCGGTTCCAGGCAGTGTTCAAGTTGGGCGAGGAAGGCCTTCAGCCGCGGGCTTTTGGCGCGATCGACAGCGATGCGCAGCCCGGCCAGCCCTTGCGGCGGCCTAGGCCCCCTCAAACACACCACCTCCAATTCCCGCGCCTCCGCTCGGCTGGCCGCCGGGTAGAGGCCCGCAGCCGTCAGCGGATGTTTGAGCAAGGCGAGCAGCGGGACGGGCGCGAACCGATCGGCTACGGCGCGGGCGAGCAGGCGCAGGAAGACGGCCGGCGGGCTGTCGGCCAGTTTCTCCCCGGCGCTGTCGTCGGCGACGATGCCGTAGCGGGCCAGCGCGGCGGTGACCCGGGCGGCGAGGATGCGATCCGGCGTCACCAGCGCGGCCTGGGCGCCAGGGGTTTCGAGCGTGTCCCGCAG
The DNA here is from genome assembly GCA_945873195.1 of Asaia bogorensis. Lineage (GTDB taxonomy): Bacteria > Pseudomonadota > Alphaproteobacteria > Acetobacterales > Acetobacteraceae > Rhodopila > Rhodopila bogorensis_A. The sequence continues at coordinate 6,929 of CAMCDA010000197.1, forward strand.
GACGATGGCGATCGCCTCCGCTTCCTCCTGCTGGTCGGCGGCGGTCAGGCGGGTGAGGCCGTCCAGGGAGACCGGTGCGGGGGACTGCCAGGCCGAGAGAGCCTGGGCGGGGAGGAGGGCGCGGGAGAGCGTGGCAAAGCGGCCGGGGTTGGTGCGGGGGATGATTGTCGTCCCCGCGCGATGGTCTGTCGTTGGGGGATGCCGACCCTGGGCGCCCCCCGTCATGGCCGGGCTTGACCCGGCCGCCCGCGCTTCATCGGCGCCGCCACCGTCGGACCCGCGTTGCCCCACCGACCCTGCGGGGGTGGCCGGGTCAAGCCCGGCCATGACGGTGGGGCTCGGGGAGGCAACGGCGGTGCGGGCAACGGCGGGGGCGGACAGGTCTGGGCCGGCCCACCCGAAGACATCGCCCCGCGTCGCCCCCAAATCCGCCAGCAGCCGCGCAAGTCCAGCCTGCGGGTGGGAGTCCTCGATCGCCTCCCACGCGTCGTCATCCATCCCCAGGTCCAACGCCGGCAGCACGACCTGCCCGGTCGGCAGCCGGGTCACCACTTTCAGCAGCCGAGCCACCGCCGGTATCCCGGCCGTTGTCCCCGCAATCAGGATCGGGTCCGCGGGCGGCGTGTCCTCCCACGCCCACGCCTGCGCGTCCAAAAGCGCGACCTGCCGAGCGGCCGGGTTCATCAGGCCGTTGTCGGCGAGCCACGCGGGCCAGGCCTCGGTCACGATGCGCAGGAATTCCAGCGTCTTGGCCCAATGCTCCGCGAAGGCCGGATCGGCGGCGTCGGGCAGTTTCTCCCGCAGGTCGATCTCGGACCGTTCCGCCTCATCCATCAGCGCCGCGAGTTCCACCGCCAGCAGCCAGGCGCGGTCGGCCGAGGCCGGTGCCCCGCCATCGCCGCGCATCGCCAGGATCAGCCGGGTCATCGCCGCCAGCCGCTGCATCTCCTCCACCGCCGGTGGCAGGTCGAGCGCGCCCATCAGCGTCAACGGCGCCTCATCCAACGCACCCAGGGCGGTGATCCGGGGTAGCAGCAACGGCCGCCCGCCGGAGACGCGCAGGAACGCCTCCGCCAACCCGCGCGACGATCGGCGGGTGGGCAGCAGGATCATCCCCCGCGCAATCGCCAGCGGGTCCTCCCCCGCCCGGGCCAGCCACCCGGCCGCCAGCGCGTCCAGGAACGGGACATGCGCCGGGATGGTGAAAAGGTTCAGAGCCATGGATGCGGCGTATCCACGGTCATCCGTGCCTCCAACCGCCGTTCCGCGTCCGCCCGATCCTCGGGCGTCGAGAGATGGAACCACGGGCCGTCATGCACGATGGCGCGCAGGCGGCCGGCCTCCATCGCGCGATCCCAGGCGCGGTTCATGCTGAACGCGCCCTCCGGCATGTCGTCCAGCAGACTCGCCCGCATCAGGTGAACGCCGGCGTAAAGGTAGGGCACGACCTCCCATTCCCGGCGGCGGCGTGGGACGCCGAGCTGGTTGAGCGAGAAGTCGCCGCGTCCGACGGCGCCGGCGATCTGGAAGGTGCGATGGACCAGCAGCACGGCATCGACGCTATCATCAAAGGCCTGGGCGAGGCGGGCCAGCGCGGGGGTCGGTCCGTCGAGCCAGAAGGCGTCGCCGTTGATCACGTAGAACGGGCCAGCGCCCAGGACGGGCAGGGCGTTGCGGACACCGCCGCCGGTATCCAGCAGAGTGGTTTCTCGGAGGAACACGGTCGTGGGCGTGGCGGCGGCGCGGGCGCGCAGGGCGGCCTCCACCTTGTCGGCGTGCCAGAACCCGTTGACGGCGACGGTCCCGACCCCGGCGGCGGCCAGGCGGTTGAGGGAATGATCGAGCAGCGACGTCCCCTCCAGCGTCAACAGCGGCTTGGCGGTGTCGCTGGTCAGCGGGCGCATGCGGGTGGCCAGTCCGGCGGCGAGGATCATGGCGGTGTGCGGACGGGTGGTCATGCGGGGAGTCCTGGCGGGTTGCCGCGTTTCTCGGCGGGGATCCAATGGTCAAGTGCCCGGGCCAGCGGGGCGACCGCCGGATCGGTGAGCGCCTGGGCCAGCAGGGCCCAGGTGCGTGGGCCGTAGGCCAGGTAGTTCGGCCGGTTGTCCCGCAAGGCGAGGCGCACCCATTGGCACGCGACCCGCAGATGGCGCTGCGCGGCGCAGGCGGCATAGGCGGCACGGAAGGCGGCGGGATCAAGCTCGGGGCGCAAGGCGAGGTAGCGGGTGAGGACGGCGGCGGCGATGTCGGCGGGGATGTCGCGGCGAGCGTCCTGCAACAGGGAGACGAGGTCGTAGGCCGGGTGGCCGATGGCGGCGCCCTGGAAGTCGATGATCCCGATGGCGCGGGGGCCTGTCCGGGTGGGGAGGGCGAGCAGGTTGCCGGCGAAGAAGTCCCGATGGACGAAGCAGCGGGGGCCGGTGGTCAGCGGGGCGAGGATGGTGTGCAGGGCGGCGGCGACCTCGGCCCGCGCGGCGTCCGGGGCGGGGGCGCCGAAGGCCGCGGGCCACCACCAGTCGAACAGCGTGCCGAGGGCGGTTTCCGCCATGGGTTGGGCGTTCCAGGCCGGGAGGCCGGGAGGTGGGGCGGCGCGTTGGAGGACGATCAGGGCGTCGGTGGCGGCGTGAAGGAGGGTTGCCGGTTCTTGCCCTCCCTCCCGTTGTGGAAGGGGGTTGGTCCGATCTTGCCCCCTCTCCCCTTGAGGGAGGGGAATGGGGGGAGGGGTAGATCCGCCCCAGTCCGTGCCGCGATCACCCCCTACCCCGGCCCTCCCCCTCAAGGGGGGAG
>CAMCDA010000198.1 GCA_945873195.1 Asaia bogorensis
CGGATTGCGCGGGTCATTGATGAGTGGAGCGAACCTGTCGGCGATGCCGATCTTGGTCTCGATGGCGCTGAGCAGCAGGACCCCGCCGTCCGAGGTGATACGACCACCATCGAAGGCGGCGGTGACTTTTTTGCGGCGCACGGATGGCAACGAGAACGGCAGCGGAGTATTTTCGATCATGGCGGGTGTGGCACCGTCCGGTTCGGCAGATGTTGGTCTCGACACCCAAATCTCTGCGTCAAATCAGACGATTACGCTACGCCCGCCAGCGAATCCCTGACATGCAGTGAATAAGATGGGCTAAGCAACAGCAGGCCAAACCGGTCCGAAATGGGACAACCCATACCATCGTCCGGAATAAATTCCTTGACACCCCTCACCAAATATGTTCTCTATACGTTCATGTCCGCCGCGCCCAACGCCGCTGAGCCTGCCACCGTACCCGGTCCCCAAACCCAAGGGGAAATCCGGTTCGGCCCCCTCCTGGCCCTCGTGGCCAGGATCATCGACTTCGGCCAAGCCCTCGTGGCCTCCCTGCAACGCCAGAACACGTCCATCCCCAGCAGGCCCCTCGCCTGGCGCCACGGCACGATCAACCTCACTTTGATCATCGCCCGCATCACCCGCGGCCTCCTCCTCGCCACCGGCCTCCAAGCCCGCCTCCTGCGCGCTCGGCCCGCCCGCGCGGCCAACCGACCCTCCCCCACAAATCCAGCCACCCCCAGGTCCCGCCCCATCCGGCTGTCCCAGGCGGAAGACGACGCGGCCTTGCTCCGCGCCATGCCCACGGCGGACGAAATCGCCCGCCGCATCCGCCACCAGTCCGCCGGCACGGTCATTGTCGACATCTGCCGGGACCTCGGCATCGACACGACCCACCCGCTATGGCCCGAAATCCGGAACGCCATCATCGCCTATGGCGGCAGCCTGGCGCGGATGCTGCGCCTATGGATGGCCCAGATGACCGCCCTGTTCGTGCCCCCGCCGCACGCGGGACCCGTGCAACAGGCCTGGGCCGACCCGCTCCCCGCCAGCACCGCCCCCTCCTGATCCCTTCCCCCTGAAATCGCCCGGGCAACGGGGCCACCGCCTGGTGGTCCCGCCGCCCGGATTCGTGCTGTCGTCATCGCAAGCGCGCGGCGACCGAACGCCCGCGCGGCCAATGACCTTCGACTGATCGCGCGCCCTACCGAACCGGCACCCCGATCCCCTTCAACCGCGCATTCGCCCGGGCAGCCCGCGCCTTCAACCCATCCAGATAGGTGCTCACATCCGTCCCCGGCAGGTTCAGCACCTTGCAGCCGAGCGTCCAGTATTCCTCGATCTGCGCTTCGGTTTCGGCCGATCCCCGCGCCAGCTTTCCGTTCGCCTGGCACGCTTCCACGATCCGGCGCACCGCCGCCTTGAACGTCGGATGCTCCAACTGCAAGTGCACGCCAAGCCGAGCGCTCAGGTCGGAATGGCCATAGGCGATCATGTCGATGCCCTCGACCGCCGCGATCGCCTCGACGTTTTCCAGCCCTTCCAGCGACTCGATCGCCACGCAGGTGATGACGTTCGCGTTGGCCCAGGGCGCGTATTCGGTGGCATGGCGGGCGCCGTACCCGCGGTATCCCGTGTGCATCCCCTGGCCCGAGATGCCGCGATTGCCGATCGGCGGATACTTCGCCTGCTGGACGATGGCGCGGGCTTCCTCGGGCGTATCGACCTCGGACACCTGGATGCCCATGATCCCCTGGTCGAGGATGGCCGGGATCAGGTGCAGGAAGGACTTGTGGATGCGCACGATGGCGGACACGTCGGTGGCCTGGAACCACCCGGCCAGGTCGGCGATCGTCTCCATGTCGAAGGCGCCGTGTTCGTGGTCGATCATGCAATAATCGAAGCCCGATGCCTCGATGATCCACGGCACCCCGCGGGAGGCAAACTCCTTCAGCCCCGTCCCCAGCGCCGCTCGGCCTTCCCGCACCGCACGGTGAATGCTGTTTTCCTTCATGGATCGTCCCCCTCAGCGCATCGTCAGGCCGGGCATCCCGCCATTGCGCCAGTCGGCGAGGATCTCGAAATACCGCAGCGACCCGGCGGCATAGATGTCCGAGAAGAACCCGTTCTTGTTCCCCTTCGCGCCCTCGCTGTTATAGTACCCGGGCGTGCATTCCTCGAAGAAGCTGGCGTTTGTGCCAGCCAGGGACTTGACCTCGGCCACATAGGCATCGACGGCTTCGGGCGATGGTTCGACGGTGTCGAAGCCCTGCGCGCGGGCCTGGGATACCAGGGTTGCGATGTGGCGGGTCTGGTTCTGCAACGATAGCGGCAGGTTGACCGTCAGCGCGGCCTGCTGGCGGCCGATGAAGAAGCAGTTGGGGAAGCCGTTGGTGCTCATGCCATGCAGGGTGCGGGTGCCGCCGCCCCAATGGTCCGAGAGTTTCAGGCCGTCGCGCCCAACCACGTCATAGCCGGTGCGGCGGGTGAAGGATGTCCCGACCTCGAACCCGGTCGCGAAGATCAGGCAGTCGAGTTCGTATTCCTGGCCGTTGGCGATGACGCCGTGCTCCGTCAGGCGCTCGACCCCGCGGCCGACCGTATCCACGAGCGTCACGTTGGGGCGGTTGTAGGTTTGCAGGTATTCGTCATGGAAGCAGGGGCGCTTGCAGAACTGGCGATACCAAGGCTTCAGCGCGGCGGCGGTGGCGGGGTCCTTGACGATGGAGTCGACCCGGGCGCGCACCTGGTTCATCTTCCGGTAGTCGGACAGGACAATCAGCTGATCCCGCTCGTCTGGTGTCAGGGGGCGGCCCACCTTGCGGGCGGCGTGTTCGGCGGCCGTCGCGGTCAGGTTGCGGAAGATGTCGGTCCAGCCGTCATGCACCAGGTCTTCGTCCTGGTCGCCGCCGCTCACCAGGATGTTGAAGTTCTCCATCCGGCGGTACTGCCAGCCGGGTTGGAGCGCGGCGGCCCATGCGGGGTCGGTCAGGGTGTTGTTGCGGACATCGACGGATGACGGAGTGCGCTGGAAGACATAGAGGTGCTGCGCGGAGGCTCCCAGATGCGGGATGCACTGCACGGCGGTCGCGCCGGTGCCGATGATGCCGACGCGCTTGTCCTTCAGATTCGACAGATTGCCGTAGCTGTCGCCGCCCGTGTAGCGATAGTCCCAGCGGCTGGTGTGGAACGTGTAGCCCTTGAACTCGTTGATGCCCGGAATGCCCGGCAGCTTCGGCCGGCTGAGCGGTCCGTTCGCCATCGCGACGTATTGCGCCTTGAACCGGTCGCCGCGGTTGGTGCTGATGATCCAGCGGCGTTCGTCCTCATTCCACCGCAGGTCGGTGATGGAGGTCTGCAACAGCGCGTCATCATACAGCTTGTAGTGGCGGGCGATGCGGCGGCTGTGTTCAAGGATCTCCGGCGCGAAGGAGTATTTGCGTTCGGGGACATAGCCCAGCTCCTCCAGCAGCGGGAGGTAGCAGTAGGATTCGACGTCGCACATCGCGCCCGGGTAGCGGTTCCAGTACCAGGTGCCGCCGAAGTCGCCGCCGGTTTCCACGACTCGCAGGCGCTTGAAGCCGGCTTCGCGCAGGCGGGCGCACATGAGCAGGCCGCCAAAGCCGCCGCCGATGACGGCGAATTCGACTTCGTCGAACACGGGCGCGCGGGTGGTCTGTTCGACGTAGGGGTCCTCCTTATAGCGGGAGAACTCGGCTTTCACCTCGACATATTGTTCCATCCCGTCGGGGCGAATTCGCCTGTCGCGTTCCGCAAGATAGGTGCGGTGCAGCGCGTCGGGATCGAAATCGATATCGCCAGCAACGGCGGCAACGGCGGGATGGATTTGCATCGGTCGGACTTCCTTGCGGCGTTCTCGCGGAACCTAAAGCGCGTCCGGGCCCACGGCAAACCACACAAAGGAAAGGCCGGCAGGAGTGAACCAGCCGGCCAGTCAATACGCTCGGCGATCTGGTCGCCTGGGGGCAATTGCTCACGCCGAACGCATCCCGTCAATCCCCGGATGCCCACCCGTGCGGTCCTGGCGGGAACGCTGTATGAGGGAATGGTTAAGCCGCGAACCAACCGCATGGGAGAGAAACAGAATGAAGGACTTCTCAGGCCGCATTGCCGTCGTGACGGGCGGCGGATCGGGCATGGGGCGCGAGCTTGTGCGCCAGTTGGTGGCCGAGGGCTGCAACGTCGCGATGTGCGATGTCTCGGCACGCGGCATGGCGGAAACCGTCAGCCTGTGCGAGGCGGCGGGGCTGCCGCAGGGGCTGCGCATCACTTCCCACGTCGCCGACGTGTCGAACGAAGCCGATGTTCTGAAGTTCCGCGATGATGCCGCCGCCCAGCTCGGGACCGACCGCATCCATCTGCTGTTCAACAACGCCGGCATCAGTGGCGGCGGCAGCATGATCGTGAATGAGCGAGCCGAATGGGAACGCACCTTCAACATCTGCTGGGGTGGCGTGTACCTCAACACCCGCGCCTTTCTGCCGATGCTGCGCGCCGCCGAGGAAGCGCATATCGTCAATACAAGCAGCATGAACGGGTTCTGGGCATCGGTCGGTCCGGACACGCCCCATTCCGCCTACTCGGCGGCGAAGTTCGCCGTGAAGGGGTTCACCGAGTCGTTGATCGCCGATTTTCGGATGAACGCGCCGCATATCAAGGTCTCGGTCGTCATGCCCGGCCATATCGGCACGGGCATCCGCGACAACTCGCTTAAGGTGCAGGCGCATACCGATGAGGATGGGCTGAACGCCGACCAGATCGCGCAGATCAGGACGCGCATGACCTCCATGGGCCGCGACCCGTCCAAGTATTCCGATGCCGACATTCAGCGCCAGCACGCCGAGCGCGCGCGCCGCTTCGTTTCGGATGCTCCGACCAGTGCCGCCGAGGCGGCAACGATCATCCTGAACGGCGTCAAGGCCGACCGGCTGCGTATCCTGGTCGGACCGGACGCGGAACTGATCGATCGGATGGTGCGCGCCGATCCCGACAATGCGTATGAGCCGGAATTCTACGAACGCTTCGCCGCTGAGGCGGGCTGGTATCCCGGTCGCTGAAATACACTGGAGGAAACGAAGATGGCTCAGTTTGGTGATTCAAAGAGAGAGTATCTCGGCTCCCACGTTCGCGATGACGCGGCCTTGTCCGAATGGCTGGCGAGGCGTCCGACCGAAGCGGCGCTGGAACCCGATTTGCCGATCATCGATCCGCATCATCATTTCTGGGATGCGCCGCATCGCGGGCTGTACCTGCTGCCGGGCCTGCTGTCCGACATCGGTGGCGGGCACAACATCGTTTCGACGGTGTTTCTGGAATGCCGAGCGATGTATCGGAAGGATGGGCCGCGGCACATGGCGGCGCTGGGAGAGGTCGAGTTCGTGGCGGGCCTCGCGGCCATGAGCGCATCCGGCAACTACGGTCCCTGCCGGGTGTCCGAGGTGATCATCGGCGGCGGTGATCTGACATCAGGTGCCGCGCAGGTGCGGGAACTGATGGAAGCCGAGATCGTGGCCGCCGGCGGACGCCTGCGCGGCATGCGCCATGGCGTGGCGTGGGATGAGCATGAAGCTGTCAGCAAATATGCCTCCCGCGCGGTGCCGCTTCACCAGGTGATGGACCCGAAGTTCCGGGAAGGTTTCGCGCAACTCGCGCCGCTGGGGCTGAGCTTCGAGTCCTGGCAGTATCATCCGCAACTGCCCGATGCGATCGACCTGGCGCGGTCGTTTCCGGAGACATCGATCATCCTGAACCATGTCGGGGGGATTTTGGGCGTTGGTCCCTATTCGGGACGGCGGGCGGAAATCTTTGAGACCTGGAAAGCGAACATCAACGATCTGGCGAAGTGCCCGAACGTGACGATGAAGCTGGGCGGGCTGGGGATGGTTTCGGTCGGGTTCGATTTCCATGAGCGGGAATTGCCGCCTTCGTCCGAGGACCTGGCAGCCGCATGGCGTCCGTATATCGAACATTGCATCGAGGCGTTCGGCGTCGATCGCTGCATGTTCGAAAGTAACTTCCCGCCGGACAAGCAGTCGGGTGGGTATACGGAGCTGTGGAACGCGTTCAAGCGGATCACCGCTGGGGCTTCGGCGGCCGAGAAGAAGGAGCTGTACAGCGGCACGGCGGCGCGCGTTTATAAGATGATCGCGCCCTGATGGGGGATGGGCCGGGAGTACCCCCGGCCCCTTCGTCGTGGAGGACGGACGCCCACCGCACTTGATGCGTTAAGGGCATTTTTCTTTTCGTCATGGCCGGGCTTGAACCGGCCACCCGCGCACTGACCTGTGATCAGCCGCCTGCGGGCCATTGGCCGGGTCAAGCCCGGCCATGACGGAGAGGACAGCCTCCTTGCGGTCGCAAGTGCAATTGCCCCCACCATGACGACGCGGATGCGCCCGTGCGCTGCAGCGCCTCCGTCCCGAATCAATCCCCGACCAGCGGCATCACCTCGGCCGCGAATCGTTGCAGGCGTTCGATGGTCTCCGCGATCGACTGGCCGCGGAAGTCGAAGATCAGTTCCTGCACCCCGATGGCCGCAAAACTGCGGATGTCCCCGGCGACCTCATCGGGGCTGCCCGAGAAGCTGCGGCGGGTGCCGTCCCGATCCGGAATCCCCGCATCGTATAGCGGGGCCTTGTAGGACACGGTGATGGCGGAGAAATCCCGCCCCTCGGCTTCCGTCATCCGCTTCAGCGTATCCATATGCATCCGCATCTCCTGCGGCGGCAGCGGGGACGCCGCGATGGCGCCAACCGGATGCCATCCATCCCCATGCTTCGCTGTGCGCCGCAAGGCCGGACGGGAATGCCCGCCAACCCAGATCGGCGGATGCGGCATCTGCACCGGGAAGGGTTCGCAGCGAATGTCCTCGTAGCTGTAGAACTCGCCCTGGAACGACGCCGGAGACTGGGTCCAGAGCTGCTTGAAGATCGTGATCCACTCATCCGTCACCGCCCCGCGGCGGTCGAAGTCGGGGCTGTCCAGCGCCTCGAACTCCTCCTTCAGCCAGCCGACGCCGACGCCCAGCGTGACCCGCCCGCCGGACAGCACATCCAAGGACGCCACCATCTTCGCGGTCAGCACCGGGTTGCGGTAGGGCAGCACCAGCACGGACGTGACCAGCCGCAGCTTCTCGGTCGCACCCGCCACGACGCCGAGGATCGAGAACGCCTCCAGCGCGTCCCCCCCGCTCGGGTGCTTCCGATCGACAGTGTAGGGATAGGCGGACGTGCTCTCGACCGGGAACACCACATGGTCGGCGATCATGGCGGAGTGCAGGCCCAGCCGCTCCCCCTCCCGCGCCAGTGACAGCACGCCGTCGCGGGTCGCGGTGGGGCCTCGGGTCGGCAGATAGAAACCGTAGCGCATCGGGGCGATCCTGCTGTTATTCGGCGGCGGCCATCATCCGAAGTTCCTCGGTCGCCGACAGGATCGGCAGCCCCTCGATCGACGTGGAGGGCCTTCCGTCCACGCCCACCAGCGGCTCGCCCACCAGGGTGATCCGATAGAGCTGGCGGTCGAAGTCGGACTGGAAGATGTCGCGCGGGGCCAGATGCGCGGTCGACCGGTTGTCCCAGAATGCAATATCGCCCGGGTTCCACTTGAAGCGGACCGTGTATTCCGGCCGAATCACATGCTCCCACAGGATTTCGAGCACCTTCGCACTCTCCCGCGGGGTCAGTCCGACGATGGATTTCAGGAAGGACGGGCTGGCGAACAGCACGCGCTCCCCGGTTTCGGCATGCACGGACACCAGCGGATGCTCGCTGCGCAGCGCCCTGCGGCGGACCTTGTCGTCATAGGCCCCGCCCGGCGTGCCGCCGCCGCGCGCTTCAAAGGCGTGGATGCCGCGCAGCCCCTCCATAAAGGCGCGCATCGGCTCGGACAGGCCCTGGTAGGCGGCGGCGAGGTTGGTCCAGAACGTGTCCCCGCCATAGGGGGGGATCGTCACGCCGCGCAGGATGGAGGCGCAGGGCGGGTTCACCGCGGCGGTGACATCCGTGTGCCAGCCATACCAAGGGGTGACCATCATCGCCTCATACTTCTCGTTGGCGGTGCGGTTCTTGGCGACGGAGTAGATTTCCGGATACCCCTCCACATGGCCGAACACGGCGTGCCCGATGGTGGGTTCACCGAACTGGCGCGCCATGGCGACGTGCTGGGCGTGATCAACGTTCTGGTCACGGAAGAAGATCACCTTCCATTTCAGGAAGGCATCCCGCACCGCCTTCACCTGATCGGGCGCCAGCGGGCGGGACAGGTCGACGCCCCGGATTTCCGCGCCGATGTGAAGGGTCAGGGGTACGACTTCGACGGAACCTGATGCGGCCACGATCTTCCTCCTCAAACGTCCTTTGCCCCGGACGGTGGTCCCGCCCGGGAGGCCTGTCAATTATTGCCAGCCGATCCAGTCACAGAAGGCGCGTCCCATCACCAGGTCGAGGTCGGGACCCTTCAGCCAGGGCAATTCCTCGGTGAACAGGGTGACGCATTGCCGCCAGGTGCAGTGCATCCGCGTGATGTCGGTGCCCCAGAACATCCGCCGCGGCCCGAAGGCATCGAACACCCGGTGCAGCGCGTCATGGATGCTGGGAAAAGGATACTGGTCGGTGGCATAGCCCGCCTGGCCGGTCGCCTTCACCGCCACGTTCGGGTGCTTCGCGAGCGCCAGCAGGTCCGGCAGATGGCGATAGGCCGTCTCGGCGCCCGCCGTCCCGCGCGGCACGGCCATGTGGTCGATGCTGATCCGCAGGCCGGGATGGCGATCGGCGATCTCTCCGACCCGGGGCAGGAAGGCGCCGGCTTGCAGCGACACCGGAATGCCCAGTCGTTCGGCCACCGGAAACAGCCAGTCCAACGTGCCATCGGTGGGCCAGGACTGCGATCGCGGGTCGGAGAAGTAGAAGCGCAGCCCCTTCATGCCCGGCCGGCTCTTCCAGGTCTCGATCTTCGCCCGCTCGACCGGGTCGTCCATGTAGAACCAGCCCATGATGGCGAAGCGGTCGGGATGGACACGCGCCGCCTCCACCGCCAGTTCGTTCGAGTCGGGGTCCCACATGACAGGATGGATCACCGCCCGGTCGACGCCGGCGGCATCCATGGCGGCGAGCGCCTCATCCTTCAGGAAGGGCGTCTGGCGGTGATGGGCCGAGGGCGTGCCCTTGGTCCAAAGGTGGATCTGCGCGTCGGCGATCATCATGGGAGCGTTTCCGGGACGAAGTTGTTAAGGGACAGGGTCCGCGAAAGCGCGCCCGCCGGCAAGATGCGTCGGACCGAGTTGCCTTCACAATAAAAGCAAAAGTATTTCCCGCCCCGCCTTACATCCGCGTCCCAAGACAACCATTTCCGAGATGTGACCCGCCGACAGTGCTTTGACGCTGCCGCCGACGGACTATCCTCGTCACGCGGGAGTGTAAAAATGCGCTACAGCCCCTCATGACTCCCCTCATTTTTGATTCCCGCATTACTATGTCCATGCAGGCCGCGACTCTCCTGGACACCGGTTTTTGTATCGGGCTGGGTTACGTGACTCGGGGTGTGACCCGGTCAGCTGGCCCAGCTTCCCGTTGCAGGTGGCGGGA
>CAMCDA010000199.1 GCA_945873195.1 Asaia bogorensis
CAAGATCGAGATCACTCTGTCGCGTAAATTCGGATGGGAGTGGAAGAACGCCAAAAGTGCTTCGTCGCTGAGGCTCGCCGTCGCCATGGGTCCGATTCCCTTATCGAGGAGGCGTCAAAGTACTCCCCACAACGTTGAATCGCACCCCCTTCATCCCCGCGCCACCCGACCCTCGATCGGGTAGGCCGGATCATTGTACCCCGGCGTCGAGGGATGACCCGGCGAAACCAGCCGATCCACCAATGCCTCATCCGCCGCATCCAGCCGCACCGACAGCGCGCCCACGTAGTCTTCCCACTGCGCCTCCGTCCGAGGCCCCGCCACCGCGGCGGTCACGAAACGATTGTTCAGCACCCAGCCCATGGCAAACTGGCCGGGCGAAATGCCGCGACCCTGAGCGTGATCGGCGATCGTCCGCGCGATCTCCAGGCTCTCCGCCCGCCACTCCGACTCCATCATCCGCCTATCGCGCCGCCCCGCTCGGCTGTCCTCGGAAGGGGCAACGTTCGGCTGATACTTCCCGGTCAACACCCCACGCGCCAGTGGGCTGTAGGGCACGACACCCAGGCCGAAATACCGGCAGGCGGGCAGATGCTCGGTTTCCACTTCGCGGTTCAGCGCGTTGTAGAGCGGCTGGCTGACGATCGGTCGATCAATCCCGGCCGCGTCGCATAGCCGGCAGAGTTCAGCCACGCGCCAGCTTCGGTAATTCGAGACGCCGAAATACCGTATCTTCCCCGCCCGGATCAGATCGCCAAGGGCATGGACGGTCTCCGACAGCGGCGTCGCGTGGTCTTCCTTATGCAGATACAGAACGTCTATCACGTCGGTATCCATCCGCCGCAGGCTGGCCTCGACCGCGTGCTGCACATGCCGGCGCGACAGGCCCCGCGCATTCGGCCCCTGCCCGGTCGGGTTCGCGCACTTCGTCGCCAATACCCACCAGTTGCGGTCGGCCTTGATCGTCCGTCCCACGACCTCCTCCGACCGACCGCCGGTGTATCCATCGGCGGTGTCGATGAAGTTCACGCCCTGCTCCCGCGCGCGCGCAACGATGCGGCCGGCGGTGGGTTCATCCGTCGGGCCGCCGAACATCATGGTGCCCAGGCAAAGCGGGGAGACCTTCAACCCGCTATGCCCCAACGATCGGTACTGCATTTCGTCGTCTCCTCGCTCTTGCCGCTGGGCAGCCTACGCCGGACCGGCTTGAATAGGGTGATGGGGAATCCAACCACGCGCCAGCCGAGTCTGGCAGCCCTGTTCCGGGGCTTCGTCACGATTGGGCTGGCGAGCTTTGGCGGCGGCCTCGCCGCCTGGACGCGGCGAGAGGTGGTCGAGCGGCGGGGCTGGTTGGACGACTCCCAGTTCATATCGGGATACGCGCTGTCGCAGCTCGTGCCTGGGGCGACGAACATCAACCTCGCGGTGTTCATCGGCACGCAACTCCGAGGCCTGCCTGGCGCCTTCGCCTGCTTCTGGGGCCTGACCCTGGTGCCGCTCATCATCGTGCTGATCCTGGGCGCGATTTATTTCGGTGTGCAGAACATGCCGAGCGGCGAGTGGTTCAGTAGGGGGCTGTCGGGGATGGGGGCGGTGGCGATCGGGATGAACCTCGGCCTTGGCATCCGTCTCGCGCGGCGTAACCTGCGTGGCGTACCTCCGTTCCTGATCGTGACCGGCATCACGCTGGCGATCGGCATCCTGGGGTTCCGCCTGCCATATGTGCTGGCCATCGCGATGCCGGTCAGTTTGCTGATCGCCTGGCTGGGCCGCGGCCGATGATCACGACCCTTATTCAACTGGCAATGCTGTTCTCGTTCTTGTCGATGCTTGCCTTTGGCGGCGGGGCGGGCGTGATCCCGGACATGCAGCACGCCGCGGTTGATGTTTATGGGTGGATGACGGCTCGGGAGTTCCTCGACATGTTCGCGATCTCCCGCGCGGCACCTGGCCCCGGATCGCAGATCGTCGTGCTGATCGGGCAAAAGGCGGCGGGCCTGCCGGGCGCCGCGGTCTCGTTCGTGGCGATGTTCTTGCCCTCCACCGTGGTCGTCTATTTCGTGGCCCGCGGCTGGCAGCGCGCCGCCCGGTCGGCCTGGCGATCGATCGTCGAATATGCTCTGGCGCCTGTCGCGATTGGGCTGACCTTCGCCAGCGGCCTTGCCCTGGCCCGAGGCACCGAGACGGACTGGCTCCTGTGGGTCATCACCGCGGCCACCACGGGACTGTTCGCCTTCACCAACGTCCACCCCATCGCCTTGCTGCTGGGCGGGGCGGCGGTGATGCTGATCGCCGGCATTTGAAGTTCGGCACAAACGAATTCTTACTTCTTGCATTGACAGTGCCGCGCCGAACAAGGCAACCCTGCCGCGATGGCCAAGACAGACAGTCCCCGTAAGCGCGTCTCGCGACCCGCGACACAGCCCGAGACGCGACCTGTCCCGGCGCGGGCCGAGACGTCGCAGGATTCGCCGGAAGCCGCGATCGAGCAATCGATGCAGGGCTTCGTCGACCCCGAATGGTACGCCCAGAAATACCCCGACGTGCTAGCCGCCGGGTTGGACCCGCTGCGCCACTTCGTCATGTTCGGCGCGGCCGAACGGCGTGATCCCAACCCATTCTTCGACACGGCCTGGTACGCCCGCCATTACCCGGACGTCGGCGCCAGCGGCATGGTCCCGCTGTTGCACTATCTGCAGTCCGGCGCGGCGGAGTTGCGCAACCCCTCCCCGCGCTTCGACGCCCTTTGGTACATCGATCAAAATCCCGAGGCCGCCGCCAACCCGCTCGTCTACCACATGCGCGTTGGCCGACGGCTCGGCCTGCCCACCGAACGACCGTTGCATATACGCGACTGGATGCCCTCGGCTGAGTCGCCGTTCAGGCCGCCCCGGCAGGTCGCCGCCGATATCATCATCCCAGCCTATCGTGGCCTGGAGGAAACCCGCCGCTGCCTTGAATCCGTTCTGGCTGATCCGGATCGGCCGGCGGGGCGGATCATCGTCATCGACGACAAGTCGCCGGAACCGGCCCTGTCCGCCTGGCTCAGTCGGATGGCCGCCGACGGCGCCATTACGCTGATCCGGAACCGGCGCAACCTGGGCTTCGTCGCCTCGGCCAATCTTGGGATGCGAGCGGCGGATCCGCGTCACGACGTGGTCCTGCTGAACAGCGATACCGAGGTGCCGGCCGGCTGGCTGCCTCGCCTGGCCGCGCAGGCCTGGTCGCAGCCGCGGGTCGCGTCGGTGTCGCCCTTCTCGAACAACGCGACCATCTGCAGCTACCCGCGCGACCATGGCTGGGACATGCCGTTCGGGCTGAGCGTGCGGGAAATCGACGATGTCTGCCGTGGGGTAAACGCCGGCCGATCGGTGCCGGTGCCGACCACGGTCGGGTTCTGCATGTATATCCGCCGCGACGCCCTCAACGATGTCGGCCTGTTCGACGAACAAGCCTTCGGCCGAGGCTACGGCGAAGAGAACGACTTCTGCATGCGGGCCACCCAGCGCGGCTGGGAGCATCTTCTCGCCTGCGATACGTTTGTCTACCACGAAGGCTCGGTCAGCTTCGGGGAGGAGATGGAACCCCGTGCCGCCGCCGGCCATGCGATCCTGGTGGAGCGCTATGCCGACTACCGGGAGGTGATCGACCGGCACGTCCGCAACGACCAGGTCGCGCCGTTCCGCTTTGTCGTCACCACGGCCCTGTTCCGCCGCTCCGGCCTGCCCGTGATCCTGCTGGTCTGCCACGATCTGGGCGGCGGCGTACGGCGCCACATCGACCTGTTGGTGGAGCGGTTGGCGGGCAAGGCCCATTTCCTCCTGCTCGCCGCGACCGAGCGGGGCGTGGCGCTGTCCGTGCCCGCCATCCCTGGGCATCCGGAACTGGTCCTGCCCGAGGAGCGGGCCGACGACCTGGCGCAAGTGCTGCGGCTGGCCGCGGTCCAGCGGGTTCACATCCACCATCTGGCCGGGGTCGACCTGGACATCCGCGCCCTGATCCATCGCCTGGGCGTGCCGTTCGACGTCACGGTCCATGACTATTACGCGATCTGCCCCCAGGTGAACCTGCTGCCCTGGACCACCGGCCCCTATTGCGGCGAACCCGGTTCGGCCACCTGCAATGCCTGCATCGGGGAGCGGTCGTCCCATGGCGCCCGGGAAATCCTGTCCTGGCGGCGCGAGCAGGCCTGGCAGTTCCTCGAAGCGGACCGCGTCCTGTGCCCCAGCGCCGATGTGCGCGATCGGCTGATCCGCTACGGCTATGGCCAAAAGGCCATCGTGGCGCCGCATGAACCCGCGCCCTCGGGCAAATGGACGGTGCGCGCCCCGAAGCTGACCTCCGGCAAGCTCCGGGTCGCGGTGATCGGCGTCCTGGCCAATCACAAGGGCGCCCATGCCGTGGCCTCGGTGGCCTCTGTCGCGGCGCAAGCCGGGATCGAGATCCACCTCATCGGCTACCCCGAGGATGGCTTCCCCGACGAAGCTCGGCCTCACCTGCACGAGACCGGCAAGTACGACGAAGCCGACCTGCCGGACCTGCTGGCGAAGGTGAAGCCCCATGTCGTCTGGTTCCCCGCGCCGTGGCCGGAGACCTACAGCTACACCCTCAGCGCCGCGCTCGCGGCCGAACTGCCCATCGTCGCCACCCGGATCGGGTCGTTCCCCGAACGCCTGACCGGCCGGCCGCTGACATGGGTCGTGGACCCCACCCTCGACGCGGCCGATTGGCTGGCGACCTTCGGCACCATCCGCGACAGCCTCGCCAAGGCCCGTGCCACGGTGATGGGTCCGATGCGCCCGGACACACCGGACTTCTATGCCACGGACTACCTGCCGCGACCCGGAGCACCGGCGGTCCACAGCCGGACCGATGGCCTGACCGACCTGCGGCGCGAGGGGCGCATCAGCGTCGTCGTCATCCCGGAACGGATCGGCGAGGGCCTGCTCAGCCCCTGCGCCTATATCCGCCTGCTCCAGCCGCTCGACCACCCGGACATCGGCGGCGGGATGGACATCGTGGTGGCGGACGCCAAGACCGCCCTGGACTACAGGACGGACATCCTCGCCACCCAGCGCTATGCCATCCCCGACGACGACGCGGCCAAGGCCCTGATCCGTCACGCCGGGGCCACCGGCGCGGCCCTCGTCTATGACATGGACGACGACCTCCTCAACATCCCGGCCACCCATGCCGATGCCGCCGAACTCCGGCCCAAGGCCAATGTGGTCCGGCGGCTCGTGACGGACGCGACCCATGTCTGGGTCTCGACCGACAGCCTCGCCGCCTGGGTTGGCGCATTGCGGAGCGGCGTCACCGTCGTCCCCAACGGCCTGGATGAACGGCTCTGGCTGGGCCGCCCACCCCGCCCGCGGCGGGAGTTCGGGCCCGTCCGCATCCTGTACATGGGGACCGCGACCCATGCCTCCGACTTCGCCATCATCGCCCCCGCGCTGGAACGGCTGAAGCGGGACTTCACCTTCCAGGTCGACATCGACATCATCGGCGTGACCGCCAGCGGGGAGCTGCCGGCCGGGGTCAACCGCGTCGGGGTCTCGGCCAACGGGTCCCAGAGCTACCCCGGCTTCGTCAACTGGCTCACCGCCATGCCGGCCTGGGACATCGGGCTGGTCCCCCTGGCCGACACGCCGTTCAACCGGTCGAAGTCGGTGATCAAGACCTTCGACTACGCGGCGATGGGGCTGGCGGTGCTGGCCTCCGACATGCCCGTCTATCGCGGCTCCCTCGCGGACCGGACCGGCGGGATGCTGGTCCCGAACGATGCCGAGTCCTGGTATGCCGCGCTCAGCCTGCTGGTCCGCGACCGGCTGACCCGCCAGCGCCTGGCCGATGGGGCGATGAACGCCTTCACCGCCACGGGCACCCTGGCGAGCCAGGCCGCGACCCGCCATGCCGCCTTGCGGGACCTCCTGACGCGGGAGCCCCCGCCGTCCCAGACAGCGCCCCCAAAGGCACCGAAGACCCCCGCGCCGAAGACACCGCCTCCGCGGGCCAAGCCGCCGACCCGGGAAGCACCCAAGCGCCCGGCCCGCCGGACCAAGGCCTAAGGGGACACGGCCTGAGGGGGACATGCTTACGGGGCATGCGCCCGGGTCGGTCCTCCGGTAACATCGACCCCGGCCGTGGCGACCGGACGCGCAAGCCAAGGGCCGCCACCGGAACGCCCATCTGACCGGGACTGATGCCCATGGAACCGACGGCCCCGCCCCGCTTTGTCCCGCCGACCCCGCCTCGGCCCGAGAGCCCCTTGCCCTTGCGGGTCTTCCTGCGGACGGTCCGCACGAACGTCCTGATGATCTGGCCCCAGGACGCCTACCGGCGGGACATCACGCAACGCCGGTTCCTCGGCCGCAACAATCTCCTGCTCAACGCCCCCGACGCCATCCACCATGTCCTGGTGGCCAACCCGGGGAACCACCGCCGCACCCCGGCCTCGATCCGCATCCTCCGCCCCATCACCGGCAAGGGGCTGCTGCTGTCGGAAGGCGAGAGCTGGCGTCTCCAGCGCCGCACCATCGCCCCCGCCCTCGCCCCCCGCGTCCTGCCGACCCTGTCCCCCCATATCGCCACCGCGACCCGAGAGGCGGTCGGGATGATCGACCCCGCCGCCCCGGTCGACCTCCTGGCCGCCATGCAGGGCCTGGCCCTCGACATCGCCGGCCGGACCATGTTCTCCCTGGAGATGCGCGCCCATGGCCAGGCCATGCGCCGGATGCTCACCGAGTTCGCCGTCAGCCACGCCAGGCCCCGGCTGCTCGATCTGCTCCTGCCGCCCTCCATCCCGACCTTCCGCGACCTCGGCCGCCGCCGGTTCCAGACCCGCTGGATGGGCCTGATCGAGACCATCATGCGCCCCCGTTTGTCCGAACCCGTGCCGGACCAGCCGCGCGACCTGTTCGACCTGCTCCGCGCCGCGCGGGACCCGGAGACGGGGGCCGGCTTCTCCGACACCGAACTGCGGGACCAGGTCGCCACCATGATCCTGGCCGGCCATGAGACGACGGCCGTCGCCCTGTTCTGGACCCTGACGATCCTCGCCCAGTCACCGGCCCATCAGGACCTGGTGGCGCGGGAGGTGACGGGCCTCGACCTGTCCCCGGCCAACGCCCATGCCGCCCTGGCGCACCTGCCCTACACCCGGGCCGTCATCAACGAATCCCTGCGCCTGTTCCCGCCCGCCTTCACCATCGTCCGGGAGGCCACCGGCCCCGACCGGATCGGCGACATCGCGATCCGCCGCAACGACGTGATCATGATCGCCCCCTGGGTCCTGCACCGGCACGAAGGCTATTGGACCGACCCCGACGCCTTCGACCCAAGCCGCTTCCTGCCCGACGCGCCGCCACCGCCCCGCTTTGCCTACCTACCCTTCGGCGCCGGCCCGCGGATCTGCGTCGGCGCCCAGTTCGCCCTGACCGAGGCGGCGATCGCGCTGGCCACGCTGGTCCAGGCGTTCTCCATCCGGCTGGCCGAGGACCGGCCCGTGCTGCCGACCGCCGTCGTGACGACCCAGCCGGATCATGCGCCGCTGTTCCGGCTCATGCGACGGTAGGAGGGGATAGCCGGGGTAACGGGCTTCGCCATCCCCGGCTCGCTAAACGCCGTCATCCCCGGGCTTGTCCCGGGGACCACTCGCGGCACTGGCGGTGGGGTTGGTCCCCGGCACAAGGCCGGGGATGACGGGGGGTGGTCCGGCCATGACGGGGACTGGTCCGGGGATGGCGGCTTGGGACACCCCCGTCTCCGGCGCGATGGCGAAGTGGTCCATGTAGGGGCGGAAGCGGTCCCGCTCCTGGGCCTCCACCAACCCGTGATCGTCGAACCGATAGGCCGGGTGGCGGTAGCCGCCGTTGGGGCGAGCGGCCACGTAGGCGTCGATCGCGGCGGCCATGGTCGGCGGTTGGTCGATGCTGAAATGGCGATAGACCCGGGCCACCGCCGCGTTCGGGTCTCGGATCAGGTCCAGATGGTGGATGTGGCAGATCGGTTCGGCGAAGGGCTGGGCGCGATCAGCCTCAACCATCCGCGCCGTCCCATCCGCCCAACGGTCGCTCTCCGCTCGGCCGATATCCGCACGGTCGACATGGCGGACGAAGGGGCGGCGCAGCACCTCGGTCAGTTGGGCGACGGACAGCAGGACCTTGATCGGGTCCCGGTGCACGAACACGATCCGCGCGTCCGGGTAGACTTCCCGCAGCGCCTCCAAGGAGAACAGATGGTCCGGGCATTTCAGCACCCATCGCCCCGACGGCTGGCGATCGAGGTGCCGCAAGAACCGCCGGTGGAACGCATAGGCCGGCACGTGCCGATCGCCGCGGGCGTCCAGCCAGGCCCGGTAGCTCGGGACCAGGTAGTTCGTGTCCAGGCGCAGGCTGCGGAAGACATGGGCCGTGATGTCGCTGCACTCCTGCGGGGAGGTCGCGCGCAGGGGATGCAGGCCGGCGAACTCGGGGGCAATCCGCTCGAAGGCCTTCAGCTGGCTTTCGACCGTGGCGATCCGCTTGTCGGGGCGGCCATTCTCGGGCGGCAGGGGGAAGATCGTTTCCCACACCGCCGGGCCTCGGCTGGCGGGGTCCTCCAGCATCAGGCGGTGGAGGAAGGTCGTGCCGCTGCGGGGGAGGCCGGTGATGAAGATCGGGCGATCAATCGGGCGCTGGGCGATGGCGGGGTCGGCGACTTCCCGCGCGCGCAGGCGCAGCAGGTTGGTCAGGAACCGCATCACGTCCCATTCCGTGGCGAAGCGGCCGAAGACGGTCAGGCTGCTTTCCCGCGTGCAGGCGTCGAGGAACAGGCGCAGCGGTTCTTCGAAACTGGTGTCGCCGAAGTCCTCGAACCCGGTTTGCCGCCGAGCTTTGGAGAGTAGGCGGGGGATGG
Organism: Asaia bogorensis; assembly: GCA_945873195.1. GTDB lineage: Bacteria > Pseudomonadota > Alphaproteobacteria > Acetobacterales > Acetobacteraceae > Rhodopila > Rhodopila bogorensis_A. The sequence continues at coordinate 8,896 of CAMCDA010000199.1, forward strand.
AGAAGGGACGGTCGTGGAGGCCGAACAGGCCGGCCGCCTTGTCGGCGGCCTGGAGCAAGGCGGGGATGAGGGGCAAGGCGGACTCCTGGTGGGGCCGGGACGGGGTGCCGCCACGATGGCGTGGCGATTACCCCTGTGCTGGCCTTTCCCTCAAGGGGGGAGTCCGGGGTGGGGTCAGGCCATCGCGCCGCTCCGGCGTCGAGCGGCCACCACGCCGATGGCGCCGATGGCCAGAAGGGCGAGGGTTGCGGGTTCGGGGGCGGGCGTGGGTTCCTCCTGAACGCTCTCGACCACCGGGGTCAGGAGATAGGCGCGACTGGCGCTATTCGCGACGATCTGGCCGCTGTCGTTGATGGCCGTCGCCTCGGTAAGGGTGATGAGGCCGAACAGGGGATCGGCTGTCGCTATCAGGGTATTCAGGTCGAACATCGCGGCGCCGTCGTGGAAGAAGGCACGCTGATTGCCGCCGCTGATCTGGGAATAGCCCGCGATGTGTCCGGTGGCGTTGATCGCGAGTCCATAGCTGAGCGTCCCACCCAGCGTCCCAACCCATCTTTAACGCCTTTTTGACCACTTACCGTAACGAACAGCCCGAAAATGGTGGAAATCCGCCATTTGACTCCGGGAATTCATTTGTAGTGCCATAATGTTTTGCG
>CAMCDA010000200.1 GCA_945873195.1 Asaia bogorensis
CGAATAGTTCAATCAGAAGAGCTTCAAGATCCGGACGGCTCAGCGCGGAAAGGGCGGGCGGCGGCGGCACATGATGCAGAGAGTCCACGACGCCGAATCGGTGCAAGAGAAAAATGCGGCGGTGCCCGTGGTTTTGCCCCTATTACCACCAAAGGGCACAGCCCTTTGGAAACCATTGGTTTTGGTGGGCTGAATCATGGGGCCAACCTGGACCGTGACAGGGTCGGGTTGGCCCCATGATTCATCCCACCAACTCACGGTTCCAAGGGCTCCGCCCTTGGTCGGGGTCGAGGGGGCAAAGCCCCTCGCGGGGCTTGGGGCGGAGCCCCAACATTGACGCCGGCGCCTCCTCGGATCAGCCTACTGGGGTCGAACCCGGACGAACCGAGGAGGAAACGCCCATGCCGCTACCCGATGACGTTGACGTCACGACCCCCAAGTATCTGCGCGACAAATACGCGATCGTGGGGGTCGGAGAGACGCCGTATACCCGCGGCTCGGGCAAGACGACCCGTGCCATGGGCAGTTTCGCGCTGCGCGCGGCCATTGCCGATGCCGGGCTGAAGGCTTCGGACATCGACGGCATGTTGTCCTATTCCGGCAACGACTCCACCCCGTCGACCTTCATCGCGGGTGACGTGGGCGCGCGCCTGAACTTCTACATGGACTGCAATGGCGGCGGGTCCTCCACCGAGGCGCTGATCGGCATCGCCATCGGCGTCATGGAAGCCGGCCTTTGCAAGACCGTAGCGCTCTTCCGTTCGATGAACGGCTTCTCGCAGGTCCGCATCGGCGGCACCGGTGCGCGGTCGGCGGCGCCGGTCAACGGCGACATGCTGCATTCCCGCGCCTATGGCTGGCAGAGCGCCGGCCAGATGTTCGCCCCCAGCTTCATGCGCCACATGTATAAATACGGCACCAAGCCGGAACAGGTCGCGATGGTGAAGGTCGTGCATTCCGAGCACGCCTCCAACAACCCCAAGGCCTATTACAAGAAACGCTTCACGGTCGATGAAGTGCTCAGCAGCCGCATGATCTGCAAGCCCTTGCATTTGCTGGACTGCTGCGTCGAAACCGACAACGCAACCTGCATCATCATCACGAAGGCGGATCGGGCGAAGGACCTGCGCCACACCCCGGCCCTGATCCGCGGTATCGTCGGCCGCTGCTCCAAGCCGCGCATGGACATGCACTACCAGCATGGGCCGATCGAGCGGGTGGGCGGCTACTACGCCAAGAACATCCTCTGGCCGAACGCGGGCGTGGGCCCCGAGGACATCGACGCGACCGGCGCCTATGACGCCTTCACCTTCACCTCGATGCTCCAGCTGGAGGATTACGGGTTCTGCAAGAAGGGGGAGGGCGGCGATTACGTTTCGTCCGGCATCACCCGCCTGGGTGGCGCGCGTCCCAACAACACGTCGGGCGGGCATCTGTGCGAGGGCTATACGCACGGCATGAACATGGTGATCGAGAACGTCCGGCAGCTGCGCCATGACGTCGACGATTCCTGCCCGATCGGACCCGATGGCAAGCGTATCCATACTTATGACTACAAGGAAGGCGGCTGTCGGGCGGTGAAGGATATCGAGGTCACCGCCAATCTGGGATGGGCCAATCCGATGACCACGTCGGCCATGGTCATGCGGCGCGGCGCCTGAGGGAGGATCGGAACATGTCAGGAATTCGCGCCGAATACATGGACATGCCGTTGGTCATTGATGACCTGGACGGTGAAAACCTTGCTTACTTCAAGCATTGCAGCCAGCATGACTTCCGGTTGCAGAAATGCGACGATTGTTCGTTGCTGCGCTATCCGCCGACCACGTCCTGCCCCTGGTGCTCCAGCCCCAAGGCGACCTGGACCTCGGTGGAGGGCAAGGGCGAGGTGCATTCCTATGAGGAAGTGCATCATGCCATCCAGCCGTCCTTCAAGGCCAAGACGCCCTACATGGTTCTGCTGGTCGATCTCGATACGCAGAAGGGCAAGCCAACCGAGGACGAGGCCCTGCGCGTCATCGCCAACCTGACCACGCCGGACGGGGTGCTCGCCCCGCCCGAGGTGGTGAAGACGGTGGGCATCGGCACGCGGGTGCGGATGGTGTTTACCGACATCACCGATGGGCTGTCGTTGCCGCAATGGACGATCGACGAGGCGGCGCCGCAGCCGGCCAAGCCGTGGCGGTATCCGCAAGAATAGGCCCGCGCGCCGATCCGAATGCTGGCCCGGGAGCACGTCTCCCGGGCTGGTCTCGCTACACCCCAAAATGCGCCTTCAAGCGTTGGATGGCCTCATCCAGCACCTCCGGGCGCTTGCAGAACGCGAACCGGGCGTAGTGCCGGGGCGCGTCCGGCCCGTCATAGAACGCGGTGACCGGAATCGCGGTCACGCGGGCCTTTTCTGTGATATGGCGGCAGAAGGCCACGTCATCGCCGTTGAACCCCACCCGCGCGGCCAGCGGCGCGAAATCCGTCGTGATGAAATAGGTGCCCTTGGTCGGCAGCACGCGCAGCCCGATCTCGGTCAGGCCGGCGGCGAGCTGGTCGCGCCGGTCCTGTAACGTGCTGGCCAGGGAGGCGAAATAGGCATCGTCCTTTCCAAGACCCACCGCGACCGCCCGTTGCAGGTTCGGCGCCGTCGTGAAGGTCAGGTTCTGGTGCGCCTTCTGGATCAGCGGCGTCAGGTTCGGCGCCGCGGTGATGTAGCCGACCTTCCACCCGGTCAGGGAGAAGGTCTTGCCCGCGCTGCCGATCCGCATGCAGCGGTCCCGCATCCCTGGGAAGGTCATCAGCGGGATGTGCTGGGCGCCGTCGAAGGTCAGATGCTCATAGACCTCGTCGCAGATGGCGTAGGTGTCCCATTTCTCGACCAGGCCCGCGATGAAGCCCAGCTCCTCGGCCGTGAACACCTTGCTGCACGGGTTCATGGGGGAGTTGAACAGGATCGCCTTGGTCTTCGGCCCGAAGGCCGCCGCCAGTTCCGCGTGCGGCAGGTCCCAGTGCGGCGGCGACAGACGGACCAGCCGGGGGATGGCGCCGAGCATGCGGACCATCGGGATGTAGGTGTCGTATAAGGGCTCGATGAGTACGACTTCATCGCCCGGGTTGACCACGGCCATCAGGCTGGCCGCCAGTGCCTCCGTCGCGCCCGAGGTCACGGTGACCTCGCTCGTCCAGTCGATATCGAGGCCGTAGAACCGTTTGTTGGCCGCGGCCACCGCCTGGCGCAGTTCCGGCACGCCGGGCATCGGCGGGTACTGGTTCCGCCCATCCTTCAGCGCCTCGGCCGCGAAGGCCACCACGTCCGCCGGCCCCTCGGTATTGGGAAACCCCTGGCCGAGGTTGATCGACTGGTGTTCGTTGGCCAGGGCGGACATGACGCTGAAGATCGTCGTGCCGATGGACCCGAGATAGGTGTTCGCCCCGCGCATTTTTGTGCCGCTCCGCCCGTTCATGATCGGCGGGAGTGGTAGAGCCTTGGGGGCGTCGTGCAAAGAGCGCCGGCGGGCGCGGGGAACCGGTACGCGCGGGAAACGGGCAAGGCGAGCGAATACTTTCGGCTCAGAATTTGCCTGGAAAGCGGGCAATCTGCCTGCCAAGGCACTGACTATTTCCAGAGCATGGCGGATGCGCCCCGCCGGCTGGCCGGACACAAGCGAAGCCGGCGGACGGCGGCGGCGGAGTCGATGGGCCGGATCAGCGGTGAAACGCCGTTTCGGGCACGCGACGGCCGGCCGGTCACAGCATATTTCGCCCGCGCCCGTGTTCCGCATTGAAGACTGGCACGGCACGTGCAAACTAGGCCTACTGTTCATGGTGCTGATCGTCAGCCGGCGCCACGCAGTCTGACAGAAGGGAAGTTCGGCGAGCCCGGACTTGGAGCGCATGAAAAAGATTGAGGCGGTCATCAAGCCTTTCAAACTGGATGAGGTGAAGGAAGCACTGCACGAGGTGGGATTGCAGGGCATCACGGTCCTCGAAGCCAAGGGATTCGGGCGGCAGAAAGGCCACACCGAACTCTACCGCGGCGCCGAATACGTGGTGGACTTCCTGCCGAAGGTAAAGATCGAGATCGTCTGTGAGGACTCGGTCGTCGAGCGCGCGGTTGAGGCGATCATCAACGCCGCCCGGACCGGACGTATCGGCGATGGCAAGGTCTTCATCTCCACGATCGAGGAAGTCATCCGCATCCGTACCGGAGAGCGCGGCGAAGACGCCGTCTGAGCCGACGATGCCGTACTGACCGCTTTCGGCCCCTGGCGGAACCGGGTAGAGGGGCCGGCCCATGGGGTTCGCGTGGTGCGAACCCATGACCGCGCCGCGCGAGCCCGCCCCGGCGGGCATAAGGCGGCGTTCTGGACGTAAGGACAGGGATAAACAGGCATGGCGAAGAAGCCGACAGGCGCAGCTCCGAACGCTGGCGTGACCAGGGTGTTGGAGTTGCTGAAAGAAAACTCGGTGGAATACGTGGACCTGCGGTTCACCGATCCCCGTGGCAAGTGGCATCACACCGCCCAGCACGTCTCCACCATCGATGAGGACGTGTTCCGCGACGGCATCATGTTCGACGGCTCCTCGATCGCTGGCTGGAAGGCCATCAACGAGTCCGACATGATCCTGATGCTGGATCCGGACACCGCGGTCATGGACCCGTTCTCGGCCAAGCCGCAGATGATCATCATCTGCGACATCATCGAGCCGTCGACCGGCCAGTCCTATTCCCGCGATCCGCGCAGCACCGCGAAGAAGGCCGAAGCCTACGTCAAGGCCTCGGGCATCGGCGACGCCGTCTATGTCGGCCCGGAAGCCGAGTTCTTCATCTTCGACAACGCGAAGTTTGGCACCGGCGGCAACTACGGCATCTACCAGCTCGACAGCATCGAGGGGCCGCAGGCGTCGCTGAAGGACTACCCCGAAGGCAACATGGGCCACCGCCCGGGCGTCAAGGGCGGCTACTTCCCGGTTCCCCCGGTCGACAGCGAAGCCGACCTGCGCGCCGAGATGCTCTCCACGATGGGAGAGATGGGCCTGGCGATCGAAAAGCACCACCACGAGGTGGCGCAGAGCCAGCACGAACTCGGCACCAAGTTCGGCCCGCTGACCCAGATGGCCGACCACCTGCAGATCTACAAGTACTGCGTCCACAACGTCGCCCACAGCTACGGCAAGACCGCGACGTTCATGCCGAAGCCGATCTACGGCGATAACGGCTCGGGCATGCATGTCCACCAGTCGATCTGGAAGGGCGGCAAGCCGCTGTTCGCCGGCAATGCCTATGCCGACCTGTCGGAAACCTGCCTTTACTACATCGGCGGCATCATCAAGCATGCCAAGGCGCTGAACGCGTTCACCAATCCCTCGACCAACAGCTACAAGCGGTTGATCCCTGGGTTTGAGGCGCCGGTGCTGCTGGCCTACTCCGCGCGTAACCGTTCGGCTTCCTGCCGCATCCCGTATGCGACCAGCCCGAAGGCCAAGCGCGTCGAGGTCCGCTTCCCCGACCCGACCGCCAATCCGTACCTGGCGTTCGCGGCGATGCTGATGGCTGGCCTGGATGGGATCAAGAACAAGATCCACCCCGGCGATCCGATGGACAAGGATCTCTACGATCTGCCTCCCGAGGAGCTGAAGGGCATTCCGACGGTGTGCGGCAGCCTGCGGGAAGCCCTGGGCGCGCTGGCCGCGGACCATGAATTCCTGCTGGCCGGCGACGTGTTCTCGATGGACCAGATCGAGAGCTACATCGAGCTGAAGTGGACCGAGGTCTACAAGTTCGAACACACGCCGCACCCGGTTGAGTTCGAGATGTACTACTCGGTCTGATTGGGTCGGGCTTTACGGCAAGCGGCCGGACCTTCGGGTCCGGCCGTTTTTGTTGGTGCCGGGTTTCTTGCGCTCGGTTGATACCAAATCGTCATGGGCGGGCCTGACCCTCCCATCGCCACGCACGCAGTCGTTTGGAATCATGCGAAAATTCCATCAGCGGAGTCCCTGACGATGGCCGGGTCGAGCCCGGCCAGGACGGGTAAAGCCGTCCCGGGGTCAGGGGCGATTAGCCTGTGTTCCGCCCGCCGCCCCTCGGTATCCTGACCAACGCCGCTACCCAATCTCGGGTGGCAGCATCACCCGTTTCCCCCGCCCCATCACCCAATCCGGCCATTTATACATCCCCAAAGGGTCTCCCGGCGGCGGCAAGGCCCAGGGGGCGAAGTGCAGCGCGGGCGGGATCAGGACCGGGCGAACAGCGCGGGAGGGTCTCAGGGTGCATGGGGTGTTCCCGATGCCCAGAAGATAGCGCGCATGGGCCTCGTTCTCGACGCGCGGGTCCAGGCGGAAGTGCTCGGGGCGCAACCGGCCCCTGGGCGCCTCGCTCACGGTGCATGGGGTGTTATCGCATGCATTTTCTTCCGGCACCGGCGCGGGGGACACTGGCGTCTGTGTGGCTTCCCATTTCGCTTCCAGGTCATCGCAGAACCGCTCGATCGCCAGGCGAGCCTCCGGTGGGATGCACGAAGGTTCCGGCAGCGGCGGCAGGGCGGCCAGGGCTTCCTTCCATTCCGGCCACGACGCGTTTCTCCGGCCCAGCGCGATGATCAGATCCCCACGCCGCAGCAGCAGGCTGGCGGTTGCCTCAAACGGGTCGGGCACACGTTTGGCGTGGAACCCGTGGATCGTGTTGGCGTCGCGGATGCGCTGGCGACCTGCCTCCGTGCGCGGCCCGGTGGCGGCGCCGCCATGCATCCGGCAGCGGCCATTGGCCATGGCGGGGGATCGGCAGGCCAGGCCCATGCGGGTGCGGCAGGCGGCGTTGCAGCGGGGCGCGCTGTTGGGGTTGCCGCGCGGGTTGCCGTTGCGAAGGGGGCCGGTGCGTGCGTTCATTATTTGTTCTTATCGGATGCCGCCGGCGTGAGGCAAGAACGGTGTGTGCGCCAGCCAGTCGTGCGAACGCGTCAATTTTATCCGTATCCCGCGCCAGGGCAATTGCAGTTGGAGCCACAAGGATACCCCTCTCTCCCAGTCATGTCCGGCCATGACCGAAAGCCGCCACGTGCGATCGCCCCGCCACCCCCAACAGTTGCCCCAACCGCCCCCCCTGTGCGACCTTCCCGGCCAATCGTGCAACCCAGGGAGAACCGCCCATGTCCGACAACGTCGCAGACTTCACCTTCCTCCAAGGCGTGAAGGTCCTCGACCTCACCCAATTCGAGGCAGGCCCCTCCTGCACCGAAGCCCTCGCCTGGCTCGGCGCCGACGTCGTGAAGATCGAGAACCCGAAGATGGGCGATCCCGGCCGCCGCCTGCGCCCCGGCCAGCCTGACAACGACCCCTATTATTTCCACGTCTTCAACGCCAACAAGCGCTCCATCACCGCCAACCTGAAGTCCCCCAAGGGGCTGGCGATGATCAAGGACATGATCCGCCAGGCGGATGTGATGATCGAGAACTTCGCCCCCGGCGTGATCGAGCGGCTGGGCCTGTCGTACGAAGTCGCCAAGGCGATCAACCCCGGCATCATCTACGCCCAGGTCAAGGGTTTCGGCGAAGGCAGCCCGTTCGAGAAGAACCTGGCCTTCGACATGATCGCCCAGGCCTGCGGCGGCACGTTCAGCGTCACCGGCGACGCCAACGGCCCGCCGACCCGCCCGGGCATCTCTCTCGGCGATACCGGCACCGGCATGCTGATGGCGATCACCATCCTGGGCGCGCTGTTCAAGCGCCGGGAGACGGGCGAAGGCCATCACCTCCAGGTCGCGATGCAGGACGCGATCATGCACTACATGCGGATCAACTTCGCGACCCAGGGCCTGACCGGCAAGGCCGCCCAGCGCGGCGGCAGCAAGGTCCCCGGCATCAACAACGCCCCGATGGGCCTGTATCCCTGCGCCCCCGGCGGACCGAACGACTACGTCTACATCATGACCAGCAGAGCGAACCCGGACCATTGGGACCGGCTGCTGAAGGTGGTGGGACGGGAGGATCTGATCGGCGACGCGCGCTATGCGACGCCAGCCGACCGCGTCGCCCGGGAATCCGAAGTGGATGAGGTGATTTCCGGCTGGACCCGCACCCGCAACAAGATCGACGCCATGCACGCCGTCGGCGAAGCCGGCATCCCCGCGGGCGCGGTGCTCGACACGGACGAACTGAACAACGACGTTTCGTTCGAGACACGCGGCATCATGCAGACCATGGTCCACCCGGTGCATCGCCCGTTCAAGATGCCGGCCTGGCCCGTCCGCGTCGACGGCAAGCCCACCCGCGTCAAGCCGTCCCCCATGCTCGGCCAGCACACGGATGAGGTCCTGAGCGACTGGCTCGGCCTGAATGAAGCCGCCGTGGCCGAACTGAAGTCCGCGGGCGCGGTCTGACCACGCCCTGCAAAACAGAAGGATATCCTGATGCCTAAAGCCTATTGGGTAAGCGCCTATCGTTCGGTGTCGAACACCGACAAGCTCGCGGCCTATGCCAAGCTCGCCGGTCCGGCGATTACGGCGGCCGGGGGCCGTTTCCTGGCGCGCGGAGAGCCGGCGAAGGTCTACGAGGCAGGCCTGATGCAGCGCACCGTGCTGATTGAGTTCGACAGCGTGGCGCAGGCGATCGCCGCGCATGACAGCCCCGGCTACAAAGCCGCGCTGGACGCGCTGGGCGATGGCGCCGACCGCGAGATCCGCATCGTCGAAGGCGTCTGATACGCGCCGGCCGTGGCGGTGGTTCGCGCCACCGCCACGGCCCCGCAAGTCGTGATTGGACATCGATGGGATGGGGCGTCGTCGGCTTTCCTTTCGATGTTTTCGAACAGCCTGAACTTCGTCCTTTCTGGCGGAATCCTGGAAATTTGACGTGATACCGACGCCTCGGCCGCAGGCAATTGTATCATTAAAAGCGGATATATTTCATTTAACGACAATATACCGATATTATAACGAAACGTTTCGTGTGATTGATAGTATCCGTAATTGATCCGGTGACACGAAGCCGGACGTAACGCCCCACAGGGTGGAATCCCCCTGACAAGCGTCATGAACGTAGAGCGTGATGCTGGGCCAACGCCCTGTGACGGCTTATGAAATACGGCCTGAAATATAAACGAATATTTCTGGGGAACGAGTCAACTGAACCAGTCATCGGGATGTCCTCTCGATGGCGGTATGGTGTAAAGAAGTATAGATGAACAAAAAACTGCTCGTCGTGGACGACCAGGCTGGTCTGACGCGCGTCATCCACCTTGTAGCCGAGGAGCTTGGCTATGACACTCTTGTCACGAACTCCGCGCTGGACGCGGCCGAGAAGTTCATCGCGTTTCGGCCCGATGTCGTCATCCTGGACATGATCATGCCCGAAAAGGATGGGATCGAGGTCTTGAACGAAATACTCCTGACCGGGGAAAAGACCAGGATCATCCCTCATGACTCCCCTCATTTTTGATTCCCGCATTACTATGTCCATGCAGGCCGCGACTCTCCTGGACACCGCTTTTTGTATCAGGCTGGGTTACGTGACTCGGGGTGTGACCCGGTCAGCTGGCCCAGCTTCCCGTTGCAGGTGGC
>CAMCDA010000201.1 GCA_945873195.1 Asaia bogorensis
GGCGATGTGCCTCAAAACCAGTCCGATCCCGTCAACCCTTACGCCCAACAGATACGATCCGCATGAGCGATGGAATTGCGCACCGCGATACCGCGTCCGCAGGTCAGGCCATCGATCACGCGATGGAGCGATGAATAGGATGGGTTAAGGGACGTGTGCAGCCGCATCCCTGGTTGCGCATGATGGAGGGCATCATGCAGCGCAATACAGGCATTTATATTGATCTTTCTGACTTCGCCGATGCGTTCGAGAAGAAGCCGGATGAGGACAACGGCGACCGTCGCATCAGAGAGGTATATCAACAGGCCTTCGCAGCCTTTCTTGATGCCAACGGGACTGTCGCGCAGAACATGATGTATGGCTCGGATTGGCATATGCCGAGCGTCGCGCAAACCGGGAAGGACTATCTGGAGGGCGTGGAATCGATGATCCCCTCGCGGTTGCGGGTCCAAACCATGGGAGGGAACGCGGTGGCGTTTCTGGGGCTCGCCAAGGACCAGCCCACACGTCGGCGGCTGGAGCGGTTCTATGAACGCAACAAACTATCGGGACGCATTCCATGGATGGAAAAGATTGGAACCACCACCTGACTGGGTCGCGGTTCCATCCCCCTAATCCGCGTCGGCCCCCACTTTCGCGGCCAGGGTCGGCAACCGCGCCGGCCGTGGTGCCAGCCACTGCTGCAACCGGTCGAGATAAAGATAGATCACCGGCGTCGTATACAGGGTCAGGATCTGGCTCAGGATCAGCCCGCCAACCATCGCATAGCCCAGCGGCTTCCGCAGTTCCGAGCCCGGACCGCTGCCGAGCATGAGTGGCAGGCCGGTGAGCAGCGCGGCCATGGTGGTCATGAGGATGGGGCGGAAGCGGAGCAGGCAGGCTTCGCGGATTGCCTCGAACGGCGGCATCCCTTGTTGTCGCTGCGCGGTGATGGCGAAGTCGACCATCATGATGCCGTTCTTCTTGACGATGCCGATCAGCAGGATCACGCCGATCAGCCCGATGACCGAGAGGTCATAGCCCACCATCAGCAGCATCAGCAGCGCGCCGACGCCCGCCGAGGGCAGGGTAGACAGGATGGTCAGCGGCAGGATGTAGCTTTCATACAGCATGCCCAGGATGATGTAGACGGTGATCAGCGCCGCCGCGATCAGATAAGGCTGGCTGGCCAGGGATGTCTGGAAGGCCTGCGCCGTGCCCTGGAACGTGCCGCGCAGCGTGACCGGCGATCCCATCTGGCGCATCGCCGCGTTGATCGCGTCCACAGCCTGTCCCAGCGCCGCCCCCTGCGCGAGGTTGAAGGAAATCGTCACGGCCGGAAATTGGCTCTGATGGCTGATCAGCAGCGGTTGCACCGGCTTGGTCGTCCAGGTCACAAAGGACGACAGCGGCACGACCTGCCCGGTGGAGGAGCGCACATGCAGCTTGTCCAGTGTCGCGAGGTCGCCGCCCTGGTCGGGCAGCACCTCCAGGATCAGCCGGTGGGTGTTCACATGGGTGAAATACTGGGTGATCTGGCGCTGGCCGAAGGCGCTGTAGAGCGTGTCGTTGATCGCCTGCGGCTGGATGCCGAAGCGCGCGGCCTGGTCGCGGTCGATATGCATGGTGACGGTGTTGCCGCCGACCTGCTGGTCGCTGGTGACGTCGCGCAGCATCGGCAGGCTCCGCATCTTTTCCATGATGCGGGGGGCCCATTCGTACAACTCCTCCAGGTTCGCGTCCTGGAGTGTGTACTGGAACTCGGTCTTGGCCAGCCGCCCGCCGACGCGAATGTCCTGCGCTGCTTGCAGGAACAACTGCCCGCCTTCCACCGCGGCGAGCTTCGGGCGCAGGCGCGCGATGTATTCCTGCGCGGTCCCGCCGGTGCGCTGGTCCCAGGGCTTCAGGGCGATGAAGACTCGGCCGTTATTGGGGGTTTGCCCGCCGACGCCGGCGCCGATGGTGGAGGAGAAGGACGCGGTATCGGGGTCCGCCTCAATGACCGCGGTCAGGGCCTGCTGGATTTCCGCCATGCGCTTGAACGACACGTCCTGCGCGGCCTCGGTGATGCCCAACACCACACCGGTATCCTGCGGCGGGAAGAAGCCCTTTGGGATGATGATATAGAGATAGACACTGAGCCCGAGCGTGCCGAGGAAGGTCAACAAAGTGATGAAACGGAAGCGCAGCGCGATGTCGAGGGACCAGCGATAGCCGTTGAGGATGCCGTCGAGCATCCGCTCCACGCCACGGTAAACGGCGTTCTGCTCGCCACTGTGGTGCTTGAGGAAGCGGGAGCACATCATCGGCGTCAGCGTCAGCGACACGACGGCGGACACGATCACCGCGATGCTGACCGTCATCGCGAATTCGCGGAACAGGCGGCCGACGATCCCGCCCATCAGCAGCAGCGGGATGAAGACCGCGATCAGCGAGAGGCTGATGGATATAATGGTGAACCCGATCTCACCGGCGCCCTTCAGCGCGGCATCCATCGGGCTCATGCCGTTCTCGATATGCCGGTATATGTTTTCCAGCATCACGATGGCGTCATCGACGACGAAGCCCACGGCGATCGTCAGGGCCATCAGGGACAGGTTGTCCAGGCTGTAGTCCAGCAGATACATCACCGCGAAGGTGCATATAAGTGCGACCGGCACGGTCACGGATGGGATGATCGTAGCCCAGACGTTCCGCAGGAACAGGAAGATCACCATCACGACCAGCCCGACCGCGAGCACCAGTGTGAACTGCACCTCGTGCAACGATGCGCGGATGGTTTGCGTGCGGTCCATCACCACCTCGACCCGGATCGAGGGCGGGATGGCGGCTTCCAGGCGCGGCAGGGTGGATTTGATCCGCTCCACCGTCTCAATGACGTTGGCGCCGGGCTGCTTGAAGACCAGCAGCACGATGCCACGCTTGCCCTTCTGCCAGGCGGCCAGAAGCTGGTTTTCGGCGGCGTCCACCGCCTGGCCGATATCGCTGACGCGGATCGGCGCGCCGTTGCGCCATCCCAGGATGACGCTATTCAGCTCCGCCGCCTTCGTCAGCTGATCATTCGCATAAATCGCATACGCTCGGCTTTCGCCCTCGATCGTGCCCTTGGGCGTGTTGACGGTGGCGTTGGTCAGCACCAGCCGGACGTCTTCCAGCGTCATGCCCATGGCCGCGAGCTTGGCGGGATCGACCTGGACCCGCACCGCGCGTTTTTGCTCACCGGTGATCAGCACCTGGGACACGCCGCTGAGCTGCGAGATCTGCTGCGCCAGCACGGAATCGGCGTAGTCGTTCACCTCGATCAGCGGCAGGGCGTCCGATTGGACGGCCAGGATCATGACCGGGGATTCAGAGGGATTCACTTTCCAGAAATTGGGCGCGTTGGGCAGATTGCGTGGCAACTGGCCGCTGGCGGCGTTGATCGCGCGCTGGATGTCGCCGGCGGCATCGTCGATGTTGCGATCAAGCTCGAACTGGATGGTGACCTGGGTCTGGCTTTGTACGCTGACGGACGTCATCTGCGCGATGCCGGAGATCGCGGCGAACTGACGTTCCAGGGGCTGCGCGACGGTCGCGGCCATGGTTTCCGGGCTGGCGCCGGGGAAGCGGGCGTTAACCAGGATTGTCGGGAAGTCGACGCGCGGCAGTGGTGCGACGGGCAGGAACGGATAGGCGGCCAGACCGACCAGCACCATCGCCGCGATGAACAGGGATGTCGCGATCGGCCGGCGGATGAACGGTGTGGAGATGCTCATGTCGCGCGCCTGCCCCGGTGTGTCATCCGCCTGTCTTGACGGCTTGTGGCGTGTTCGGACGGGATGGGTCGTTGGCCGCGATCCGCGACCCCGCCCTCAGTCGTGACTGGCCATCGCGGACGACCGTCTGGCCTTCCTCAAGCCCCTTGGCGATGATCGTCGTGACGCCGTCATCCCGCGCGGTCTCAACCGGTTGGCGGGTGACCGTGGAGTCGGGCTTGACGACATAGACATACTGGCCGGTGGGGCCATGCAGCACCGCGGCGGTCGGCAGCGTCAGCACGCCCTTGGCGGTATCGACCAGCAGCCGCAGATGCACGAACTGTCCGGGCCAGAGCCTGTTCTTCTCGTTCGGGAATGTCGCCTTGAGCTTTATTGTACCGGTCGCGCCGTCGATCGTGTTGTCCACCGTCAACAACCGGCCCTTGTCGAGCTCTGTCCGGTCGTCGCTGGAAAACGCGGCGACGGCCAGGGTGCCGTTGGCCATCGAATCCTGGATCCTGGGCAGATTGTCCTGCGGCACGGTGAACGTGGCGGAGATCGGCCGGATCTGGACCAGGGAGAACATCGGAGCCGCCTCCGCCGCGCGGACGACGTTGCCGGGATCGACGTTGCGCAGGCCGACCCGGGCGTCAAAGGGCGCGCGGATATAGCAGAATTCGAGATTCAGTTCGGCGGAGGCGATCAACGCTTCATTCCCGGCCAGGGCGGCGGTCAGGCGGTTGACCTGCATGTTCACGGTGTCGAGCTTCTGCCGGGACGCGATTTCCCGCTGCGCGAGGGACGTATAGCGGACCAGGTCGCTGCGGGCGTTTTCCAGTTCCGCGAGGTCCTGCTTGCGGCGAGCATGCGCAACCTCCAGCAGGGCACGGAAGGGCCGCGGGTCGATGACGGCGAGCAGGTCGCCCTTTTTAACCTCCTGCCCCTCGGTGACGACGACTTCCAGAAGGGTGCCATCGACGCGCGTGCGGACCTGGACCGATTGGAATGGCTGGATCGTGCCGAGGCTGCGCAGCCAGAGCGGCACGTCGGCGCGTTGGACCGTGGTGACGGTGACGGGGATGATGGGGCCAGAGGGCGCTGGGGCGGGCGCTGGGGCCTGCTGCGCGCGCGTGGGGCTGGCGGCCGACGCGACCAGGGTCAGGGCCAGGACGGTGCACACAGTGCTCCGCAGGCCGCGATAGAACGCCGGAACAAATCGCCGAATCATGGTCGCACCCTTCGTCGTCTCCCGATCTTGTCGGTTGAGCCGGCTTTTCCTCGTGGCCCGGTTACGGGGCGCTTGTCGCCCTTGTTGGCGGGCCCCGGTCCGGCACCCTGTCTCCCAGAAAGGTGATAATTGACGAAAATCCAGGCACAGGCCAGTGCCAATAATTGATCCGGCGCTCGGGATGTCACAACGGTGTCACGGGCGGTGGATAACCGGCCCGAGGACACCGCGCCCGTGACATCCCGTCAACTGAGGGTTTCGTTAGTCGTTCGTAAAGCCCAGCGACCGGCGGAACCGATCGGTCAGGTAGGCGCCGTCGCGCGGCGGCAGGAAGCGCGGCTTTTCCTCGGCGGAGATGCGGATGATGGCGAAGACATTCTCCGTCCGCAGGCGCGGCGCGAGGGCCGCGACCTCATCCATGTCACGCGCCGTCGTCGTGTTGGCCCAGCCGCAGGCGGCCGCCACGGCGGCAAGGTCGGTGGTCAGGCCGGTGTGGGAGAACTGGGACCCCGTCTCCCCATACCGTCCGTTGTCCAGCACGGCGATCGACAGGTTTGTCACGCCGGCCGCGGCCACGGTCGCCAGCGCGCCCATGCCCATCAGCATCTCTCCGTCGCCGGTGATCACCAGCACGCGCTTCTTCGGCTGCGCGATGGCCAGGCCGAGGCCGATCATCGCCGTGCCGCCCATCGCGCCCCACAGATAGAAGTTCTGCGGGCGGTCGCCGGTGATGCCGACGTCATAGGTCGCGGCGCCAAGGCCGGTGATGACCAGCAGGTCGCCAGGGTCGCGCATCAGGGTCGCGACGACGTCCCGGCGGTCGAGGGTTCCGTCATTCGGTCGGCTCATTTCACGAACACCTTTGCGCCGATCAGTCTTTGGGACAGCAGGACAGCGACGGGGATCTGGCTGTCGAACGCGAGCGCCGCGCTCGCCGCCACCATCTCCGCGACCTCATCGGCGCGATCGGCCCTGCGGACATGCACGCCGGCGGCGGTCAGGACGGGCTGGGTGGAGGCGCCCATGGGGACCTGCCACGGATTGAATTCGCCCCACTCGCCCCGCATCGTGATCAGGGTGAAGAACGGCATGCGGCAGTTCAGCGGCAAGGACAGCATGTTGATCGTGTTGCCGACGCCGGAGGACTGCATCAGCATTACCGACCGTTGTCCGCCGAGCCATGCGCCGGCCGAGAGGGCGATGCCTTCTTCCTCGGTGGTGAGGACGACGGCCGTCATGTCGGGATCGGCATGGGCGGCGGTGATCAGGTGGGCATGGCCAGCGTCCGGGACGTATCCCATCTGGGTGATGCGCGCGGCTTTCAGCGCGGCATAGACGCTTTCCTGCCAGGTGGGATTTGACCCTGGGGTGTTTGACATGGGGGCTCCTCTGGTCCGCGCTTTCTGCCCGGGTGCGCGCCAGAGGGCAATGGTTGGGGGTTAGCGAAGGATGGCGAGCGCGGCGAGCCCCGAGGCATAGGCGGTAAGCAGCACGGCCAGCACGGCCCACAAATAGGCCTTGCCCGGCTTGTCGGCGAGATCGGCCTTGGTCGCGAGGTGGGGGATGGTCGCGGCGAACATCGTTTCGATGCGCGTCACTGACTGCCGCACGTCCGCCAATGACGTTTCGAGACGGCTGACGGCGCCCTTTACGTCCCGCATGTCATCCTCCAGCCGGGTGATCCGTGGTTCCATGGAGGGATCATATGGGGAGGGGAAATGCTTATCAATGGGAGAATCTGGCATGGTCTGGACAACTCCTACGCGAGTATGCGGATCGGTGCGATTTCCGATCCGCATCCCGTCGCAGGGTGACAGGCCCGGGTTAACGAACCCTCAACGCGTCACGCGGCCGCGTGTTTGCCTCGGCCGAACATCTTGTCGAGGGCGTCGGCTTCGGCCTTGTCGAACTGTGTGGTGCGGGCGCGGACCTCGTCCACCGCGGCGAGGGCCTTCTTGACGGCGGGGCGCTGGTCGATCGTGGCGACCCAGCGCATCACGTTGGGGAACTTCGCCGCCGCGTCGGCGCCGAGCAGGACGGGGATGTTGCGGGCCCAGGGGTAGGTGGCGATGTCGGCCAGGCCGTATTCAGCACCGCCCAGGAACGGGCTGTCGGACAGACGCTGCTCGATCACCTCAAACACGCGATGCACCTGGGTGGCGTAGCGGCTTTTGGAGTAGTCATTGCCGGCCGGGGCGAAGCGCATGAAGTGGACGTGCTGGCCGAACATCGGGCCGACGGTGGTCATCTGGACCATCATCCACTCGATCGCCTCATACTTCGCGGCCATGGCGGCGGGCAGCAGCTTGCCGGATTTCTCGGCCAGGTACAGCAGGATGGCGCCGGACTCGAACAGCGTGATCGGCTTGCCGCCGGGGCCGTCCGGGTCGGTGATGACGGGCACCTTGGCCAGCGGGTTCAGTTTCGTGAACTCGGCGCCGAACTGCGCGCCGGTGAAGACGTCCACCGGTTCGACCTTGTAGGGCAGGCCGAGTTCCTCCAACGCGATGTAGACCTTGACGACGTTGGGGCTGCCCATGCCGTAGAGTGTGATCATCCTGGGACTCCTGTTTTTGGTTCAGCGCGTTTTCGGCAACTCGTGGCCCGCGCCCTGTTCGATGACCCGGAACATGCTGCTGACGTCGTCATTTGCCATGCCCTGGAACATCGCGTGCTTATAGACCAGCCGAGCGGCCTGGCAGACCCACATGGGGATGCCGAGTTGCTCGCCTTGCTCGATGGCGAGGTCGACGTCCTTCATAAGGATGTGCAGCGCGGCGCCGAAGTTAAAATCCCGGGTCAGGACGGCGCGCGGCAGGATCATGTCCAGCGCGCGGTTGTTGCCGCTGCCGGCGGAAATCGCGGTCAGCATCACCTCTGGGTCCAGGCCGCCTTTCGATCCCATGACGAAGGCCTCGGCGGTGGCGAGGAGGGAGACGGCGAACAGGATGTTGTTGGTCAGTTTCAACACCTGCGCCGCGCCCGGCCGGTCGCCGCAGATGGTCAGCGTGGGACCCCAGAGGGAGATCAGCGGCCGCACCGCCTCGATCGCCTTGGCATCGCCCGAGACCATGACAGACAGCTTGCCGGACGCGGCGCCGGCGGGGCCGCCGGAGATCGGGCAATCGACGACGGTGACACCCTTGGCCGCCATTGCCTGTTCAAGCTCTCGGACGAAGGGGACGCCGACGGTGCAGGTGTTCACCAGGATTTTCATGGTGCTGCCCAGGAGCAGGCCGTTGT
The DNA here is from genome assembly GCA_945873195.1 of Asaia bogorensis. Classification (GTDB taxonomy): domain Bacteria; phylum Pseudomonadota; class Alphaproteobacteria; order Acetobacterales; family Acetobacteraceae; genus Rhodopila; species Rhodopila bogorensis_A. The sequence goes on from CAMCDA010000201.1 coordinate 8,188, forward strand.
CCCCGAACACCACGTGGCGGAAGGCGGCGAGGGTGGGGAGGGAGACGAAGATGATTTCGTGCTTGTCCGCGAGTTCGCGCGGCGTGGTCGCTCGGCTGGCCTGGCGTTCGAGGAAGGGTTTGACGGCGCTTTCGTTGATGTCGAGGACGGTGAGGCGGTGGCCGCCGTCGAGGAGTTTGGTGGCCATGGGTTGGCCCATGGCGCCTACGCCTAGGTATCCCGCTTCCATTTGTTTGCTCCGGGTTGGTGGGGTGGGGGAGGGATATCTGGTGTTGGGTGGGTGGGGTAGGGTGGGGGGATTGAGGGAGCCGTTCTCCGTGGTTCGGGTGTCTGTCAGTGGAGGTGGCGCCTGTGGCGGATCGCGATCGCCGAGCACGGTCCGACGCGGCGAAGGCCGGTCAGTGCCTCGGTATAGAATCGGCCATTTTACACCGGACGTTCGCGTCAAATTTTTTCAATCAAATCAACGCCGGAATATTGGTACAAAACGCTTAATTTATACAACAAACTGGGTGTGGGAAACGGCGTAGCCCCGCTTTTTGCCAAGGGCTTTCACGCAAATCAGCTTCGGCGATAGCGTCTGTCATCTGAAATTGGGATCACCACACGATTTTGAACAAATCGTGTGGTGACCCCTATTCCGCGGCATTGCAAGCGTTCTGGTCGATTACAAAGGACTTCAGAGATTTGTCTCAACATAGCTGCCAGCCGCTTCGGCACGCACGTCCAGTCCCAGCATCATTTTGGCAGCGCCCAGGAGACCCAATTCGCTTGTCGACCAGATGGACGCGTCACTCAACTGCATGCGCACCATCAACAGGTTCGGATCGTCCTTGCCGTCGGGAAACCAGGCCGCCACCATGTTGGACCATTGGCTGTCCAGCCGGGAGCGGTCGGTTTCCTGACTGAGAGTTCCATGAAAACGAGCGAAAACGTCGTGGCCTTTACTGGAAAATGTCGCCGTGGCGGGACCCATGGCAGCGAAACGGTTGGTGCTTGAGGTAAAGAACCAAATTGCGTGATCGGCGGTGCGGTCAAGCTGCGCTGTCATCGGCGCCGCACTGTCTGTGTCAGCGTCGAGCTGAAGCATGACAAATGGAGAATTTTCCATTGCATGCCAAAATTGCTTACGCAGTTCAACGGGATTTCCCTGGAAGTTATTCATGACCTGTCCCTCAACCATCCCCTCATTTCACCTGAGCGAATAACCCGCTGAATTCTCCTGCCCTATCAAGAGCCTGAGCGAATGCTGCGATAAGCGGGCCGAGGCGATGTTCTGGCATGGTGGGGATCAGTTCGTACAGCATGCAGCCCTGACGGA
>CAMCDA010000202.1 GCA_945873195.1 Asaia bogorensis
CTTGCGTTGCGGATCAATCGTCTGAACCGGGACTGGGACGCTTATTGGGCGGCGCTGGCCGACAGGCCGTCGGCACCCGCCAATCTCAACCAGCCAGAAGCGTCATCGAACGCCGCCGCTTGATCCCACAACTTTGGTTCGCACCCCATGGGTCCTCCCGCCTTTGACTCGGCGCGTGCAGTGAAGAACATTGCGCCCCGTTCAAGTCCCGAGGAGACCTCCATGACCGCCCCCCCGCCCATCAAGACCATCGGATTCATCGGCCTCGGCGTAATGGGAGAGCCGATGTGCGGGCATCTCGCCCGCCGCTCGGGCAAGGCGGTGCTGGCCTATGATCTTCGCAATGAACCGCTGGGGCGTCTGGCCGAATTCGGTGTGAACGGCGCGACGCCCGAGCAACTGGCCCGCGACTGCGAGGTCATCATCATGTCGCTGCCCGACGGCAAGGCGATGCAGGGCGTCGTCGCGCAGTTGGAGCCGCATCTGAAGGCGGGCCAGACGGTCGTCGATACCTCCACGTCATCGGTCGCCGCGACGCGGGAGATCGGGGCGCGCCTGGCCGCCAAGGGTATCCTGTTCGCCGATGCCCCGGTTGCTCGGACGCGTGAGGCCGCCGCCAGCGGGAAGCTCGCCATCATGGTTGGCGCCACGGACGAGACTTTTGCCCATGTGCGCGAAATCCTGGAGACGATGGGCACCGATGTCAGCCATTGCGGCCCGGTCGGCTGCGGGCAGGTGCTGAAGATCCTCAACAATATGCTGGTGTTCGAGAACACGCATGCCTTGGCCGAGGCGATTGCCATCGGTCGGCGCAACGGGGTGGAGCCGGACACGCTGCTGCGCATCCTCTCCACCGGGTCGGGCGACAGCTTCATCCTCCGCAACCACGGCATGAAGGCGATGGTCCCGCAGGAGTATCCGGAACGCGCGTTCAGCGTGCGTTACTCGATCAAGGACCTGTCCTATGCGCTGGAAATGGCGGATGAGGCTGGCCTGAAGGTTGAGGGCGCGAGGCTGGCCATGCAGCGCCTGAAGGCGTCCGAGGCCGCTGGCGACGGCGACCGCTACCACCCCGTCGTCCGCCGCCTGATCGACCCGTCCTAGCACCCAACGCCCCCTCCCCCCTTGAGGGGGAGGGCCGGGGTGGGGGGTGAAGCGGCACGGACTGGTGGGGGCCTACCCCTCCCCCCAACCCCCTCCCTCAAGGGGAGGGGGGGCAACCTCGCCAACACCCACCCCACCGCCCGCGCCAACCAGAGGCCGAAACCATGACCCAGTTCCCCCCAGCCGCCGCGTGGCATGCCGCCTGTGCGACCGACCCGACCCTGAATGCCTGGGCCGGCCCCTGGTCCGTCTGCTTCTCCGTGGTCGTTGACGGCGCCGCCACGGTCTTCTCAATGACCGACGGCCGCGTGACCGGCGCCGACGGCAGCCCCGCCTTCACCCTTTCCGCCCCAGCCGCCGTCTGGGCGAAATTCCTCGAACCCATCCCGCCGCGCCACCACCAGGGCATCTTCGCCCTCGTCTATCGCGTGCCGGAGTTCCAGATCCTCGGCGACCAGCTTGCCTTCATGCAGCATGCCCATATCGCTCGCCGGGTGCTGGAGGTCGGCAAGTGGCTCGCCCTCGGCAATGCCGCCCCGGCGCCGAAAATCCTCAACCCGAGGACCGAAAAGCGCGCCATCCCCCAGGTCACCGGCGGCTATGTCCCCGTGACGGTCGAGGGCACGACCTATCAGGTCTACTACGAGACCGCCGGCCAGGGCCGCGACGTCCTGTGCATGCACACCGCCGGCGCCGATGGCCGGCAGTTCCACGGCCTGATGGCGGATGAGCGGATCACCCGGAACCACCGTCTGGTGTCCTTCGACCTGCCGTTCCACGGCAAGTCCCCGCCGCCCGATGGCGCGATCCCGGGCTCCTGGAGGCTCAACACCGATCTGTATGTCGCGCTGATTATGGGCTTCGTCGCCGCCATGAAGCTCGACCGCCCGGTCGCCCTCGGCGCCTCGATGTCGGGGGAAATCTGCCTCGAACTCGCCTACCGCCACCCGGACGCCTTCACCGGCATCGTCGCCTGCGAGGCCTGCGACAAGATCGAGCGCCGGCAGACCGCCTGGGCGTCACATCCCCAGGTCAACCAGGCCTTCTTCGTGCCGGAATGGATCAGGGCGCTGAGCGCCCCGCAAAGCCCGGCGGAATGGGTGGAGATGGTGGACTGGCACTACGGCCAGGGTGGGCCGGCGGTGTTCTTCGGCGACATCGCCTTCTACTCGGGCGACTGGGACGCGCGGGAACGGGTGGGCAAGATCGACACCAACCGCGCCCGTCTGTTCATGCTGACGGGGGAATACGACTACTCCTGCACGGTCGAGGCGTCCGAGGCGACGGCGGCGAAAATCCCCGGCGTCCGCTTCCAGGCGATGGCCGGTATCGGCCATTTCCCCTTCGCCGAGAACCCCGCTCTGTTCGCCGAGTACCTGATGCCCATCCTCGAAGAACTGCGCTGACGGAGGCCGTCCTATGCCGGAAATCTATGTCTATGCCATCGAAGGCCGCTCGAAGGAGCAGAAGAAGGCCCTGATCCAGGACATCACCGCCGCGGTGGTCAAGCACTTCAACTCCCCGGCCGAGGCGGTAATGGTGCAGATCGTGGAATCGTCCAAGGACAACAAGGCCAAGGGCGGGGTGCTGTTCAGCGAGCGGTAGGGGGACGGTCCCTACCGCCGCCCCGCCAGATACCGTTCCACCAGCGGCCCCCAGATCGACGATCCGCCCCGCCCAAAGAACAACGAGTGCCCGTCCTCGGTGAACGCCGGAAGCCGAACCATCTCGGCCCTGCCCCCCGCCCGGGTGAAGGCGTCGTGCAGCGCGGCGGCAAGCCGGGGGCCGAAGAACGAGTCATTCTCGGTATAGACCCACAGCATCGGCGTCGTCGCCGTCTTGCCAAGGACCCCAGCCGCCAGCACCAACTGGTCCGGCCGGCAATTATTGTTCGGCATCAACTGGTAATGCCCGCCCCGCCCGCCGGCCATGTTCACCATCGCGGTCACCCGCGGATGCGCCACGCTGTTATAGCCGATCGTCGCCCATCCGCCGGTTGACTGCCCGACCATCACCATCCGGTCCGGGCGCGCGAAGGGCAGGGCGGCCGCGTAATTCACCAACGCATCCAGGTCCCGCGCCGCCTCCCGTCCCGCGCGAACGAACTCGGCCGAACCGCAATCCCCCGACGTTTCCGCCAGCACGGTGCCCGAGGCGCCGTGCCCTCGCCGCATCCCCGCCACCACCACGAAGCCCCGCTGGAGGAACCAGGTCGCCGCCTCTCCCTCGCAGGTGGTAGGCTGGCGCGAGGGCCGGTCGCCGGGCCTGGCCGGGGAGCCATGGTTGATCAGGACGACCGGCGCGGGCGCGTCGCCCAAGGGGCGGCATATCCGAGTATAGAGCGTCGCCGGCAGGCCCATGGCGTCGCGCATCGTCACCCAATGGATCTGATCCCGCCACGGCCCCTTGGGCGCGCCGGCGGACCCCGGTTGCTCGACAGCGCAGGCGCCGACCAGCAGGACGAGCAGAAGCCAGCGCATCTCTATTGGCGCAAGGCGAGGATGCGGGCCTCGGCGTCCTCCCGGTCCATGGCAAGCGCCTCCCGCGCGATGGCGGAGGGGAAGCCGGCGCGCGCCATGATCCCGAATTCCCGCCGCCGGACGGCCGGGTCATCGGTCTCGGTGGCGCGGAATGGGCCGATCCGGCGCTTGCGGGTCAGCACGACGGCGGCGCCGAGCTCCGCCTCCGGGTCATCGGGCAGGGCGCTGGCGGCCTGGGCGGGGGGGATCCCCTTCGCCGCCAGCTTCGCCGTGACGCCCCGGCGCGACACGCCCGCTCGCAGCAGCCCGAGGCTTCTGCTGGCCGCGAAGGCCGCGTCGTCCACCGCCTTCAGGACAACAAGACGGGCGATGATGGGACCGATCGCGCGACGGGCGGCGGCGATCTGGTCCTCGGCCGAATCAGGATCGGGCAGCGCACGCGCCCATCGGTCAACCCTGCGGAGCAGCACCTGGCGCAGCCCCGCCTCGGTCGCGGCATAGCGGGCGAGATAGTTCAAAGCCGCGTCATACAGCTTGGCCGGATCGGGGATGTCCGTGGCCGGCGGGGCGTCATCGGGGGGCGGTGGGTCTTGCATGCGGCGGGGCCTCTGATCGGCGGAACCTGCCGTGTCGGGCGGATCGGGTAAAGGCGGCGATGCGAGGTGTCCGATCCGCGGGCCGCGTTTACCAAGCGTTAACCAATATCCGCCATGGTGGCCCGCAGCCGATGCGACATTCAGCGGCGTGGCACCGGGTTTGTGTCCCGGGCCGGGATCCGAATTCCGACCTGCCGCGGGAATGGCGGGGGGCCATTGCCCGACCGCCGGCGCGTCCTCCGCGCCGAGCGGGTCACGAAAGACTTGCACACATGCAGATATCTTTATATATCGCTGCCACCAAACAGGAGCGACCGAATGCCCGCGACCCAGGATTTCAAGGTTAAAGACTTTTCCCTCGCCGACTGGGGGCGGAAGGAAATCTCGATGGCCGAGGACGAAATGCCCGGCCTGATGGCGCTGCGGGCCGAGTTCGGCAAGTCCAAGCCGCTCAAGGACGCGCGCATCGCCGGCTGCCTGCACATGACCATCCAGACCGCCGTGTTGATCGAGACGCTGACGGCCCTCGGCGCCACCGTGCGCTGGTCGTCCTGCAACATCTTCTCGACCCAGGACCATGCCGCCGCCGGCACCGCCGCCGCGGGCATCCCCGTATTTGCCTGGAAGGGCATGAACGAGGAAGAGTTCTGGTGGTGCATCGAGCAGACCGTCCGCGGCCCGGATGGCTGGACGCCGAACATGATCCTGGACGACGGCGGCGACCTGACGCTGCTGATGCACGACAAGTACCCGGAAATGCTGAAGGACGTGCGCGGCATCTCCGAGGAGACGACGACCGGCGTGCATCGCCTGTGGGACATGGCCCGCGCCGGCAAGCTGCTGACGCCGGCGATCAACATCAACGACAGCGTCACCAAGTCGAAGTTCGACAACCTGTATGGCTGCCGTGAGTCCCTGGTCGACGGCATCCGCCGCGGCACCGACGTCATGATGGCCGGCAAGGTCGCCGTGGTGAACGGCTTCGGCGACGTGGGCAAGGGTTCGGCGGCTTCGCTGCGGAACGCCGGCTGCCGCGTGATGGTGACCGAAGTCGATCCGATCTGCGCGCTGCAGGCGGCGATGGAAGGCTACCAGGTCGTGACGATGGACGAGGCCGCCTCGCTGGGCGACATCTTCGTCACCGCGACCGGCAACGTCGATGTGATCACGATCGAACACATGCGCGCGATGAAGCACCGCGCGATCGTGTGCAACATCGGCCACTTCGACTCGGAAATCCAGATCGAGGCTCTCCGCAACTACAAGTGGGAGAACGTGAAGCCGCAGGTCGATGAGGTCGTGTTCCCGGAAGGCAAGCGCCTGATCGTGCTGTCCGAAGGCCGCCTCGTGAACCTCGGCAATGCCACGGGTCACCCGAGCTTCGTCATGAGCGCGAGCTTCACCAACCAGGTGCTGGCGCAGATCGAGCTGTATACCGCCAAGCCGGGCACCTATGACACGACCCAGGTCTATGTGCTGCCGAAGCACCTCGACGAGAAGGTCGCGGCGCTGCATCTGGCGAAGGTCGGCGCCACGCTGACCAAGCTGTCGCCGAAGCAGGCGGAATATCTGGGTATCGCGACGCAGGGTCCGTTCAAGCACGACCTGTATCGTTACTGAGTTCTAAGTCGGCCTACTCTCGTCATGGTGGCCGAAGGGCCACCACCCACGACTTTCGTCTGTTGCAGACAAGGAAGTCGTGGACCACGACGGGGGTGGCAATTTCCCGTTAAGATATTCGGGGCAGGGGGGCGATGCTGGCGATGCTGGCATCGCCCCTTCGTCATGCTGGGCGAAGGCCCAGCACCCACGACTTTTGCGTGTGCTTGACAGGGAAGTCGTGGATGGCCCGCCTTCGCGGGCCATGACGAAGGTAACGCCGCCGCCCACCCTCAAACCCAGGGCGAAGCGCTCCTGGCCGAGGCCCGGAATCCCGTTCCGTGCTCCTCGCCCAAGGACCGGTCGATCGCCCGCATCACCCGCCGCTTCATCAGATCAAACGCCGGCGCCAGCCGGTCCCGCGGCCGAGGCAAATCCACCGCCATCGCCTCATGCACCCGCCCAGGCTTCGGCTTCATCACCACGATCCGGTCGGCGAGCACCACCGCTTCCTCGATATCATGCGTCACCATCACGATGGTCGGCCGCAACTCCCGCCACAGGTCCAGCAGCAGCTCATGCAGGCTTGCCCGCGTGAAGGGATCCAGGGCCGAGAACGGCTCATCCAGCAGCAGCACCCCCGGATGCCCGATCAGCGCCCGCGCGATCGCGACACGCTGTTGCTGCCCGCCCGAGAGGTCGCGCGGCCAGCGATCAGCATAGCCCGCCAGCCCGATCCGGCCCAGCAAGGCCTCCACCCGGCGCGACCGTTCCTCGGCCGTCAGACGCTGCCCCCCGAAGCCGATATTCTGCCCCGCGGTCAGCCAGGGCAGCAGCCGAGGCTCCTGGAACACGGCGCTGATCGCCCCATGCGTCCCCACCGCCTCCGCCCCATCCACCATCACCACCCCGCCGCTCGGCTCATCGAGCCCTGCGACGAGGCGCAGAAGGGTGGTCTTGCCGCAGCCGGACCCGCCCAGGATCGCCACGATCTCCCCGCTGTCGGCATGGACCTGGACATCGCGCAGCGCCTCGGTCCCGTCGGCATAGGTCTTGGACAGATGCTGAATGGCGAGCTTGGTCACAGCCGGCTCCTAACGGTGTCCTGCCAGCGCAGCAGCGGCCGGCTGGCGGCCACCAGAATGCCGTCGCAGGCCTTGCCCAGCAGCGCGAAGACGATCAGCGCGACGAGGATGGAATCGGCGCGCCCCATCTGCTGGCCATCAACCAGCAGGTAGCCCAGCCCCTCCGACGCGCCCATCAGTTCGGCGGCGACGACGAACATGAACCCCAGCCCCAGGCCCGAGCGCAGCGACGCGATCCAGGTCGGCACCACCGCCGGCCAGGTGATCCGCAGCGCGATGCCCAGCCGCGACAGGCCGAACACGCGCCCGACCTCCACCAGCTTGCGGTCGACGTCCTGGATGGCGCTCAGCACGCCCAGATAGACCGGGAAGAACACGCCCAGCGCGATCAGCGCGAGCTTCGATGTCTCGAAGATGCCCAGCCACAGGATGAACAGCGGCACCCAGGCGAGCGACGGTACCGACCGGATCGCCTGCACGGAGGGATCGAGCAACTCCCGCAGCCGCGTGCTGGCCCCGGTCGCGACGCCCAGCACGGTGCCGGAGGCGGCGCCGATGGCGAAGCCGACCAGCACCCGTGTCATGGTCGCGATGATATGCGTGCTCAGTTCACCGGACGCCGCCAGCGCCCAGGCCGATTCGGCCAGCCGCGACGGCGGCGGCATCAGCCGCCCCTGTGCCCAGCCGAAGCGCACCGCCACTTCCCACGTCACGCCCAGGATGACAGGCAGAATGAGACCCGTCATCCACGGGCGGGACGCCAGCAGCCTCATGCGCCCAAGGCGGCTTTCGCGAAGGACGGATCGATCAGGCCGTTGGTCACGGCGACCATGTCGAGCTTGGCATCCAGCACGCCGGCCTCCTGCAGGGCCTTGCCGGCCGCGCTGATGGTTTCCGCCTGCACCGGGCCGATCTGGCCACTGCTCATGTCCGTCCGCTCCAACTGCCGCGTGATGACCGGGTCGGACAGCTTTGTCGCCGTCATCATCATCGCCTTGAGTTCCGCCGGATGGGCCACCGCCCATTTGCGGGCCGTGTCATAGACGCCCAGGACCTTCCGCACCAGTTCCGGATTTTCCTTGGCGAACTCGGTCCGCACATTCAGCACGCCCCAGGTGTTGGCTTCCGGCTTGCGGAAGAACAGGCGGGCACCGCCCTCGACCTCGGCCGCGGCCATCATCGGGTCGAGCCCGGCCCAGGCCACCACGTCGCCACGTTCCATCGCCGTGCGGCCGTCCGCGTGCTGCACCAGCACCAGCTTCACGTCCTTCTCGGACAGGCCGGCCCCGGCCAGGGCACGGACCAGGAAGATGTGCGGATCGGTGCCGCGGGTGACCGCGACGCGCTGGCCCTTCAGGTCGGCGATCGTCTTGACGGAGGAATTGCCCTGGGTGACCAGCGCCGTCCACTCCGGCCGCGAATAGACATAGATCGAGTTGATCGGATTGCCGTTGATCTTGCTGACCAGGGCGGCCGCACCCGCGGTCGATCCGAAGTCGAGCGAGCCGGCGTTCAGGAACTCCAGCGCCTTGTTCGACCCGGCCGAGAACACCCAGCGCACGGAAATTCCGTCGGCCTGGAGCGCCTTTTCCAGCAGGCCTTCATTCTTCAGGACCAGGCTGACCGGGTTGTAGGTCGCCCAGTCGAGGCGGATTTCCTTCGGCGCGGCATGGGCCCGGAACGGGGCGGCGGCGGCAACCGCCAGCGTGGCGCCGATCGCGGCGCGCCGGGTAAGGGTTTGGGACACGGTTGGTACTCCTGGTCGGACGGCATCAAGGTCGTGCCAGAAAGAGGATTTTTCCGTTCATGGCAAGAGGTAGCCAAGAGTTAAGAAAAATATTCTTCTAATCACGGATGGTGGCGGGATTCGTTTCCTGCTTTCGTTGGTTCCGGCAACGCCCCGGTGATCCCGGTCAGCGCTTTTGCACGATCTCCACCATCACGCCCTCCGGCCCGCGAATGAAGGCCAGCCGCGTGCCGGCGTCGCGGGTCAGGGGACCGATCGCGATCTCGGCCCCCTTGGCCGCGAGTTCGGCGCAGGCGGCGTCCACGTCATCGACGGTCAGGCCAATATGCTCGACGCCATAATGCGGGAACGGCGGGGCGGGCGCGGTCGGGTCGTCGGGATGCACCGGCGCGACCAACACCACGCGCGCGCCGAATTCGATCCGCACCCGCATTTTGCCGGGATACAGCGTGCCGGGCGGGTAGATGCCGCGGGTGACCTTGGCGTTGAACATCGTTTCGAAAAACCGGCCCATCGCATCCGGGTCGGCGCTGCGCAGATGCACATGGTCGAATTCATAGGCACGCATGGCGTTCCTCCTGTTTTGCCGAAGTCTAGCGCGGATGGCGCCACGTGAAACCGTGCCACCGGCGAAGGTTGCGTCCCGGCGGAAAACCGCGCAGCGTTTTGGCAATGGCACACGGGCGTGAACCCGCGGCCAAGGGAAGGAGAAAACCAGGATGCGATCATTCCTCGGCCGCGTGGCCGGTTGCGCCCTAATGCTGTCGCTCGCGGTTGGCGGCGCGCAGGCGCAAAAGCCTGGCGGCGTTATGGTCCTGCCGCTGATTGATACACCGCCGAGTCCGTCC
>CAMCDA010000203.1 GCA_945873195.1 Asaia bogorensis
TCGGCGGCGCGGGCAGCAGCACCTTCGATCCCACGACGCAGACCGCCGGGGCGATCACCCTGCAGATGGGCGCTTACCTTCCCAACTCCGCCCAAAGCGGGATCGTGACGGTCAACACCGCGGGGCTGAAGATCACCACGACCGGCAACAACGCCTACGGCATCCTGGCGCAGAGCATCGGTGGCGGCGGCGGCCTGGGGATCGCCCTGCCGGGCAGCCTTCAGACGATACCGGTCCTGGGGCGCACCATTGCCCAGGTCATGACCGGTGGGGCCATCAACATCATCTTGGGCTTGGGGGGCACCCACAACAGCATCGCGACAGACATCAAGACCAGCGGCGCCGGCGCGCATGGCGTCGTCGCGCAATCGATCGGCGGTGGTGGCGGCATCGGGGGCTATACGTCGGGCACCCCCACCCTCTCCACCACGCCGGCGGCGGTTACGAGCAATCCCGGGATTGGCGGCGCGGTCACGGTCCTTCAGAGCAATGGCCAAATCCTGACCACCGGGGCTGGCGCGCATGGGATCGTGGCACAGAGCATCGGCACCAGCGGCGGCCTGATCGGGTTCGGCAGCACGCTGTACGCCGGCGCGACAGGCAATTCCTACAACGATGGCGTGCAATATTCCGGCGCGGTGACGGTGACCGCGAACGGCGGCGTCAATGTCTCGGGTGAGAACAGCATCGCGATCTTCGCCCAGAGCATCGGCGCGCTGGGCACGACGGCCGGATCGGGCGTGGTGACCGTCAACACGAACTTTGTCCTGAAGGGCGGTTCGGGCGCGCAGGGCGCCGCGATCTGGGTCGCCGACGGCGTCTACAACGAAACCCAGAAGAACACGATCAACATCCTGGGCGGCGCCTCGATCAGCGCCTTGTCCGGCGTGGCGGTCAATTACTCCGGCAACGCCTCGGTCGATCTGTATGTGCCCAGCGGCACTGTGTTCGGCTCGGTTAATCTCGGGCCGCAGGGGCAGTACATCACGGGGGGCACCCTGTTTGCCGGCAGCTCGATCCGCGCGGCCCGATTGGTCAACAGCGGCCAAGTCTACGTGGGAACGGCCGGGAGCATCGACCGGACGACCCTGACCGGTGATTTCGTGCAGACTGGGACCGGCACCCTGGTCATCGACGCGGATTTCGGCGGCCGCCGCTCGGACAGCCTGACCGTGCAGGGCAGCGCGATCCTGGCCGGGCAGGTGCGGACCAGCATCCTGGACTCGGTCCTGCCGAATGTCGCGATACCGTTCATGACGGTGCAAAGCAGTGCGTCGGGCACGCTTGCGGCCGAGGCCTCGGCCCTGTTCGGCTATTCGGTCACGCGTTCCGGCAATCAGTATCTGCTGGCGGCGACCTCGGCGGACTTCGTCCCGGCCGGGTTCAACATGCCGCAGTCGCAGGTTGCCGTTGCCGAACACCTGCAGGCGATCTGGGACCGGGGCGGCTCCCTCGTGCTGGGGCCGCTGTTTGCCCTGTTGAACACCGCGGCCAGCAGCGGAGAGGCCGCCTATACGGCGCAGCTTCGCCAATTGTCGCCAAACTCAACCTATGCGCCGGGCGCGCGTGGGCATGGTTCGGCCGGGGCCTTCGCAAACAACGCGATGTCATGCCCGGAGTTTTCCGGCACCACGGCGATGCTGGTCGAAGGCCAGTGCGGCTGGATGCGCGTCACCGGTCGCACCACCAGCCAGGAAACGGGCAATGGGGTCGGCAACTACAGCCTGAATGCGGTCACCTGGCAGATCGGCGGGCAGTACCAGATTGCGCCGAACTGGTTCCTTGGCGGGTCGCTCGCGTATGAGAGCAGCAACCTGGCCAGCACTGATCGCACTGTCAGCGGCAATGGCCAGGCGGGTCTGGGGGCCGTGGTGCTGAAATACCAGACCGGACCCTGGCTGTTCGCCGCGGCTGGCTTTGGTGGCGCCGGGCAGTTCAACACGGCCCGCGTGATCACCCTCCCGGGCTTCGGGGCGGTTGCGAAGGGCAATCCCGGGACCGCCAATCTGGGGCTCATGCTCCGCGCGGCCTACACGCTGGGTCAGGAGTCTTTGTATCTGCGGTCGAGCCTTGGGCTGAGCGCGATCAACGCGCGCACGGGATCATATCGGGAGAGTGGCGGCGGGGCATTGGCGCTTTCGGTGGACGCGGCTTCCCAGACCACGGTCACGCTGAACCCGATGCTTGAACTGGGCGGGCGGGTCGCGTTGGCTGACCACGTGCTGTTGCGTCCGTTCGTGGCGGTGGGCATGAACTTGCACAGCACGCGGTCCTGGCGGCAGACCGGACGTTTGATCAGCGCGCCGGCGGGCAGCGGGGCATTCGCCACAACGGTTCCGATCGACCCGGTGGCGGCGGTCGTGCGGGCTGGGGTGCAGCTTTACACCGGCCAACTGATGGACTTCCGGTTGCAGTATGACGGCGCCTATTCGGGCACCACGACCACGCATGCCGGATCGCTGGTGGCGTCCATGCGGTTCTGACAAGGCGGTGATCGGCGCGGGTGGCCCAGCACCGCCAACGCCGATTCCGTTCAGCAGCCTTGGACCGATACGCCCACGATTTGATCGGTCTGTTTGCGCGGGGCCGACAGAACGCATGAGCGTCTCCCGGGAACAGAACGCATTACGAACGCATATCTCCTAGTCGTATTCGGCAGACCATCTTTCTATACAAACCGTCGAGTGATGCGGGAATCCCATGCCCTGGTCGGTCAGTTTACGCGCGACGACAACCCCGTATGCCGTTAAGACGGCGACCATGCTTAAGCTTCGGATTATCCCCTGCCTGGACGTACGGGACGGCCGTGTCGTGAAGGGCGTGAACTTCCTGTCCCTGCGCGATGCCGGTGATCCGGTCGAGCAGGCTGTGTTCTATGATCAAGCCGGCGCGGATGAACTGACCTTCCTCGATATCACAGCCAGTCACGAAAACCGGGACACGATCCTGGACGTCGTCTCCCGCACCGCGCAGCAGGTTTTTCTGCCCCTGACCGTCGGCGGCGGCATCCGATCAACCGATGATATGCGCCGCCTGCTGCTGGCCGGCACCGACAAGTGCAGCATCAATTCCGCCGCCGTCGCTCGGCCGGAACTGGTGCGCGAAGCCGCGACCAAGTTCGGCAGCCAGTGCGTGGTCGTTGCGGTTGATGCCAAACAGACCAGCCCCGACGCGTGGGAGGTCTTTACCCATGGCGGCCGCCGCCCGACCGGCATCGACGTGGTCGCCTGGTGCCAGCAGGTGGTGGCCCTGGGCGCGGGTGAAATCCTGCTGACCAGCATGGATCGGGACGGCACCGGCGATGGCTTCGACCTGCCGCTGCTGCAACGGGTCTGCGGCGCCGTGCGGGTGCCCGTCATCGCATCGGGTGGCGTCGGCACGTTGGAACATTTCGCGGCGGGCGCGCGGGCCGGCGCAACCGGGCTGCTGGCCGCGAGTGTCTTCCATTTTGGTACGTTCACGATTGGCCAAGTGAAGGATTGCCTCAATCAGGCCCACCTACCCGTGCGGTTGCCCAGGATGACGAATTGACCATGGCGAAGCCTGAAAAGAAAAAACCCGGCGCGAAGCGCAAGCAATCGTCCACGAAGACCGTCAAGACCGTCAAGGCACGGGTCGCCGTGGTTCGGCAGCCAGCTCCCGTCATCGATGCGACGCGCGGGGCCGTGTTGGATCGCCTATGGCAAGTGGTCCTCAGCCGGCGCGACGCGGACCCCGCGGTCAGCCATTCCGCTCGGCTTTTGGCCCGCGGACCCGCCAAAGTCGCCCAGAAATTCGGGGAAGAAGCGGTCGAGTGCCTGATCGAGGCGGTTTCAGGAAACCACGAGGCGTTGGTCGCGGAAAGCGCCGATGTCCTTTACCACCTGCTCGTGGTCTGGGTCGCCGCTGGGGTGCGGCCCGATGAGGTCTGGGACGAACTCGAACGCCGGGAAGGGGTCAGCGGCGTTACCGAGAAGGCGTCCCGGCCGCGCGACCTGCCCGTTTCGCTCGGGCCGCAAACCAAGAAAATCCCCTGACAATGTCGCGGAGCATCCGGTTATGACCGTCTCAGGCCTGCCCCCCTACGACGACAACAACATCTTCGCGCGCATCCTTCGTGGTGAGCTGCCGGCGAAGAAGGTCCATGAGGACGAGTGGTCGGTCGCCTTTCATGACATCAACCCTCAGGCGCCGACCCATATCCTGGTGATCCCCAGGGGTCGTTACTGCTCCTTTGCCGATTTCAGCAGCAAGGCGTCGGTCGAGGAGATCGCCGGCTTCGTCCGCGCCGTCGCCAAGGTCGCGCGCGACCTGGGGTTGGAGGCACCTGGCTACCGGATCCTGTCCAATATGGGCGATCACGGCGGGCAGGAAGTGCCGCATCTGCATGTCCATCTGTTCGCTGGCCGCCCGCTGGGACGGATGATACCCGCCGCGTAGCCCCCCGCCGCTACGGACACGGAACGACCGCCTCGCGTTCACCACCGCCATAAGCGCGATATCCCGGACCTGCGATTATCAGGTAACGCCGGGCTCATTTGCGTGTCAGATGGGGGACCGATACCGGTGCTTCGGTCCGACGAGTGGGAAGATTGATGACAATACGCATGCCTTGGCGAGACCGACACGGCCGCTTCCTGCCACTGAAGATGGCGGTACTGCTGTTGTGCCTGGTCCCCGGCATCCTCTACGGGTCGCTGTGGGCCGCCGGCTTCATGGGCGGGCGCGCGGTCAACGACGTGATCCACGAAACCGGGCTGTGGGCCATGCGGTTCCTTCTGATCGCCCTCGCCATCACCCCTTTCGCCCGGCTTTTGGACTGGAGCCGCTTGCTCACGGTACGGCGCATGGTCGGGGTCACGGCATTCTGCTATGCCGCCGTGCATCTGTTCCTTTACGTCGTGGAACAGAAATACTCGGTCGTGGTCGTCGCGACCGAGATATTCAAGCGGTTTTACCTGACGATTGGATTTGTCGCCCTGGTCGGATTGCTGGCCCTGACGGCGACGTCCACCGACGCGGCCATCCGGCGCATGGGCCGCAATTGGAAGCGGTTGCACTGGTTCGCCTACCCGATCACGATCCTGGCTCTTTGGCATTACGCGCTTCAGAGCAAGGCAAACGTCTCCCAGGCCGTGTTCGCGGCCGGCGTGTTCGTATGGTTGATGCTCTGGAGGGCGTTGCCGACATCCCTGCGCCGGCCGCTCGCGGTCTATCCGGTGCTGGCGATGGTCGCCGGCGTGCTGACCGCTGGCATTGAATTCGGATGGTACGGACTGGCGACTGGGGTGGATCCGTGGCGGGTGCTGGGCGCCAACCAGTCGATCGACTTCTGCCTCCGCCCGGCCCACTGGGTGTTTCTCGTGGCGCTTATTGTCGCGATGATCATCACGCTCCGCCGGCTTATCCCGGCGAAGCGTGTCGTGGCCGTCAGCGCAGGCCGGTCATCCGATCCCATTCCCGCACGTACTGCGAGTGGCTCTTGAGAAACGCATCCCAATCGCCGGGGACCATCATCTTCACGCCCACCATTGATTGACCACCCGGCGGAGGTGCGACGTCAGCCCTGGGGGAGTAGTTGAGCGTGGCCTTCGCCATCGCGGTCTGACCCGGTACCCCCAGGTACCAGTCCAGAAACAGGCGTGCGACATTCGGATGCGGGGCCTTGTCCACCACGCCCAGCACGCCCGGCGTGACGCCCAGGCCTTCCTCCGGAACGACGAAGGTGATTGGAGCGCCCTTGGCCTTGGCGATCAGGTAGCCGGAATACTGGGCGGTCGAAATCACACGATCCTGGCCGCTGACGGTGCGGTCATACTGCTGAACATAGGAGTCGAACCCGCGCGGCTTGAGCTCGGCGAACCTGGTCCAATACTCAGCGCCGTAACGCTCGCGGAGAGTGTACCAAACCGAGTGCTGAAGCCCCGATGTGGAAAGCTTGACATTGATCGACCCGGCCCAGCGCGAATCAAGCAGGTCCTTCCAGCTCTTGGGGGCTTCGGCGGGGGTCACGAAATTCGGGTTGTAGGCGATCCCCGCGATGATCTCGTTGTCCCAGGTGAAGTATCCCTCGGGCGTGCTTTTCTGGTGCGGCTTGTAGGCCGACAGTTCCGGGGACAGGTAATGCGCGTAGCCACCGCGCTTCTGGAAATCGAGCGCGAACCCGATCTCGGTCAGGATGAGCGAGTCGGGCACGTAGGTGCGGCCCTGACGTTCAGCGTTCAGGCGCGCGTACAGCGCACCGGTCTGCAACCGCAGGAACGTTGTCTTGATCTGCGGGAACATCTTGCGGAATTCCGCCAGGTACTGTGCCTGCGCGGTTTCAGTATCGGGGGCGTAGTGGACCAATTCCCCCTCGGCGAAGGCCGCCGTGACATCAGCGCAGGTCTTGAAGCCATCCATCTGGCGAGGCTTCTCGCAGGCGGAGGCAATCCACGCGGGCATCGCCAAGGCCATTGCAAGAAGGAATACAGCGTAGCGGCGACCAATCATGATCGAGTCTCCCTGTAAGGGACAAGAACGGTTGGAACGTGTCCGGCAACGAAACTGTATGCGGAATGATCCCGTCGGGGATCATTCCGCCATTGGTTTTATCGCATGCCGACCATGCGATCCCATTCGCCGACGAACTGACGATGGGTTTTCAGGAACGCATCCCAATCCGTCGGCGACAGGAGCTTGAACGACGTCACCGGTTCGCCGCCGCTGGGCGGGGCCACATCGGCGCGCGGCGAATAGAGCGCGCTTGCCTTCACGAAAGCGGTCTGACCGGGAATGCCGAGGAGCCAATCCATATACAGCTTCGCGGCCTCGGGGTGCGGGGCCTTGTCCACGATGCCGGCGGGATAGGGGGCCGCGGTCACGCCCTCCTTGGGATTGACGAACGCAATCGGCGCGCCCTTGGCCTTGAACTGAAGATACCCGGAGTATTGCGCGGTATGGATGACCTGGTCCTGCCCGTTCACCGTCCGGTCGAACTGCTGCACGTAGGAATCGAATGCCCGCGGTTGAAGTTCGGCCAACTTCGTCACGTAATCCGGCGAGACGTGCTGCTTGAGCATCGCCCAGGTCAGGTGCTGCAAGCCAGAGTTCGAGACCTTGACGTTGATCTGGCCTTTCCACTTCGGGTTCAAGGTATCCGCCCAACTGGTCGGCGCGTCCTCGGGCTTCACCTGTGTGGGGTTATAGGCGATGCCGGCCACGATCAGCGCCGTCCAGGCCCAATGCCCTTCCGGGTTGCTCTTGTGCTCCGCCCGGTAGGAACCCAGTTCGGGGGATTCGTACTTGGCCCAGCCGCCCCGCTTCTGCAGGTCCAGGACGAAGGTCATGTCGGACAACCAGAGCACATCGGGCTGGAAGACATTGGCCTGCCGTTCCGCCATCAGCTTCGCGTACAGCGCGCCCGCCTGCAGGCGGATAAAGGTCACCTTGATCTTGGGAAACATGTCCATGAAGGACTGGTGCTGTTTCGCCTGGTTGGTTTCAGGCTCGGGCGAGTAGACGGTCAGCGCGCCTTCCTTCTCCGCCTGTTCCACATTGGCGCAGGTTTTGAAGCCATCCATCTGCTTGGGGTTGGCGCATGCGGCGGCATAGGCGGCCGTTCCGCTGAACATAACAGTCATCGCGACCGCGGCGGGTTTGAGCCAGGCCATCGTTTCACTCCCATGTGTGCCGGAAGTAGGTCCTCCGACTTTTGTGGCGGATGCTACCGCCTTGGCCGTCGTTCGGCTACCGGGCGCGCGCGAAGCTGGCGGCGCCCGTGCCGGCGATGCGGCCGAATGTGACCCCGGCCACCAGCCCGGTGCCGCTGCCATAGTTGTGGTAATAAAGGCCGCCCACGATTTCGCCCGCCGCGTACAGCCCGTTTATGGGCATGCCCGACGTGTCGGCGACCTGGGCATCCGTCGTGACCTTAAGCCCGCCGAAGGTGAAGGTGACCCCGGTTGTCACGCCATAGGCATGGAACGGCGGGGTATCGAGCTTCTGCGCCCAGTTGGTCTTGTCGACTGGCAGGCCGGTCGTGCGCAGCCCATCATGGATGTTCGGATTGAAGCCAACATCCGGGCGCGGAGCCGCGTTGAACGCGCGCAGGGTTGCCAGCGCGGCCACCGGATCAACGCCGGTCAGCTTGGGCACCAGGGCTTCCAGCGTGTCAGCGGTCTCCTTGGTGATGCGCGGGATCCGATACTCACTGCGGAGCAGGTGGTTGATCTTGGAATCGAACACCTGCCAGGCGAACAGGCCGGGCTGCTTCATCACCTCGTGCCCATAGGCGGCATAGGTGTAGCTGTGGAAATCCTTGCCTTCGTCCAGGAACCGCTCACCCCGCGCGTTCAGCAGCACGCCGAACGGATAGTTGTGCTTCTGGAATTGATCGCCGACCGAGAGGTCGCCAAAGGGCGGCGCGTTCATGTCCCACTGCACCGCATGCGCGCCGGACCAATGGCCGGCGGGCGCCGCGCCGATATCCATCGCCATGCGGTGGCCGTAGCCCTGGTTGAAGCGGGTGCCGCGCACCTTTGCGAGGTCCCAGTTCGGACCGAGGTAGCGCGCCCGCATTTCGGCATTGGACTCGAACCCGCCACACGCCAGCACGACGGCCTTGGCGCGGAGTTCGTGGATGCGCCCGTGATGGCGGACCCGAACACCCTGGACCCGGGCGTCGTCATGCAGAAGCTCAAAGGCCGTGGTTTCATACAGAACCGGGATGCGGGCCTTGATCAACGCCGCGTGCAGGGTGGCGACCAGATGCTCTCCACCGCCATGGATATGGCATGCGAGGCCGCCCCAGAACTTGAACTTTCCATCCACCTTGAAGGCCTGCCGGCCCAAGGCGGGCTGAAACTTGACCCCGTGCTGGCGCAGCCAAAGGGCGGATGAGAATGAATTCCCGATCAGGACCTCGGTCAGCTCGGGATCGCACCGGTATTCGGTCAGCCGGCCCATGTCGTCGAAATACTGGCTCTCCGTATAGGTACCGAAGTCGATACTGCCAAGGTCCAGTTCGGCGATGTCCGGCGCGAGTTTCAGCAGATCGGCCACGCCGTCATAGACGAACCGGAAGGCACCCCCCGTGAAGGCGGAGTTGCCGCCGCGGGCGTTCTCGGGCGCGGTTTCGATCATGGTGACCGTGGCGCCCGCCTCCAGCGCGGCCAGCGCGGCGTTGGCCGCCGCGTTTCCAGCACCTATGACGAGAACATCCACGGGTGTGTACTGGGCAGGTGTCATGATGTTTCCCCGTCGTGAAGCGTTCGGCCGAGGGTGCGGGGCGCATGGTCCGCTGTCAACGATCGCGGGGGTTCCGCCCAGGGGAATCGGGTGAAGCCTTTTTCACCGAGCGATGATGCCCGCGAGAAAGTCATCATCCCATGCGGCGACTTTCCGCCGCAGGCGCAATGAGTCCTTGCCGCCGGCGGTTCGGAGCAAGTTGTGAGCCATATGCTTGATCGT
>CAMCDA010000204.1 GCA_945873195.1 Asaia bogorensis
AGGCCGTGGCGGCCAGCGAGCGCACGTTGGCGCGAAAATTCAATGCGGCGATTGGGCAAACGCCGCTTGGCTATCTTCAGACGCTGCGCCTGAGTTCAGCGCGCGCCTTGCTGGAGGCTGGGGACCTGAGCGTGGAGGCCATCGCGAACCAGGTCGGTTACGCGGACGCGAGTTCGTTCTCACGCCTGTTCCGGCACGAGCTCGGGATAAGCCCTGGCGCCTATCGGCAGCGATTCCGGCACGATATCCAGGTGTGACGCAGGGCATGCTCCCTGGGTTCCCCGCCGAACAGATCCCGAAAGGTGGACCTCTTCGTTGCGGGGAAGCGGGAAGTTCTCTCATGGGCAGAACAGATGGAAGCGCGCCTTGAAGGCGCCGGTCGGGGTGTGGTTCTCGTGCTTGACCCAGACCTCGGCCCCGACCCGTTCGGCCAGCAGCGGCCAGCAGCGGCCAGCAGCGGCCAGCAGCGGCCAGGCGAGTTGCGGCGTGCCGGGGAAAGTGTCGAGGACGACCCGATGGGCGTCCTCCAGTTCGGTCAGGGAGAACATCGCGGGTCCTTCCAAACGGGCCGTTGAAAAGACTGGCCTATACGAACCCGTACAGCAGCAGCGCCGCCCGCCCGATCTGGTCGCGGTCGGCGGGGTCGGGGATCGCGTGCTCGAACCAGGTGACGGCGTCCTGGTAGGTCACCTCCGTCTCGTGGCCGACGAACGGCCAGTCGCTGCCGAACAGCAGGCGGCCAGGTCCGGCCTCGGCCAGCAGGCGGGCGGCCAAGGCGCGGTGGTCGCAGCCGGGCGTGCGGTAGGGCGCGGAGATCTTCACCCAGCCATGCCCGCTGCCCAGCGCCCGCAGCGCGGCCTGATAGCCGGGGGAGTTCTCGGCCAGCGTCGGATCGGGGTTGCCGTAATGGTCGATCACCAGCTTGACGCCGGCCTCGAGCAGATGCGGGGTCAGGGCGGCGATGCGCTCGCCCTCGGCAAAGACATGGACATGCCAGTCGAGGTCGCGGACCCGATACAGCAGGCGGCGGTAGTCGGGCTGGGTGAGGTCGGGGATGGTGGCATAGTTCCGCAGGGAAAACCGGATGCCCACCGCCCCGTCATCGGCCATCGACCGCAGTTCCGGCAGGGTGACCGAGGGATCGACGATCACCGTCGTCCGCAGCCGCTTGTTGGCCCGCGTCGCCGCCAGCGAATAGTCGTTGACGCTGCCCAGGAAGCTGGCCGCCGCGATCACGCCGAAGGTGACGCCATGGGCATCGAGTGTGGCCAGGAAGTCCTCGGTCGTGAAGGACCGCTTCGGGTGGTGCGTGGCGTCGGGCACCACCGGCTGATCCTTGAGGTAGATATGCGCGTGGGTCTCGACGAGCGGACCCAAGGGGAGCGGTTGGACGGTCATGGCGGGACCTCGGCTGCTGCGGTGCGCCGAGGTTAGGGGGTTTCCGCCGGGACGGGAACGGCTGGGACCGCTGACATCGAACCGGGGGTATGTGCGGCGCCCGACCACTCCCCCACCGTCATCCACGGGCTTGTCCCGAGGACCATCCCCAGCACCCTGCCGCGATTGGTCCCCGCGACAAGCGCGGGGATGACGGTGGGGCGGGGCGCCCAAGACCTCCCATCCAGAACGGCTGCTTGAACCCAGGGGCCTCGCTGCGTAGCTTGCGCCGCGCCTACTCCCACCGCAGCCGAGACCCGATTTCATGCAGGACCCGATCAAGTTCGTATCCAAGACGATGCGCGTCGACCTGGCGGTGATCTCCACGATGATCGCCCCTGGCTCCCGCGTGCTCGATATCGGCTGCGGCGACGGGTCCCTGATCAGCTACCTGGTGCGGACCAAGGGCTGCGACGCCCGCGGGATCGAGATCGACATGACCGAGGTGACGGAAGCGATCATCAACGGCTGCTCGGTTGTGCATGGCGACGCCGACAACGACCTGACGGACTACCCCGACGGGTCGTTCGACTTCGTCGTCCTGTCGCGCACCTTGCAGGCGGTCGAAAAGCCCCGCGCCGTGCTGCAACAGATGCTGCGGATCGGCGGGCGGGCGGTCGTCAGCTTCCCCAATTTCGGCCATTGGGTCGTGCGCCTGCAATTGCTCTACACCGGGCGGATGCCGCTGAACTCGGTCTGGAGCACCCCCTGGCACGAAACCCCGAACATCCATCCCTGCACGATTCGCGACTTCTTCGCGCTGTGCGAGGACGAGGGCTATATCGTGGAAAATTGGCTTGCCGCCGACGACGCCGGCCGGCGCGCGCCCTGGCGGCGGTTCCCCACATTGGCCAATCTGTTCGGGGAGCAGGGGGTGTTCCTGCTCCGCAAACGGTAGCCGCTCAGGACTTCGACGCGCGCGCCTGGGCGACGATCCGGCGCAGCTCCTCCAGCGGCACGGCGCCCGGTACGAACTCCTCACCGATCACCAGCGCCGGCGTCCCCTGGATGCCCAATACCTGCGCCAGCGCGAGGTTGGCGTCGATCTGGGCCTTGATCGCCGGGCTTTCCATGTCCTTGGCCAGACGTTCCGTATCCAGCCCCAGTCGCTTTGCCTCCGCCTGGATCGACGACAGGGTAATCTCGGGGGCCCCCTTCATCAGCGCGTCCCGCATCTTCTCGTAGGCATTCTGCTTATGGGCCGCGAGCGCGGCCTTCGCCGCAAGCACGCTGGCCGGACCCAGGATCGGCAGGTCCTTGAAGACGCGGCGGATGTTGCGGTCCTCCGCGATGAAGCGGGTCAACACAGGGTCGAGCCGCTTGCAGTAGCCGCAGCGGAAGTCGAAGAACTCGACGATCGTGATATCGCCCTTGGGATTGCCCCCCACCGGATCGGCGGCGGTGATCAGCCGATCCCGCGCGTTGGTGACGGCGGCCTTGCTGGCGGCTTGCTCGCGGGAGGTCTCATCGGCCCGCAGCGCCTCGATCGCATCGCGCAGGATGGTCGGGTCCCGGGTCAGGGCATCGCGCAGGATGCTGACGATCTCGGCCCGCTGTTCCGCCGAAAACACGGCCGCCGACGCCGGCCCCGCCAGGGCAAGCATCGCCAGGAGGACCGCCAGCAGTGCGGTTCGGGACAGAAGCGTCATGGGCGGTTCTCTTTCTTGATGGCGTTGGTGATATCGAGCGCCCGCAGCTTGGACGGCCCCGGCGGCAAGGTATCGAGCGCCATCGTGGCGAAACGACGCGCGACCGCCAGATTATTGTACAGCATAGCCTCCTCGGCCAAGGCAAGATTGGCTTCCCCGGTGTTGCCCACGCGCCCCCAGGCAATGCCGAGCAGATGCCAGGCGTCGGGATCGTTGCGCGCGGCCGAGAGGGCGGATTGCAGTTGTGGGATGGATTGGCGGATCAGGGTGGGGTCGCCGGATTCCAGCATCGCATGGCCGTAGCCCTGGCGGATCAGCGGTTGGTCCGGCGCCAGCCGGCTCGCTTGCTGATACGGCCCCACCGCCGCCCGCGCCTGGCCGCTTTCCAGCAGCACTTGGCCTTTCAGCTCATGCAGCCAGGGGCTTCCCGGGAACTCCCGCAGCAGCGTGTCAAGGATCATGACCGCCGTATCACGATGGCCCATGCGGTGGCTCAGCACGGCGTTCGCATACCGCGCCTCGGGCGAGGGATCAGTGCCGGGATAGCGCCGCGACACCAGGGCCGGTGGATCGAGGAAGCCTTCCAGCTTGGCCTTGACCATCCGGAACGGGACCTCGAATGCATCGGTGCGGGCCGTATCCATCCGGGACAGGTTGGCCACGTGGCGTTCGACCCGCAGGAACCGTTCATGCGTCATCGGGTGGGTCAGCAGGTAGGGATCGCGGCGGTTGACGATCAGCGCCTCCTGCTGATCGAGCCGGGAAAACAGGTTCATCATCCCCTTGGCCGACCAGCCGAGGCGATCCAGATAACTGAGGCCCGCGAGGTCGGCCGCTTCCTCCTGCGCGCGGGTGAAGGACATGAAGCGGCGCTGTACCATCGACTGCCCGCCCAATATGGCGCCCGCCGCCACGCTTGAATCGCGGGCCATGACCCCGGCCGCGGCGCCGATCATCAGGGAACCGATGGATTCCAGAAGCGCCTGGTAGGCCTGCTCCGGCAGGCGGGAGATGTCGCCGTGGGCGATGTGCCCGGTCTCGTGCGCCATGGCCCCGATCACGTCCAGCGCGGTGTCCGCCTGCTGGATCAGGCCGGTGTTCATGAACATCCGGTTGCCGGTTGTGACGAACGCGTTTAAGGCACGATCCCGTACCAGGGTGATACGGGTCATGGCGGCGCTGACGCCTGCCACGCGAAACAAGGGATTGGCGAAGCTGTGCAGAAGCGTTTCAGTCTCGGCATCGCGGATCAGATAAATCGCATTCCCCTGTCCACGGCCTTGCGCTGAGGCCATTCCGGTGAACAGCGGAGAGGGAACAGCACCCATGGCCAGCAACGCGGACCAGGACACGATGGAGCGGCGTTTCATGCCACGCACCCTACCCCATTTCCGCGCCGCCGTCCTCCTTGCGCTCGGCCTTGCCGTCAGCGCCTGCTCGACGGTCGACAGCATCCTTGGCCCGTCCGGACCGCCGCCCGGCGCGGTCGGCTCGGTGCAGGGCTTCCTCGGCGCGGCCGTCGCGGATGAGCCGCTGACGGCGCTGGCCGGACGCGATGTCCTGTCATCCGGCGGCAACGCGGCCGATGCCATGACGGCCATGATCACGACGGGTTGGGTGACCTATGCGTCCCGGGCCGGGATTGGCGGCGGCGGCGCGTGCCTGGCGTATTTCGCCAACCCGAAATCGCCCAGCCTCGGCGTGCCCGATGCCGTGGTGTTTCCGGCCACCGCGCCGGCTGGCGGCGGTGGCGGCGACCGGCCGATCGCGCTGCCGATGATGGCGCGCGGCGTCTTCCTGCTGCACTCCCGCTTCGGCAGCCGTCCGTTGGAGACCTATTTCGCCTCGGCCGAACAGATGGCGCGCTTCGGCGTTGGCGCGTCCCGGGCCCTGGTCAGCGACATCTCCGTCGTCGGGCGGGCCTTGATGTCTGACCCCGGCGCACGGGCGGTCTTCGCGCCAGGCGGTGTCCCGCTGGCCGAGGGCGATTCTCTGCGCCAACCGGAACTCGCCTCAACCCTGAGCACGCTGCGCGTCTCGGGCGTCGGTGATCTTTACCAGGGAGCGCTGGCCCGCCGGTTGGAGGAAATGTCGCCCCGCATCGGCGGCCCGCTGACGGTCGCGCAGATGCGGAACGCACTGCCCAAGTTGACCCAGCCCTTGCTGGTCCGCACCGGGCGCGATGTTGCCGCCTTCCTGCCACCGCCGGCCGATGGGGGCCTGGCCGCCGCCGCCGCGTTCAAGGCGCTGATGGCGACACCCAACGATGTCGCCGGCGCCGATGCCCGCGCGCAGGCCGTTGCCTCGGCCTGGCGGGCGGGCGGCGTCACGGTCGATGCCCTGCTGAATGGCGCCGCCGGCTCCGGGTATTCGCTGCCTTCCCTGCCGGCCTCCACCAGCCTTGCCGTGCTGGATCGGAACGGCAATGCCGTGGTCTGCGCGCTGAGCATGAACAACCTGTTCGGCACCGGCCGCATCATCCCCGACCTGGGTATCCTGGCCGCGGCGTCGCCCGCGCTGGTGCCCGAGCCCCTGCTGTCCGCCGGTATCATCTGGAACGAACACGTGCATGCCTTCCGCGCCGCCGTCGGTGGTTCCGGGCAGTCGGGCGCGGCGACGGCCGTGGCGGTGGGGCTGTTCAACACGATGCGCACCCAGCAACCGATGCCGGCGATGGTGCCGGAGCCGGGGCGCGCAAATATCATCGCATGCGGTCGGTATCTGCCGAACGAATCGGCAAGCTGCGGCTGGGCGACCGATCCACGCGGGTCCGGCCTCGCGGCGAGCGGCGGCTAGGCCGCCACGATGGCGCTGAAGATCGGCCGGGGCGCGTCCGCGCCGCCGTTCATGGTTATGGACGTGATCTCGGCGGCCAACGCCCGTCAGGCGGCCTTGGCCCCGGGCGCGCCGCATGTGATCCGGATGGAGGTCGGGCAGCCCGGCACCGGCGCCCCCGCCGGCGCGGTTGCGGCGGCGCAGGCGGCGCTGCGGTCGGGGCATCCGCTGGGGTATACCGAGGCGTTCGGCCTGCGGTCGCTGCGGGAACGTATCGCTGGGCATATCCGGGACTGGTATTCGCTGGACGTTCCGGTGGAGCGGATCGCGGTGACGGTCGGGGCCTCCGGCGCCTTTCCGCTGGCGTTCCTGGCGGCCTTCGATCCGGGCGATCGGGTGGCGATGGTGGCGCCGTTCTATCCTCCGTATGTCAACATCCTGACCGCGCTGGGCATCCAGCCGGTGATCATCGAGGCAGGGCCCGAGACCCGGTATCAGCCTTCCGTCGCGCTGCTGGAGAAGCTCGATCCGCGCCCCGATGGGTTGATCGTCGCCAGCCCCTGCAACCCCGCGGGGACGATGCTGCACCGGGATGAACTGGCAGCGATCTCAGCCTGGTGCGACGCCAATGGCGTGCGGTTGATCAGCGATGAGATCTATCACGGCCTGAACTACGACGCCCCGGTGGCGACCGCCGCCGCGTTCAGCCCTCATGCGGTCGTGGTGAACAGCTTCTCGAAATACTTCTCGATGACCGGCTGGCGGATCGGCTGGCTGGTGCTGCCCGAGGACCTGGTGCGTCCAGTCGAGTGCCTGGCACAGAACATGTTCATCAGCGCGCCCTATATCTCCCAGGTCGTGGCCGAGGCGGCTTTCAATTGCCATCCGGAATTGCTGGACAACATCGCGCGCTATCGCCGGTCACGGGACCATCTGCTGCGGGCGCTGCCGGAGGCCGGGTTTTCCAATCTGTCGCCGGCCGAGGGCGCGTTCTATCTGTTCGCCGACATCACCGAACGGTCCAACGACAGCGTGGCTTTCTGCGCGCGGATGCTGGCCGAGGTCGGGATCGCGGTGACTCCTGGCGTGGATTTCGACCGCACGCGGGGCAACCGGTTCCTGCGGTTCAGCTATTGCGGGCCGGAGGCGGACATGATCGCGGCGGCGGAGCGGTTGAAGTCCTGGCGGTAGGCCTTCAGATGAACGACATCCCGCCGTTCAACTGGATCGTCTGCCCGGTCATATAGCCGTTCCCAATGACCATCAGCACCGCCTGCGCGACCTCCTCGGACGTGCCGAAACGGCCCAGCGGGATGCGGGCCGGCGATGATGCCACGCCGGAACGGACCATGTCGGTTTCAATCAGCGACGGCGAGACCGCATTGACGGTGATGCCATCCTTGACCAGGCGGGCCGCATAGCCGCGCGTCAGGCCCTCCATCCCGGCCTTGGACGCGTTGTAGTGAACACCGACACCCCCCGCGCCACGCGCCGCGCCCGAGGAGATGTTGACGATCCGTCCCCAGCCTTGCGCCCGCATATGCGGCAGGACGGCCCGGGTGCACAGGAACGCGGACTTGAGGTTCACCGCGATGGTCTGGTCGAAATCGTCCTCGGTCAGGTCATCGACGCCGCGAATGATCGCGAGGCCCGCGTTGTTGACCAGGACATCAACCGGCCCGATATCACGGCCGATCGTTTCCATCATGCCGGTCACGGCGGTTGCATCGGAAACATCCGCGCGGACGGCGCAGGATCGGCGGCCGGTGGCGCGGATCGCGTCCACGACCTCGGCCGCGGCATCGACGCGTTCGCGGTAGTTCACCGCCACATCGGCGCCCGCCGCGGCCAGCGACAGCGCGATGGCGCGTCCGATCCCGCGAGAGGCGCCGGTGACCAGCGCGATCCGTCCGGACAGGGTGTTCACGTCAGCCGATCCTGAGGTCGGATTCAAATCGGTCGCGCCAGCGTTCCAGGCTGTTTTCCCGCATCACGGCGATCATCGACTGGTGCCGTTCCCGCCGTTCCTCAACCGACATGACCAGGGCGTCGCGCATGGCCCGCGCCATGCCGGCCTCATCGTAGGGATTGACCAGCAGGGCGGCGTCGAGCTCCCGCGCCGCGCCGGCGAACTCGGAGAGGATCAGTACGCCGGGTTCTTCCGGGTCCTGGGCGGCGACATATTCCTTGGCGACCAGGTTCATGCCGTCGCGCAGGGGGGTCACGAGACAGGCCTGCGCTTCGGCGTAGAGTGGCATCAGAACGTTGCGGGCGAAGCTTTTGTTCAGATACCGCAACGGCACCCAATCGACCTCGGCAAAACGGCCATTGATGCGGCCGGCCTCCCCTTCCAGCTCGCGGCGGATCGTCTGGTATGTTTCGATGTCGGAGCGGGAGGGCGGCGCGATCTGCATGAACGTGACCCCGCCCGGCTGGTCGTTGTAGTCGGCGAGGAAGCGTTCGAACGCCGCGAAGCGCTGGCGCAGGCCCTTGGAGTAGTCGAGCCGGTCCACGCTCAGGATCAGGTTCTGGAGCAGGTTGGCGCGCAGCTTGGTGGCTTCGCGGCGGTTGCGCGGGGCCTCGGCCTGGGCGCGGACTTCGTCGACATGGACGCCGATCGGGTAAACGCCGGTGCGGACGATGCGGTCGAAGACGGCGACGGAACCATTGCGCATGCCGCCGCTTTCCAGCGCCGCGCCGCCGGTGTGGCGGATCAGGTAGTCGATGAAGGCGGCGCGATCGACCTCCGTCTGGAAGCCCACGAGGTCGAACTGGCACATGGCGCGGATCAGTTCGGCATGGGCGGGGATGGTTATGAACACGCCGGGGGATGGAAAGGGCGTGTGCAGGAACAGGCCGATGCGATTGGTGACGCCCTCGGCGCGGAGCGACTCGGCCAGGCACAGCAGATGGTAGTCATGCGCCCAGACCAGATCGCCTTCCTTGATCATCGGGGCGAGGGCGCGGGCGAAGATGTCGTTGACCCGGCGATAGCCCGCGAACTCGGGCCATTCGAAGCGGCCGAGGCCGATCTGATAGTGCAGCACGGGCCAGAGCGTGCCGTTGGCGAAGCCGCGGTAGAAGTCGTCGTAATCCTTGCGGTTCAGATCGACCGTATAGAGCGTGATCGGCCCGACGGTGCGTTCCGCGTGCGGCTTGGCTTCCTCGGTGACGGTGCCGGACCAGCCGAACCACAGGCCACCCTTCTGCTTCAGCGCGTCGAGCACGCCCGCGGCGAGCCCTCCGGCCGTCGCTTCGCCTTCCTGGATCGGGGCGACGCGGTTGGAGACAACGATCAGTCGCGACACGGCAAGCCTTCCCCTCCCGCCCCGATCGGGGCGGCGGAACACTAGGGGCTGGCGGTGGGTTGGTCCATGCGGGAGGGGATTGATCAGCACCCCTGTCGGTGACGCGTAAAGATGTCCGCCGTTTGAAGCGGGTGAGTTGTCCGCCCTGCCTTCCGCCATCGCAATGTTTTCCTGTTCGGCTGAAGTGCCGTTTTCCTGCCCCGGCCTGAACCTCTGCTGGCGGCGGGTGGGGCCGCGG
>CAMCDA010000205.1 GCA_945873195.1 Asaia bogorensis
CTCGACCGCATCACTCACCACTGCGACATCCTGGAAACCGGGAACGACTCCTTCCGCTTCAAGCAGCGCAAAAAACAGCCGAAACCGGCCTGAATAACTGGAAACTTTTGGGCGCTGTTACCTGGAAACTATTCAACGCTGATTGACACGCCTGGTCTCCGCCAAGGCCGGTATTGGCGTCCAGACCAGCTAGCCCGATCAGGTCCCCCGCGACGGCCGAGAAGTCCCCGATCGTATCCCGGCCCGCCAGCGCCAATTTGGAGTCGGTCAGAGCCAGCAGCGCGAAGATGTCCGCACCGAGGCCACCCATCAGCAGGTCGCCCCTGCCGCCTCCGGCGATCACATCATCGCCATCCCCGCCGGTGATCGAATTGGCCAGCCCGTTGCCGGTCAGGTCCAGCCCAGGGGCGCCGGCCGCAGCCTGCAGGAACTCGATCTGCGACGTGGCGCCGAGCGTGTGATCGACGCTGGCGAGGATGGTGTCGGTGCCCCCGCCGGCACCTTCGGTGACCACGTCACCCGCGTGATTTGCGCGTTCCGGTGGATCGTGAACACTGATTCCGTTTGATCTTGAACACTCAATCCGTTTGATCGTGAACGCTCAATCCGGTCGATCATGAACACCTGTTCCGGTGATCATGAACGCGGTCGGGAGCGTTATGGTGGGCCGCTGCTACTGACAGTCTTCAACCATGGGTAGTCCCAATCCTTTGCCAAGCAGGGGATGGGAATGCCGAACGAGAGACTGTCGATGCGGAGGATACGTGAGGTGCTGCGGCTGCGGTTTGCGCAGGGGCTGAGCCAGCGGGCGATAGGGAACAGTCTGCGGCTGAGCACCGGGGCGGTGAACGGCTACCTGAGCCGGGCGCGGCTGGTTGGCCTGGATTGGCCGCTCCCGGAGACACTCAGCGATGCTGAGCTTGAGGCATTGTTGTATCCGCCGTCGCCGGATGTGGCGGCGGAACAACGACCGATGCCCGACTGGGCGGTGGTACATCGCGAGTTGCGACGGCCGAACATGACGCTAGCGCTGCTCTGGGAAGAATACCGCGCTGGGCCGGGGGGCCAGGACGGGTTCGGCTACTCGTGGTTCTGCGACCTGTACCGAGAATGGGTCGGCCGCCTGAAGCCGACGATGCGCCAGGTTCACCCGGCCGGCGAGCGGGTCTTCGTCGACTTCGCCGGTCACACCATGGAGGTGATTGACGGGGCAACCGGGGAGATCCAGCGCGCCGAGGTCTTCGTCGCCGTGCTGGGGGCCTCCAGTTACATCTTCGCGGAGGCGGTCTGGACGCAGTCGCTGCCAGACTGGATAGGCGCGCACGTCAACATGCTGACGTCCATCGGCGGCGTGCCACGCCAAATTGTCAGCGACAACCTGCGCGCCGGGATCACCCGGGCCTGCTTCTACGAGCCACTGGTCAACCGCACCTACGCCGACATGGCGTCGCACTACGGCACGGCGGTCATCCCGGCGCGGCCCTACAAGCCGCGCGACAAGGCCAAGGTCGAAGTTGGCGTTCAAGTGGTGCAGCGCTGGATCCTGGCGCGGCTGCGCAACCGGCGGTTCTTCTCGCTGGCGGAACTGAACCAGGCAATCCGCGAACTGGTGGATCAGCTGAACGATCGGCCGATGCGCGGCTGGGGGACCACCCGCCGCGCGCTTTACGAGCAGCTCGACCGCCCCGCGCTGGGGGAACTGCCGCCGACACCTTATGAATATGCCACCTGGAAGCGCTGCCGGGTGAACCTCGACTACCATGTCGAGATCGAGAAGCATTTCTACTCGGTGCCGTCCCGGCTGCTGCGCGAAGAGGTAGAGGCACGCATCACGGCGAAGACGGTGGAAATCTTCCACCGTGGCAAGCTGGTGGCAGCTCATGCGCGCAGCCAGCGTCCGTATCGTCCGACGACAGTCGCCGAACACATGCCGAGTTCGCATCGGCGCTACCGCGACTGGACGCATGAACGGATCCTCCGCGAAGCCGCCCTGATCGGCGACGACACCGCGGCATTGGTCGAAATCATCCTGCGCGCACGCCCGCATCCCGAGCAGGGGTTCCGCTCCTGCATCGGCATCCTCGGGCTGGCGAAGCGTTACGACGCCGAACGGCTGGATGGGGCCTGCGCGCGGGCGCTGGCACTGGGCACACGCTCCTACAGCTCGGTCGCCGCGATCCTGAAGAATGCTCAGGAAAAAAGGCCTGCCAAACCCGAACAACCCAGCCTCTTGCACGAGAACATTCGTGGCCCTGGCTATTACCATTGAAAGGAAAGACAATGCTGATCCATCCCCTGGCCGACCGCCTGCGCGGCGTCGGCCTGGCCGCCATGGCCGATGCGTTGCTGGAGATGCAAAACCACTCGGCCGCCGCTGACCTCACCCGCGAGGACTGGCTCGGCCTGTTGCTCGACCGCGAGGTGACCGCGCGCGACAACAAGCGTCTCACCCGCCGGCTCCGCCAGGCCCGATTGCGCCAGAACGCGGTGGTCGAGGATACCGACTTCCGCGCCCCGCGCGGTCTGGACCGCACGCTATTCCACAAACTTGCCGGCGGTGAGTGGATCCGCCACAGCCAGCATTTGGTGATCACGGGCCCGACCGGGGTTGGCAAATCGTGGCTGGCCTGTGCGCTGGGGCACAAAGCCTGCCGGGAAGGCTTCTCCGTGCTCTATCGGCGTGCGCCGCGGCTGTTTGCCGAACTCGCCACTGCTCGCGGCGAGGGAAGGTTGCCGCGGATGCTGGCGATGCTGGAACGCACCCGGCTGCTGATCATCGATGACTGGGGACCGGAGCCGCTGACCGCCGAGCAGCGGCGCGATCTGCTGGAGATCGTCGATGATCGCTATGAAAAGGGGTCGCTGTTGGTGACCAGTCAGGTTCCCGTGGCCCGCTGGCACGAACTCCTCGGCGACCCCACGATCGGTGACGCCATCCTGGACCGCGTCGTGCACCGCGCCCATCGCATCGAGTTGAAGGGGCCGAGCTTGCGCAAGCGCCACGCCATCGGTGCTTCCGCCGAAGCCACCGCCGCGGCCGCGGCCGCGGCCGAATGAAGGCTGCCGTCCACGAGCGTGGTGCACAGGCCACGCCCATCCACTGCATTGCGTTACGTAACGGAGGTCAAGCCATGCCAAGAGGCCGACAGCCCGAAGGCGAGCAACCACTCAGCAACGCTGAACGCCAGGCACGCCATCGCGCGCGCCAGCAAAACTCCCAACTGACACCGGTGATCCGGTACCGCCGGCCAGCCGACCGTCGCTCCCGACCCCAGCGCTGGCGCGACGCCGTCGCCGAACTGCTCGCCCTGCACGCCGAATACGCCGCCTGGTGCGACGCCCTGCCTGATAGCCTCCGAGACACCGACACCGCCACGGCCCTGCAGGCCATTGTCGATCTCGATCTCGACGCCCTCGCCGCTATCGAACCGCCACGCGGCTACGGTCGCGATTGATCGGCCATGAGAAGCGGCAGTCCCGTCCGGCTCTTCTCGGAAAAATGCGCCGAGGGGCGTTGCTACCGCTTGACGACCAACGATGAAAGATGAGACGGGACAACTGTCAGTGGTGATGACCCGCCATGACGATGAGCCGCTCGCAGGCACCCGCTAGGGCCAGTGTGAGCGGGTGTTCATGATCACCGGAATCGGTGTTCATGATCGAACGGAATGACCGTTCAAGATCACCGGAATGCGCACGTGATTGACGTGGTAGGTGTCGTTGCCGGTTCCTCCCGCCATGAGGTCAGGACCGCGTTGACTTGTTCAGTGGACAGGCCTTATCATCCGAACATTGCCGTTTCTTTAGCAACATCCAGATCACAGCCGCAGAAAACCGCTACCATGACATGATTAATGAACCAGACTTGGCAATGTCATTCACCACAAACAGTCTCCGGACTTCGTCCGATTCCGTCATTTTGATCTGGGTCGGCGGCTAGTTCGGGACAGGAGCTTTTTTTTGGAACATGACGTATCACCGCTACTGTTTTGCCACATCCCGAAGACGGCCGGCAGCAGCCTGAAGACGCTAGTGGCCCAGGCGAGCAGGACCGTTGCCTGGATCTATAATGGCGAACTCGCTCTGGGCAATCCGAACCTCGATTTCGCCAAAAGCTTCCGGGCAGGGCGGCGTCCCGAGATCGTCATGGGGCACTTCTCGTTCGGCGGCCATCGCATGCTGGGCATTGCGCCGCGATACGCGACGATCCTTCGCAACCCGATCGACCGCGTCGTCTCGCTCTACCGGCATCAGTCGGCGCTGACCGTGACCGGAGGCCCGGTTTCTCCGATGATCGCTGATGCGATCCGATCTGGCATGACACTGAACGCATTCATTACCAGCCAGATCACCGAGATGACGAACAACCACATGTGCCGGATCATCGCCGGGATCCCTCCGGAAGCCGGGATGAAACTGACGGATGACTGGCTCTACGGCCTGGCCCTGCACAATCTCCGCCGCCACTACGTGATCGCCGGGACGGTGGAAGCGATAGACGACGCGGTCGCCGCTTTGGGCGCCCTGCTAGGATGGCGGGAGCCGAGGCTCGGAACGGAAAATGTCTCGGAGGGTTCGGTGCCGGAACTTGATCCTAACACGCTCGCGGCCCTGACTGCGTTAAACGCGCTGGACCTACGGCTTTATCGTGAGGTCGCCGCTCATCCCGAGCGCTATGGTGTGAAACCGGTCCTGCGCGGCTAGAGGATGAAGAGGGTCGTACTCCAATGGACGCTGACTTCCCGCCTCATCGTGGCCAATCCGAGGGCTTCCGCGGTCATGGATCGGTTCCTTTCGTTTCACAGCGAACCAGGCAGAAGGGCCTGTCTGATTTGCAAGGCCGTCGCAACTCCAGTGTGGTAAGCACCAGATCGACACATTACCCTTCACTGCATGAGAAGGCGCACGCGGATGTTCCGCATCCGTGCAGCCGTAACCATGGCGGCTCACCAGGAGAAATCCCCGCTCGTGACCATGAATGAACCAACCGAGATGTCCGCGCATGACGTGAATACACGGGCGCTATCCGGCTTCGAGGCGCTGGCAAATCGCACGCGCGGCGGAACCGTACCGGTCGGGCCCGCCACTGCTCAACTTGCTTCGGCGGAAGCAGCGGCGCCGCGGTCGCTCTTCCGCGCACAGGCCAGTCTTGTCGCAGTTCGCGGGGAGACGGATGGTTTGGTGGAAACAGCGGCGACACCCCCTGCACCGGCGCCACCCGCGGCCAGCTCAACAGCCCCCATTGGCAGCGCCGATCGGATTTCATTTGAGGAGATCACCGGGTGGGCCTGGGACGAGGCGGCGCCTGACGAATCGGTTGATATTGAGCTTCTCGATGGCGACGTGGTCGTGCTGCGCGTGTCGGCCAACCGGCTCCGGCCCGACCTGACCCAGGCCGGCATTGGCAATGGCACCGGCGCGTATGGGTTCACGATCCTCAATCCGGGTGGCTTGCTGCCATATTCCCGGCACTGCGTGCGCGTGCGACGCGCCTCGGACGGCCGAGACCTGCCTGGTTCGCCGCGATGGATCAGCCGCCCTGCATTTGGTTCGGACGCAATCGCTTTCATGGGGAACGCCGTCGCCTCCGCTGTCGAGAATGCCGTCGCACCGAATGATTTGCTTGAGCCGATGACGCGGATGCTCACCTGGCTGAATGATCTGATCAACGTTCATGAGGCGTTGACGCGCGGCAGGAACATTGACACGGACATCAAGCGTGACCAGGCGATTACCCGAGCGGAGCTGACGGGCCAGACGCACGCGTTGGTTTCATCCCTTCTTGCCAATTACCAACCGCTGCACTTCGATCTGGACGGGCCACCGATCGTCTCGGTTGTCATCCCTGCCTACAACAATTTCAAACACACCTATAATTGCCTTCAGTCAATTCAAGAAGCCCTGCCCGAACGGGCCTTTGAGATCATCATCACCGACGACTTCTCAACCGATGAAACGTTGCTTTGCGGACTGGTGTTCACGGGCGCGGTTCGGATCGTGCGCAACCAGAAGAATGAGGGCTTCGTCAGCACCTGCAATGCGGGTGCGGCCGCCGCGCGTGGGCAATATCTGCTGTTCCTGAACAACGACACGCTTGTGACGCCTGGTTGGTTGGACAATCTCGTCGAGACCTTCGAGCAGGTGCCGAATGTCGGCATAGCCGGGTCCCGGCTGCTGTTCGAGGATGGATCCTTGCAGGAAGTCGGCGGGATCATCTGGCGTCTGGGTGATGGTTGGAACTGGGGTCGTGGATGTGACCCGGCCGAACCACGCTTCAAGTTCCTGCGCGACGCCGACTGGGTTTCCGGCGCCGCACTGATGATCGAACGGACGATGTTCGAGACGCTGCGGGGCTTCGACGCCTTGTATGCTCCGGGCTACTACGAAGACACCGATATCGCCTTCCGCGTCCGCGCGCTTGGCAAGCGCGTGGTCGTACAGCCGGCATCGGAAATCATCCATCTGGAGGGGGCCAGCGCCGGCACCGACACGTCGGGCAGGGGAATGAAGCGGTTCCAGGTCGTCAACCACGCGAAATTTTATCAGCGCTGGAAGGATACGCTGCTCTCCCACCGTTTCAACGGAGACTGGCCGGAGTTGGAAGCCGAGCGCCTGGTCCATAAGCGGGCGTATTTCATTGATGATTCGGTGCCTACGCCGGATCAGGATGCCGGGTCCAACGCGTCGGTCGACCACATGCGTGTCCTGATGGGACTGGGCTACAAGGTCACCTTTCTGCCGGCCGACACGATGGCGTTCAGCGTCCCCTATACCGCACAGCTCCAGAAAATCGGCGTCGAGTGTCTCTATCACCCATTCTACTGGTCGGTCGAGGAGGTTTTCCGCAAAGCGAAGGCCAAGCCGGACTTAGTCTATCTGCATCGCTATACCAACGCGAGCAAATACGCGGCTATGGTGCGGCGCTATTTCCCCAACTGCCGCGTCGTGTACAGCATCGCCGACCTGCACTTCCTGCGCTTGGAACGCCAACATGCGATCGACCCGCGGTCGGTCAGCGCGGATGCGGTCGCACAGCAGCGGCGGGCGGAAATGTCGGCGATGGAGCAGACTGACTGCGTGGTGGTTCACTCGACGGCCGAGGCTGAAATGCTGAAGGCACTCGACCCAGCGATGAATGTCAAAGTGGTGCCCTGGACGGTGCTGCCACGACCGACGCCGCTGCCGTTTGCCGAACGATCCGGCGCTGCCTTCGTGGGCGGATTCGCGCACCCGCCCAACGCGGATGCCGTACACTTCTTCGTCCGCGATATCCTGCCGCTGCTTCAGCAGCGCGTGCCGGACATGGACACGCTCATCATCGGCAGCCGGATGCCCGACACGATCAGCGCGTTACGCCGTCCGGGATTGTTGCCGGTGGGCTTCGTGCCCGTTCTGGCCGACGTCCTGCACAGGCTGCGCGCAACCGTCGCACCGCTTCGCTACGGCGCCGGCATCAAGGGCAAGGTGTTGGAAAGCTTCGCCCATGGCTTGCCTTGCGTCATGAGCGAGATCGCATCGGAAGGGCTGGAACTACCCGAGGAACTCATTTGGCTGATCGCCCGATCACCGCAGGAGTTCGCCGAAAAGCTGGCGCGTCTGGAAACCGACGAAGTCTGGAACGACGCGTTGGTTGCCGCCGGCTTAGCCTACATCAGACGCCGCCACAGCAATGCGTTTGTCGCAGAGTCGCTATTGCTGACAATGGCGGACAAAGAGCGTCCGAAATGATGAAGCGCCCCCTGAATTCCGTGGATACTGCTTCGCTCAACCGAAGGCGGTCATGATGCCCGTACCAACCCAGCAGGATTCCACCGCGGATGAGACCGCTGGGACCGCTTGGCCGTGTCCCTGCGTCGTGTCCAGATCGCCAAGTGTAGGACACATGACCGTTCCGCCTGACAAGATTGTCCTATTGCCCCTTGGCATGCATCGAAGCGGGACCTCCTCTCTGGCGGGATGCCTTCACCTTCTTGGGGCGAGCCTTCCGAAGCATTTGATACCGTCCAAATCGGACAATCCAACGGGGTTCTTCGAGCCAGAGAACATCGTGATGCTGAACGATGAGATTCTGGCATCGGCCAATTCAGCCTGGAATGACTGCGGGAGGTTCGATCCTTCCCTCATACCAGAAGGACTGGTGGATAAGTATGTTCGTCGTGCTGTCTCCATGGTTTCCGAAGAGTACGACGGGGCACGCATTATTGTCCTGAAAGACCCAAGAATTTGCCGCATGCTGTCCTTCTGGTTCCCCGTCTTGGGACAGGCGGGATACATCCCCTATGTCATAACCCCTGTCCGTTCGCCCCTGGAGGTGGCCCAGTCGCTCCATGCCAGGAACGGGCTCTCGTTACAGGCTGGGATGTCGCTTTGGCTGCGTCATGTCATCGACGCGGAATTCGGAAGTCGATCGTGTCATCGGTTCTTCTTTGTATGGAACCAGTTTCTGACCGATCCCAACGCCATTCTTGTGGAACTGCTACAGTGCTTCGGTTTCGATCTGAGTGCGCTTTCCCCAGACCGACGTCAGAAGATAACAAGTTTCATAAATGCGGACCTTCGGCGCTTCAAAGCTCCAACCGAACGGCTGGACGGCATTCCTGCTGAGTGCAGCGTTGCGTTCGCCGCCTTGACTGCCTTGGCAAAGGACCCGAACTGCATCGCAGCCAGGCAGAAGCTCGATGAGCTGAGGGCCGGCCTGTCAGAACCCGAGACCCACTGGCAACATCGTGACCCCCCGTCCTTGGAAGGGGCGGCCAGGTATGGCGAACACTTGCCGGATCGGTCGCTGTCGGCCTCGCAGGCTGAGGTCGCACCCATGCGGACCGCCGACCAGGTCAGCACCGATGCCGACGTCCACATGATGGCCGACGGTCGCAGGTTGCCTGCCTCCCGCGTCGGTACGAACAAATGGCAGTTCATGGTGCCAGCCAATACGCTTTCACTACGACTGTGCAGCCGAGCGATGCGTCCCGAAGGGATTGCCGGGAGCGCTGATCGGAGGATGCTCGGGCTGTGCGTGCGGGCTATTGATGTCGATGGCAGCGACGGAAGGCAGCGTCTGGCACTGGATCATCCAGCTTTTGTGGTCGGCCTGCATCCAGTGGAACGTGACGGTCCCCGAATCTGGCGCTGGACCAATGGCAATGCGGTGCTTCCGATGAGCCTGCTGGGGCGTGGCCCCATGCTGGTGACGGTGGTTGCGGAGTCTCTGCCGCAATATCGGTTGGAGGACAACTGCGGGTCCTTCCCAGGATTCCCGAACAAAATCCCGGCAGCGTCGCCGGGCCGGTAGTCTGAGGCATAAATCGGAGATCCGGGCTGGCTATCGCATGGTGTTCACCGGTTTTTTCGCTGGCGTCGCACGGATCGCGAGTCGCCCCGGGGTGTTGTGC
>CAMCDA010000206.1 GCA_945873195.1 Asaia bogorensis
CACCGCCCGGAAACAAGGTTGGAATCTTCTCACGGCCCTCTCGACCACGCCGGCTTCACTCATCCTCGCTTTATCCGGATAACGCTGGCCCCGCCGTACCTCCACGAGCGCCTTTCTTGCTCACGGTGGGGGGCTTGGGAGTTACAAATTAAGTCATGTTTTCCGTGCCTCGCGATTTCTTGTCCGACCCTATTCGTGCCTGGGGTTTCTTCGTGCGTGCGTTTTTCGTGCCTGAACGGTTTCGTGCCTGAATCGGGAAATCATTCCCTCAAAAATTTAAGGATCGTTCCATGAAGCTTCCCTATTGGCTGAAGCCGGGTGCATGGGGGGCTGTCGTTGGCGCCATCGTGCTCGCCTTTGTCGGCTTTACCCAGCTTGGATGGGTGACGGCTGGCTCCGCCGACCGGCTCGCCGCCGGCCGCTCGGAAACCGCGGTGATCTCCGCGCTCGTGCCGCTCTGCGTCGACAAGGCCGGGATGGACCCGGACAAGGCGGTCATGGTGAAGCTGAAGGCGGAACAATCCAGCTACTCCCGCAGCGACCTTGTGACCAAGGCCGGCTGGGCCACCCTCGACGGCGGCAAGATCCCCAACAACGCGCTGGCACGCGCCTGCTCGGACAAGCTCTTCGAGACCAAGGCCGGCTGACAGCCGCCTCCACCGACACGCTTGCGTGGCGTCTCGTCCGTCCCGACACTAGTCGGGATGGCGGCGCCACGCGGGCGTCATAGCCACATCTGGAACAAATCATGGTTCGGCCTGAACTCGGCACCAAATGCACCTGCGCGGGATGCGGTGAACGATTTTACGATCTGACGCACGCGGCGACGCTCTGCCCGAAATGCGGGGAGGCCCGCATGCCCCGTCCGCCCCGCATGGCTCGGCCCGCCCGGAAAATGGCCGAAGTGCCGCGGTTCCCGCAGCGCGCGCAGCCCGCCGCGGACGATCCCGATCAGGAACCCGAGGCCGAGGAAGCCGAGGCCGAAGACCCCGATGACGTCGCCACGCTGAATCCCGACGCCGTCGATGAGGATATCGAGGACGATCTGGAGTTGGATGTCGTGCGTCCCAGCGCGCCGGAATGAACATGCGTCCCAGCGCGCCTGAGTAAGCGTGCGGCCCAGCGCGCCGGGAAAACCGGCGCGCCGAAAGCTCCCGCCCCCTGCCAGGCGGAAGGAAGTGTGAAACAGGGATTAAGGTGCGGCACATTGATTGAGATACCAGGGCGGTTCCGCTAAGGATCATTCCCATGCGTTTCCCTCTCCTTGCCCTCGTCGCGCCGCTGCTTCTGGCCCTGCCGGCGGCCGCGCAGGTCACCATCGACCTGCGCGCGCTGGATCCCCTGCCCTTGCCCGGCCTGTCCCCGCTCGGGGAACCGCGCCCGCGCCCCGCGCCGCCGCCGCAACCCCGCGTCGCCGCGCCCATTCCAACGACCACCGGGCCCTCGACCACCGGGCCCACGACCACCGTTCCCACGACCGCCATTCCCGCGACGCCAGCCCAGCCAAAGCCAAGCCCAGCGGCCACAACCCAGGCGGCCGGAACCGCGCCCGAACAGCAGCCCGCCCTGCCGATCGTCACCCCGCCCACCGCCGATCTGGCCCCGATCCCGCCCCCGCCCGCTGCAACCGAAGCCCCCCAGCCGCCGCCCGTCTCAGTCACCGCCGCCACCCGCGCGGAACCGACCCAGGCCGGCCTGCGCGTCACCTTCGACGCCGCCGCCACCGACCTCAGCCCGGCGAGCCTGTCCGCCATCAAGGCCTTCACCGCCGCGACCCCCAACGCCGACACGGTCAGCTTCAACGTGCTCGCCTACGCGGCCGGCAAGACCGATGATCCCTCGGTCGCCCGCCGCCTCTCGCTGTCCCGCGCGCTCGCGGTCCGGTCCGCCCTGATCGCCGAGGGCATTGCCTCCACCCGCATCTATGTCCGCGCCCTCGGGTCGCAAACCGCGGGGGGACAGCCCGATCGGGTGGATGTCAGCCTCCTCGGCGCCAACGCCGCCGCGCCGCGATGACCAACCCCGCCGTCTACCTCATCCGGATGGCGGCATTCCTGGTGGCGGTCGCGATCGTGGCCGCCCTGCTTTCGCCGACGCTGATCACCGCCTTCATGAGCAGCCCGGTCCTAGACGGCCTCATCCTCGCGGTCCTGCTGCTCGGCATTGGGTGGAACCTGAGCCAGGTGACCCGCCTGCGGGCCGAGGTCGCGTGGCTGGAAGCCTATCAAAGCCGGCAGGATCGCCTGACCGTCCTGCCCTCCCCACGGCTTTTGGCGCCGATGGCCAGCATGCTGGCGTCCCGCGATTCGACCAGCCGGCCGGATCAGAGCCGCTTTACCCTGTCGCCCGGCGCGATGCGGTCCCTGCTGGACGGGATATCGTCGCGGCTGGACGAAAGCCGCGAGCTGTCCCGCTACATGACCGGGCTATTGATCTTCCTCGGCCTGCTGGGCACGTTCTGGGGGTTGTTGAAGACGGTCAGCTCGGTGTCCGACGTCATCGGCGGCATGTCCACCGGGTCCGGCAACCTCGACTTGCTGTTTGAGCAGTTGAAGGCCGGCCTCGCCCAACCGCTGGCCGGCATGGGCACGGCCTTCTCCGCCTCCATGTTCGGCCTCGCGGGCGCGCTCGTGCTGGGCTTCCTCGACCTGACCGCGGGCCAGGCGCAGAACAGGTTTTTCAATGAGCTTGAGGAATGGCTGGCTGGCCTGACCCGCCTGTCCTCCGGCGTCCTGTCCGAGGGAGAGGGCAGCGTCCCGGTCTATGTCCAGGCGCTGCTGGAACAGACGGCCGAGAACCTGGAAAACCTGCAACGCATCCTCATGCGGGGGGAAGACAGCCGAAATCAGGCCAACCAGGCGATCCTGGCGTTGAATGAGCGTGTGAGCGCCCTGACCGATACGATGCGGACCAACCAGCAATTGATGCTGCGGATCGCCGAGACGCAGTCATCCCTGGCCCCGGCGCTGCAACGCCTGACCGACATGCAGGCCGGCGATGACGTATCGCGCGCCTATCTGCGGAACATCGAATCCGCGGTTCTCCGCCTGATCACGGAATCCGAGCAGGGACGCGCGCAGGCGACCCTGGATCTGCGCAACGACCTGCGGCTGCTGACCCGCACCGTCGCGGCCCTGGCCGAAGACCCGAGATAGCGCATGGCCGCGCGTCGCAGGCGCAACGGCGATAACGGGCTGGACGCGTGGCCCGGCTATGTCGACGCGCTGTCGACGCTGCTCATGGTCATCATCTTCGTGCTGCTGGTCTTCGTGTTGGCACAGGCCTTCCTCGCGGCGACCCTGTCGGGGCGGAACCAGGCGCTGGAGGAGATGCGCGTCGAACTTGCCGACATGCGCGCGTCGCTGGCGCGGGAACGCGGGCGGGCGACCGATCTGACCAACACCGCAGCCGATCTGGAACGCCAGGTCACGCAGGCTGACACCGCCCGCCGCTCCCTCGGCCGGCAGCTGGAGGACCTGC
The DNA here is from genome assembly GCA_945873195.1 of Asaia bogorensis. GTDB lineage: Bacteria > Pseudomonadota > Alphaproteobacteria > Acetobacterales > Acetobacteraceae > Rhodopila > Rhodopila bogorensis_A. Next base: position 3,481 of record CAMCDA010000206.1, read on the forward strand.
GGAACCTGACCAGCCAACTGACCGCCGACCGTGACCGGCTGACGCTGCAATCGGCCGATGCCGGGCTGGCGATGGAAGCCGCGAGCCTGGCCACGGAACGGATGCGCATGGCGCTGGCCCAGGCGATCGAACGCGCCGACCAGGCGGTGCGTGACAAGGATGCGGCCGAGGCGCGGGCCGGCCAGGCCGCCCAGGATGCGCGGGCGGCCCGGAGCCAGGCTGACACGGCCCTGCGCGAGCGGGATCAGGCGCAGGCGGCGCGGACCACGGCCCTGGCCAACGCCGAGACCGCGACGCGGGAGCGGGATCAGGCCAGGACCAGCCTCGCGACTTCCGCCGCCGCCGAAGCCGCCGCCCAGGCCCGCCTGCGGGAGATGGAGCGCCAGATCGCCGCGCTCGATCGCACTGTGCGGGCCGACAAGGCAACCATCGAGGCGAAACTGTCCGAACTGGCCGAACTCGCCCGACAGGCGCGGATGCTGACGGAGTTGCGCGACAGCCTGCAACGCCAGATCCGGGAGGCCGATGCCCGCGCCGCCGCCGAGATCGGACGGCGGGAAACGGTGGAATCCAACCTGACCGCGCAGACCGACGCGTTGACGCTCGCGCGGGCGGAGATGGCGGCGCTGCGGCGGGAACTGGACGCGCAGCGGGTGAAGATGGCGCGGATCGCCGGCGCGCTCGACCTGTCCCGCAAGGACGTGCCGGCGCGCGATGCCGCGATCACCGACCTCGATCGCCGCCTGAACGTGGCGCTGGCCGAACGGATCGAGCAGTTGCAGCAATATCGCAGCGAGTTCTTCGGCCGGCTGCGGGCGCTGCTGGAAACGCGCAGCGGCGTCCAGGTCGTGGGCGACCGGTTCGTGTTCCAGAGCGAGGTGCTGTTCCCGGTTGGCAGCGCCGAGATGACCCCGGCCGGAATTGGCCAGATGACGACGCTCGCCATCACGATCAAGCAGATCGCGTCGGATCTGCCGAAAGAGGTGCCCTGGGTGCTGCGGGTCGATGGCCATACCGATCGGACCCCGGTGCGGGGCGGGCTGTTCACGTCGAACTGGGAGTTGTCGGCGGCGCGGGCCATCAATGTCGTGAAGTTCCTGATCGCCGCGGGGCTGCCGGCGGAACGGTTGGCAGCGACAGCGTTCGGGGAGTTCCAGCCGCTGGCCACGGGTGACTCAACCGAGGCGTTTGCCCGCGATCGGCGGATCGAGTTGCGGTTGACGGATCGCTAGGCGGCGTCTTTAGCTGTTCGGCCTTCCGGCTCAGGCGTCCTGCCCGAAGGCCTTGCGGCGGAGATCCTTGCGGCGTTCCTCCGCATTGGGCAGCCGGGGGGCGATCTCCAACAGCTTTTCCCAGGCGGCGAGGGCGGCTTTCCAGTCCTCCCGCGCGCTCGCGATCTCGGTCAGGGTGCGGAACGCGGCGAGGGAGCGCGGTTCGCGGACCAAGGTTTCATTCAGGTCGTTGATCGCGCCCACCGTGTTGCCGGCGCGGTACTTGGCGACGGCGCGCTGGTGCCAGGCCTCGGCGTGGTCGGGGTCGAGGGTGATGGCGTCGGTAAAGACCTCGATCGCGTCGTCATACTGGGCGGCGATCAGGTCGCGCAGGCCGCGGTTCATCAGCAGCGTGACGGCCGGGGTGCTGGCTTCAAGCTGCAAGCGGCGCAGGCGGGATTCGATCGCGCCGGCGGATTCCTCATTCGGCGCGACCTTCAGCGCGTCGAGCATCTGCGTGATGGCGGCCTTCTTCTCCGCCGGGGTCTGGGCCTGGGCGGCGAGGGGTGGCAGCAGCAGGGCAAGGATCAGCAGCCAGATGCGCATGGCGGCAGTTTCCCGGCGGGCGCGCGGGGACGCAAGCGGAAAGCGCGGCGGGTGCAGGGCAATCCGGTGGCCGCTTCCATCAGGTCGTGGAGCACAATATCCCGTCATCCCCGGGCTTGTCCCGGGGACCAATCGCGGCAACGGCAGAGGGGATCGTCCCCGGCACAAGGCCGGGGATGACGGGACTGAGGGCGCAGGCCGAAAAACCCGTTCACCCGATTGCCCGGGTGGCCGGCGGGGTCAGCCCGCCAGCGCGCGCTTCAACGCGTCGTTGATCAGCGCCGGGTTACCCTTGCCGGCCATGGCCTTCATGGTCTGGCCGACGAAGAAGCCGAACAGCTTGTCCTTGCCCGAGCGGAACTCCGCGACCTTGTCCTGATTGGCGGCCAGGATCGCTTCGATCGCGGCATCGATGGCGCCGGTGTCCGTGACCTGGCGCAGGCCCTTTTCGTCGACGATTTTGACGGGATCCTTGCCTGTGCTGATGTGCAATTCCAACACGTCTTTCGCGACATTTCTGTTAATTTCGTTTGATGTCACCATGCTCAAAATTGCCACATTCGCTGTAGCGAACTCGGGTGTAAGACTAACCTGTCCCGCGCTCGCTTTCTGTACAGCGAACACCTCCCCCATGAGCCAAGTCACCGCAACCCTGGTCGGTACGTTTTTGGTCTTGGCTTGGTTGATGTAGGCTTCCGCCTTCTCTGCTTCTTCTCTGTCGTCAGTCAGCACCGACGCCTCATAGGAGGTCAGGCCGAATTCACCCATGAAGCGCGCCTTCTTCGCATCGGGCAGTTCCGGCAGGTCGCGGCGCAAATCCTCGATCCAGTCCTCATCCAGCACCAGCGGCAGCAGGTCAGGGTCGGGGAAGTAGCGGTAGTCGTGCGCGTCTTCTTTCGACCGCATCGGGCGGGTTACGCCGCGGGCGCTGTCGAACAGGCGGGTTTCCTGGTTCACGGTGCCGCCGGATTCCCACACCTCGACCTGGCGAGCGGCCTCGGCCTCCACCGCCTGCATGACGAAGCGGACGGAGTTGACGTTCTTGATCTCGCAGCGTGTCCGGTATGGTTCGCCATGCTTGCGGACCGAGACGTTGACGTCGGCGCGCATGGAGCCTTCCTCCATGTTGCCGTCGCAGGTGCCCAGATAGCGCAGGATCGAGCGCAATTTCCGGACATAGGCGCCGGCTTCCTCGGGCGAACGGATATCGGGTTCCGACACGATCTCCATCAGCGCGACGCCGGCGCGGTTGAGGTCGATATAGGATTTGGTCGGGTGCTGGTCGTGCAATGACTTGCCGGCGTCCTGCTCCAGATGCAGGCGCGTCACGCCGATATGACGCACCGTGCCGTCGGCGAGTTCGATCTCGATCTGCCCGGTGCCGACGATCGGATGCTCGTACTGGCTGATCTGATAGCCGGAGGGTAGGTCGGCGTAGAAATAGTTCTTCCGGTCGAAGCGGCTGACCTTGTTGATCTGCGCGTTCAGGCCGAGGCCGGTGCGCACGGCCTGGCGCACGCATTCGCGGTTGATGACGGGCAGCATGCCGGGGAAGGCCGCGTCGACGAAACTCACCTGCGTGTTCGGATCGGCCCCGAAGGCGGTGGCCGCGCCGGAGAACAGCTTGGCGTTGCTGACAACCTGGGCGTGGACTTCCAGGCCGACAACGATTTCCCAGGGGCCGGTGGAGCCCTGAATGATGTATGACATGCCTCAGCCCCCTGCCCTGATCGCCGGCAGCGCGTCGAACCCCGCCGCCCGCTCGATCTCCGCGCCCACGGCAAACATCGTTTCCTCATCGAAGTTGCGCGTGATCACCTGCAGGCCGAGCGGAAGGCCGTTGGCATCGAGGCCGGCGGGCACGGACATGGCTGGGACGCCCGCGAGGTTTGCTGGCACGGTGAACACGTCGTTCAGATACATCTTGATCGGATCGTCCATGTTGTCGCCCTGCGCGAAGGCGGCGGATGGCGCGGTCGGAGTCAGCAGCGCGTCGACCTGGGCAAACGCATCCGTGAAATCCTTCAGGATCAAGGCCCTGACCTTCTGCGCCCGCAGGTAATAGGCGTCGTAATACCCGGCCGAGAGCACATAGGTCCCGATCATGATGCGGCGACGGACTTCCGGGCCGAAGCCCTCGGCCCGGGTGCGTTCATACAGGTCCCGCAGGTCTTCGCCGTTCTGGCGCGATCCGAAGCGCACCCCGTCGTAGCGGGCGAGGTTCGACGACGCCTCGGCCGGCGCCACGATGTAGTAGGTCGGCAGGCCGTACTTGGTGTGCGGCAGGGACACGTCCACAATCTCGGCCCCCGCGGCGCGCAGCCAGTCCAGGCCGCGCTGCCACAGCGCGCCGATCTCGGCCGGCATCCCGTCGGAGCGATACTCCGCCGGCACGCCGATCCGCAGGCCCTTCACGCCGCGGTTCACGGCGGCCTCATAATCCGGGACGGGCACGTCCGCGCTGGTCGAATCCTTGGGATCGAAGCCGGCCATGGACCCCAGCAGGATCGCCGTGTCGCGCACGGTGCGGGCGAATGGGCCGGGATGATCGAGAGAGCTGGCGAAGGCGACCACGCCCCAGCGGCTGCACCGGCCATAGGAGGGCTTCGCGCCGACCAGGCCGCAGAACGCGGCCGGCTGGCGGATCGACCCGCCCGTATCCGTCCCCGTCGCGCCCATCGCGATCCGCGCCGCCACCGCCGCGGCCGATCCGCCGGAGGAACCACCTGGCACCAGCACGGAATCGGAATCCTGACGCCGCTTCCAGGGGTTCTCCACCGGCCCATAGGCCGAGGTCATGTTGGAGGAGCCCATCGCGAACTCATCCATGTTCGCCTTGCCCAGGAACACCGCGCCATCGCGCAGCAGGTTCGCGGTCACCGAACTCTCATAGGGTGGAACGAAGGGGCCGAGGATCTTGCTGCCGGCCGTGGTGCGCACGCCCTCGGTGCAGAACAAATCCTTGATGGCCAGTGGGATACCGGTCAACGCGCGGTGATCACCCGCGGCCAGCGCCTTGTCGGCGGCCCGCGCCTGGTAGATCGCCTGGCTGTGCATGACATACAGATACGCATTCAGGCGCGGGTTCAGCGCCTCGATCCCTTTCAGATGGGCGAGCGTCAGTTCCTCGGCCGAGAATTCACGGGCGCGCAGGCCATCGCGCGCGGCGGCAATGGTGAGATCAGTCAGCGCGCTCATTCGACCACCTTCGGCACTGCGTAGAACTCGCCCGATCGGTCGGGGGCGTTGGCCAGGATTTTCTCGGGGTAGCCGCCGTCCGTGACCACGTCATCGCGCATCCGCATGGCCATGCGGGCGCCTCCGGTCAGGGGTTCGACGCCGTCGACGTTGACTTCGTTGAGTTGTTCGATCCAGCCCAGGATGCCGTTGATTTCAGTACGGAGGGTTTCAACCTCATGCGGCTCCACCCGGATGCGGGCGAGCGTGGCGATGCGGCGAACGGTCGCGGCGTCGAGCGACATGGTGGGTCCTTGGCTGGGATGAGAGCCGGACCATACCGGGGGGTGGGGTGGGGTTCAACCTGTGGCTTGGTGGCGCCCCAGTTCAGGCCGGAACGCGGTCAGGCCGACCCTTCAGCGAGTCCCAGCCGACGCTCGATCCGTTCGGCCCGCGAGTCGAAGCGGTCCACACGGCGGTTCAGCGCCACCAGATTTGCCTCAACGTTTGTAACCCTGATCTTCAGGTCCGATACTTCGTCCAGCACGCGGTCGAGCTTGCCGTCGATCGTGCGCAGGAACCGCAACACCAGGCTGTCAGGGCCGTCGCTCATGACATTCTCCATCAGGTCGGACCGGCTGTCCGTCTTGTTTTCCACGATTGTCAGCATAGCATGATCCCTTTCAATTGCACGAACAAAATGCGAACTCAGATGTATGCAGATCGCATCCGTGGCCCGATCCTGCCAGCAATTCCTGAACGATTGTAACTCCCAAGCACCCCCTGGGTGAGTCCGATTGGCAACAATGGGTTCCTGTTTTCGCGTCCGCGCTTGAAGCTGATTGCGTGCGGAGCGGGAACATGAGTCAACGTCGGGATGGAACTGCCTCCCGATGTGCGTGCGTTGATCG
>CAMCDA010000207.1 GCA_945873195.1 Asaia bogorensis
GGCAGCGGAGTATTTTCGATCATGGCGGGTGTGGCACCGTCCGATTCGGCAGATGTTGGTCTCGACACCCAAATCTCTGCGTCAAATCAGACGATTACGCTACGCCCGCCAGCGAATCCCTGACATGCAGTGAATAAGATGGGCTAGGCAGGTTGGTATCATACCTTTCGTGACCTGCATCTTCGCTACCCCGCCGACCACCTCGGTGAGGCGTTGGCGGAGGGTATCGGCACAAGCCACGCGAAGATGCCCGAGTTCCAGCTCAGCCGGACACAAATCGCCGACTTCCTCGCCTACCTGAAGACGCTCCAGCCCTGACGCCGTCGCCGAGGCTGCTCCACGTGAGGCCGCCGTCTTGTCCTCATGCGCATCGTGCCGGCCCTAATTTTCTCGACACCGGCCCCGGACCCTGCAACGCTCCTCTTTCCCATGCGCCCCGATCTCGCCTTCACCGCGCTGCGTTTTGACCCGCTGATCGACCCACTGCTGGTGGGGGCGGTCGGCGCCCTTGCTGTCGCATTGGTGGTCCTCGGGCTTTGGCGCCGAGCGGGGGGGACTTGGCTGCGGGCGGTGTCGTTCGCGGTGCTGGTGGCGTGGCTGGCGGGGCCGCGGCTGGTGCAGGAATCCCGCCACAATCTGAACGACATCGCGCTGTTGGTGGTGGACCAGTCCGCGTCCATGGGCATCGGCGACCGCGCCGCCTTGGCCGAGGCCGCCCGCGCGCGCATCGCCGAACAGGCTGCCCGGTTCCCTGATCTGGAACTCCGCACCTTTGTCGTCCCCGAATCCGGCAACACCGGCACGAACCTTTTCGCGGGGATCGAACGGGCGTTGACCGATATCCCTCGCGCCCGCCACGCCGGCACGATCGTCATCACCGACGGACAGATCCACGACCCGCCCGCCGCCTCCCCCGGCGCCGGCCCGCTCCATCTCCTTATTCCAGCGAGGCGTGAGGAAACCGACCGCCGCCTGCGTATCATCGAGGCGCCGGGCTACGGCATCGTCGGCAAGCCCGTCACGCTGCGGGTCGTGATCGAGGATCTGGGGTCGGCCGCCACCAACGCCACCGCGACCCTGACCGTCCGCCGCGACGGCGAACCGCCCCGGGTGGAGAGCGTGCCGGTGGGACGGGAGCGGCAGATCGAAATCCCCATCGAGCGCGCCGGCCCGACCGTCGTGGAACTCGCCGCCAGCCCGCTGGAGGGCGAAATCTCCCGCCTGAACAACCGCCAGGTGATCGAGATCAACGGCGTGCGCGATCGGCTGCGGGTGCTGCTGATTTCGGGGGAACCGCATCCGGGCGAGCGTATCTGGCGGCGGCTGCTCAAGGCCGATCCGTCGGTCGATCTGGTGCATTTCACCATTCTTCGACCGCCGGAGAAGGACGATCTGACGCCGCTGAACGAGCTGGCGCTGATCGCGTTCCCGGTGCGGGAACTGTTCCAGGACAAGATCGGGGAGTTCGACCTGATCATCCTGGATCGGTTCCAGAACCGAGGGCTGCTGCCGCTGCCGTATATGGCCAACATCGCCAACCGGGTCCGCCGGGGCGGGGCGCTGCTGCTGGTGGTCGGGCCCGAGTATTCCGGGCCAGGCAGCCTCGCCGCAACGCCGCTGGGCCAGGTGCTGCCGGCCGCGCCGGTGCGGATGAATGCGGTGGTCGAGGGGCGGTTCCTGCCCCAGGTCAGCGACCTCGGCCAGCGCCACCCGGTGACGGAGCGCCTGGCCGGATCCAATCCGCTGCCGGCGCCGCCCGCGATGGCTGAGACGCCGCCGACCTGGGGGCCGTGGTATCGCCGGGTGCAGCCCTTGCAGACTCGCGGCGACGTGCTGATGCAGACCCCGGACGGGGCGCCGCTGCTGGCGCTGGATCGCGTGGGGCAGGGGCGCGCGGCGCTGCTGCTGTCCGACCAGATCTGGCTGTGGTCCCGTGGGCATGAAGGCGGCGGCCCGCAGGCCGAACTGCTGCGCCGCATCGCCCATTGGCTGATGCGGGAGCCGGAGCTTGAGGAAAACGCCCTGACCGCCCGTGTCGCGGAAGGGCGGCTGATGATCGAGCGCCGCTCCACCGATCCCGCCGCCGCGACGGCCGTGACCGTCACCGATCCTGATGGCGGCACGCAGACCCTGCCGCTGCGGCCAGCGACATCCGGGCGGATGCAGGCCAGCCTGCCGGCGCCGATGCCCGGCGTGTGGCAGGTGACTGACGGGACGTTGAATGCCTTTGCCGCGGCTGGCGCGGCCAATCCGATGGAACTCGCCGACCTGCGCGCCACCGCCACCGTTCTCAATCGCCTTGTCCGGGCCTCGGCGGGCGGGACCCAATGGCTGGCGGCCGATCTGCCCGATCTGCGGCGGGTGGAGCCTGGGCGCGTGATGTCCGGCGGGTCCTGGATCGGGTTGGAGCGTCGGCACGATCATGTGGTGACCGGCGTCTCGGCGTTGGCGCTGCTGCCCGGATGGGCCTCCCTGCCGCTGATGCTGGCGCTGCTGGTGCTGGCCTGGCGGCGTGAGGGTCGCTGATTATCGGCGTATGTTCACGGTTCGTTAACCTTTTGGTGTGACACTGCGATGGTTTCGCGGAGATCCCACCATGCACCGGCTTACCCATCTCGCGGCCTCCCTTGGCCATCTGCGCGCCGGTCGTTGGGAACTGGCGGAGGCCGCCGCGCGGACACCGCTATTGGCGGCCCCGGATGATGTGGAGGCGATGCTGCTGCTGGGCCTCGCGATCACCGCCGGCGGAGAGCCTGAGCGCGCGGCGCCCGTGCTGGCCCGGGCGGCGGAACTGTGCCCCGATCAGCGGCATCCCTGCCTCGAAGTGGCGGACATGCTGGAGGCGGACGACCACCCGCTGCGCATCCGCCTGATCCGCGCTGGCCGCCGCCTGGCGCCTCTGGACGGGCGGCTGCGCGAGAATGTGGCGGAATGGCTGCTGGATCACGACGAACCGGCCGAAGCGCTGGCGGTGCTGCGCGATGCGCCGGAGACACCGGGGGCCCTGCTGCTGGGCGGGATGGCGCTGGCCGAACAGGGCGCGTTCCAGGACGCAGGGGAGCAGTTTCATCGGCTCGTGACGCTGGTTCCCGATTTGGCCGCGGGCTGGTCTAACCTCGGCATGATGCTGAAGGTCGCGGGCTGCTTCGACGAAGCCGTGGCCGCGCATGACCGCGCCGTTGCTCTGGCGCCCGACGTGCAACGCCTGCGCGCCAACCGCGCGGTCACGCTGTTGCAGGCGGGCCGCTGGACCGAGGCCTGGCCCGACTACGAATCCCGCCTGCGCCGCCCTGATCACCGCGACCTGCCGCTCAGTACGCTGCTGCCGAACCTGGACGAAATCGATGACCTGCGCGGCGTGACCATCCTGGCGACGCATGAGGAAGGCTTCGGCGACACCCTCCACTTCATGCGCTATCTGCCGCTGCTGGCCGAACGCGGCGCGCGGGTGGTGGCCTGGGTGCCGGAGCCGCTGACGCGGGTCGTCGGCCAATTGCCTGGCGTCATCGCGCGCCCGATCAGCGGGCAGCCGCCGGCGCATGATTTCCACTGTCCGATGTTCAGCCTGCCGCGCGCCTTTGCCAGCACGCCGCGAACCGTGCCGTCCGCGCCCTATCTGACGCCCTATCTGACGCCCGATCCGGCGCTGGTCACGGCCTGGGCCCATCGCCTCCCTCGCCATAATTTCCGCATCGGCATCGTTTGGGCCGGTCAGGCTCGACCCTGGGCCCCCGGATTTTCGGCGCTCGATCGACGCCGCAGCGCTCGGCTGGATGATTTCGCGCCCTTGGCCTGCGTGCCTGGCGTGACACTGGTCAATCTGCAGGCGGGCGCCGCCGCCGGCGGCCATCCCAGGCTGCATGACCCGATGCCGCAGGTGCGCGACTTCGCCGATACGGCCGCGATCATCGCGAACCTTGATCTGGTGGTCAGCGTCGATACATCGGTCGTGCATCTGGCCGGCGCGATGGGTAAGCGCGTGTTCATGCTCGACCGCGTGGACAACTGCTGGCGCTGGCTGCACGGGCGGGCGGACAGCCCGTGGTATGAGTCGTTGACGATCTTCCGGCAGGAAAAGCCGATGGACTGGTCGGCGCCGATGGAACGGCTGACCGCCGCGGTCGCGGGCCTGGTCGCGTTCAATGCTCCGGCGGATGCGGCGGTCCGTCCGTCCTGGAGGCTGGCACTCGCGAACGCCGCATGACGGCGCAAACGAGGATGGCGATCCCGGCGGGTTAGACCAGCTGACCTTGGCGATGACGGTCGGCTCCTTACCCCCGTCATGCTGGGCGAAGGCCCAGCACCCACGACTTTCTCTCGTACAGCACAGGGAAGACGGCGGCCCTTCGGCCGCCACGACGAAACAGCCCGGTCCGTACGTCAGTGGTTACGCCACCGGCCTGAGGTCCGATCAACCGCGCGACGGCAGCTCCACGACACCTGATCCCAGGACCGACAATTCATCCGTCTGGGTACGGGCTTCCTGGGTGATCTCCACCAGGTGCTTCCCGTCCTCGACCCATTTCCGCGCGACCTTGGCCGAGAAGAACAGCGTGTCGCCTTCCGGGTTATGACGCCTGATCTTGCAGCTTGCCTTGCGCAGGAACCCGTCATCGCCCATCCAGTTGGTCAGATGGTGGGTCAGCCAGGAACACCGCTCGGGGCCGTAGTCATAGGCGCCGGGCGCGCCGACCATCAGCGCGAATTCGGGTTCCCAATGCACGCGCTCGGGGCAGTCGGGGATGCCGAAGCGGTTCTTGATGCCCAGGCCCGGATGGGCGTGGATCTGCTTCCAGTTCAGCTTGTTGGCGCGGATATACAGCCCGCCCCAGCCCTGGGCGTAGGCGATGAAGCCGGTCACCGTCATCGGTCCCTTGACCATCGGCGGCAGGGCCTCGCCCTCGGTCACGTCTTCCCAATAGCGGGTCGTGGCGCCGCGGACTTCCTCGTCGTGATACATCTTGTAGATGCGCGACAGTTCCTCATCCGAGTAATGCTGATCGCCGCGGGCCTTGACCTCGGTGTATTTCGTGCCGGCTTCGCGCGCTTGGTCGCGGTCGGTGCGGAAGCACCAGCTATCCGCCTCGGCCACCAGATCGCCCTGCTGGTTGAAGAAGTTGACATGATAGATCTGCTGCACGGCGCGCCCGGCGAAGCGGGTCTCGTGTTCGATCAGGTCCTTCAGCCAGGCCTCGGTGGTGATCTCATCGTTCCGCAGGACCGGCTTGTGCCAGGTCCAGTCGGCGCCGGCCCACATCGCGTGCACGCCTGGCAGCCCGCCGACATAGCCCGAGACGATGCGGCTGGTCGCGAACAGGAAGCTGGGCAGGGCAACCAGCGCGCCGAAGCGGGTTTTCGCGGCGTAGGTCGGGTCGCACCACAGCGGATTGTCGTCGCCAATGCCGTGGGCGTAGTGGCGGATGTTGTCGCGGGTCGCCTCGTGGCACCAGGGCTCCAGCGTGTTCTCGATCCGGACGTCGATGCGCCGGCGCAGGGCGTCCATCGCTTCGTCGGTGATTTTCGGGAACTGGCGTTGGGTGTCGGCGTTCATGCGGTCCTCGATCTTTCCTGGGCGTCCTGTTCGCGCAGCACCTTGCGGTTGACCTTGCCGGCGGGAGTCCTGGGCAGGTCGGCCACGAAGGCAACGATACGCGGGTATTCATGTTGCGCGAGGCGGGTGCGGACGAAGTCCTGGATGTCCTTCGTCAGGGCCTCCGATCCTGGCCGGTCGCAGACGACGAAGGCCTTGACCACCTGGCCGCGCAGTTCGTCCGGGGCGCCGATCACCGCGGCCTCGCGGATGGCGGGGTGTTTGAGTAGCGCGTCCTCGACTTCGACCGCGCCAATGGTCCAGCCGGCCGAGATGATCACGTCATCCGCCCGCCCGCCATGCCAGAAGTATCCGTCGGCATCGACGCGGCCGAGGTCCTTGGTCGGGAACCAACCATCGCGGCGGCGGACCTTGATTTCCCCCCACTGGTCGGGCGCGCATTTCGTGCCGTCGGGGGCATGGACTTCGACGGTCACGCCCGGCACCGGGCGGCCGAGGGAGCCGGGCTTCGGCGGGAAGTCGGGCGCGCCGGGGTAGTCGGCCAGGATGACGCCCACCTCGGTCGTGCCATACATGCTGCACATGCGGGTGCCGAAAATGGCTTCGGCGAAGGCCAGGGTCTCGCTGTCGATCGGTTCGCCGGTGAAGCTCATTTTCCCGATCGCGTAACGATGCTGGCTGGCTGAACCGCTGTTCCGCATCATCCGGTAATGGGTCGCCGCGGCGGCGACGTTGGTGATTTCGAAATCCGCCAGCGCCTTGAGCAGCAAGGCCGGGTCGAAGCGGCCGGAGAAGGTGCCGGTCTCCACCCCAAGTCCCAGCGGCGCGAGCGTCCCGTGCCAAAGCCCATGTCCCCAGGCGGGGGAGGAGGGGCAGAAGAACCGATCCCCCGGCCGAACGCCGGTGCCGTACAGCGCGGCGTTGGCGACGACGACGACGGCGCGATGAGAGTGCCGGATCGCCTCGGGCAAGGCGCGCGTGGTGCCGGAGGTGTACTGGAACATCGCCATGTCGTCGGCGCGCGTGGCAGGTTCGAACCAGTCTGGGAAGCCGGCCAGTCCTTCCAGGAACGCGTCATCGGCGATGACGGTGTCCACGCCGGCGATCGGGCCGGTGGTCTCGGCTTTCTCGGCGTTGGTCAGCAGCAGCCTCGGCTTGCAGTCATCGACCCGCAGCCGCACGCCGTCGGGGCCGAACAAAGTGAACAGCGGCACCGCCACCGCGCCCATCCGCATCGCGCCGAACAGCGCCGCGTAGAACGGCGCCGAAGGCTCCAGCATGATCGCCACCCGGTCGCCGGGGACGATGCCCCGCGCCGTGAGCCAATGGGCGACGCGCGATGACCAGTCCCTCAACTGGGCGAAGGTGATGACCTGCTGGCCGCCATCGGCGAAGGCCAGCCGCACCGCCACCCGCGCCGGATCACTGGCCCAGCGGTCGACGCATTCATGGGTGATGTTCAGCCGTTCCCGGTCGCCGTCGAACAGCGCCCACAGCCCCGCGCTGTCGCAATGGCGCTGGGCATCGGCATAGGAGGTGAGGTCGGTCAGCTTCGGCATCGTGTCGGTCTCGGGGCGGGTTGTGTGGCCCATCCGTCTTCTGTCGGCCACAACGCCGGATTGTCAAACCCGACCGCGCCGCTCATGTTTCCCTGGAAACCAATCGGGAACCACAACCGCCCATGCCCATCCGCGCCGTCTGCTTCGACGTTGGGGAAACCCTCATCGATGAAACCCGTCACTGGATCGAGTGGGCGGACTATCTCGGCGTCCCCGCCTTGACCCTGTTCACCGCGATCGGCGTGACCATGGAACGGGGGCAGTCGCTCCGTCGCGTCTTTGAAATCTTCCGGCCTGATCTGGATGTTTCGACCGCGCGTCAGAAGCGGCGGGCGGAAGGGTGGGAATACGATTTTACCCATCAGGACCTTTACCCGGATGCCATGGGCTGTCTGGAGACGCTGCGCGAACGTGGGTTCCGCGTGCTGATCGCCGGCAACCAGCCGGTCGAGTCGGAGGCGGCGCTGGTTCGCCTCGGCCTGCCCGCGCACCACATCGCCAGCTCCGCCGGCTGGGGCGTGTCCAAGCCCGATCCCCGTTTCTTCGAAAAGGTGGTCGAAATCGCGGGCGTCCCGGCGCATGAGATCGCCTATGTCGGCGACCGGCTGGACAACGATGTCGTCCCCTCCCGCGCCGCTGGCATGACGGCGGTGTTCGTCCGGCGCGGTCCCTATGGCTGGATGCACGCGGAAAAGCCCGGGATCGACCAGGCGCATCTGCATCTGCACACGCTGGCCGACCTGCCGGATGCGCTGGCGGAACTGGATCGCGACCGGTGAGTTTCGATCCCGAAGCCGAGGGCTGGCGCCCGATGCCCCGGGCCGAACTGCCCGGCCGCCTCGGTGTGCCCTGGTCGAAGCGGATCGAGGATGTCTGGTGCTACGGGATGCTGACCACGCCCAGCCACGCCAATCCCCAGGGCGCGTTGCATGGCGGTGTCTTGATGACCCTGGCCGATCACGCGCTGAGCATGCTGGCCTGGGAAGCGGCGGAGCGCGCGCCGTGCACAACGATCCAGTTGAACACGCATTTCCTGTCCGCGGTGCGCCCGGGGGAGTTCCTGTGGGTCGCTGGGGAGGTCACGCGGCGGACCGGTGCGATGGTGTTCATGCGTGGCCTGCTGCGGACGCCGGACCGGGATGTGGGCGCGGCGGATGGAATCTGGCGGATTCTGCGCGGTGTATGATTCGCCCGCCGATGCCGTGCTGCGGTCGATCCTGGATACGATGCCGGATGCGATGGTCGTGATCGACGCATCCGGCACGATCAGGTCGTTCAGCGCTGCCGCCGAACGACTGTTTGGCCACGCCGCCGCGGACATCCAGGGTCATAACGTCCGCGAACTGATGCCGTCCCCCTATCGCGATCACCACGACAGCTACATTACCCGCTATTTGGAAACCGGCGAGCGGCGGATCATCGGCAGCGGCCGCGTCGTGATCGGCCAGCGCAAGGATGGCACGACCTTTCCCATGGAATTGGCGGTCGGAGAGGTGAAGGGCGTGGAGGAGACGCTGTTCACCGGCTTCATCCGCGACCTGACCGAACGCCAGCAGACGCTCGCGCGGTTGCAGGAGTTGCAGGAGAACTTGCTGCACGTGTCCCGTCTGCGCTCGATGGGCCAGATGGCGGCGGCTTTGTCGCATGAACTGAACCAGCCGCTGACGGCGATCACCAATTATCTGAACGCGGCGCAACGGCTGCTGGATCAGGAAAACCAGGACCTCGCGCGGGTGCGCCAGGCGGTGGTGCTCGCGGCGCAGCAAAGCCTGCGCAGCGGCGAGATCATCCGCCGTCTGCGCGCCTTCGTCGCCCGCGGCACGGTCGCGCGCCAGCCCGAATCCCTCCCGAAGCTGGTGGAGGAGGCAACGGCCCTGGCCCTCGTCGGGTCCCGCCATCGTGGTGTGGAGGTCCGGCTGGCGGTGCCTGGCGATATCCCGCTGGTGATGGCCGATCGCGTGCAAATCCAGCAGGTTCTGCTGAACCTGATCCGCAACGCGATGGAGGCGATGGAGGACCAGCCAACCCGCCGCCTGACGATCGGGGCGGAGGCGCAAGAGGGCATGGTGCAAATCGCCGTCAGCGATACCGGCGCCGGCCTTCCGCCGGAGGTGGCGGCGCGGTTGTTCCAACCCTTTGTCACGACCAAGGAAGACGGCATGGGCATCGGCCTGTCGGTCTGCCGCACGATTGTCGAAGCGCATGGCGGGCGCATCTGGGCCGAACCGGGATCCGCGGGAGGCAGCGTGTTTCGCTTTTCCGTCCCCGT
>CAMCDA010000208.1 GCA_945873195.1 Asaia bogorensis
CCTCCGGGCGCTTGGGTTGCCGTGCATAGATTCGGACATTGTGCCGCGCCGGAAGCCATCCGCCCCGCGCGTCGATACGATTTTCCCATTGTGTTGCGGCGCAGACTCACTCTTTCAGCACCGAGGCATAGAGAATTCAACAGCCCTGAGGGTTTCCCTGACATCATGTCAGTGAATGTCCTGGTCCGTGTCCTTTTTGCCACCCCAAGAGGATAGTTTTGACGACCCAGTATTTTATGGAATATCGCGCAGCCAGCCCCGGGCGGCGGCGTGGCGGACAATCTCGGCCCGCGTGCGCAGTCCGAGCTTTTCCGTCGCCCGCGCGCGATATGTCTCGACGGTCTTCACGCTCAGGGTAAAGCGGGCCGCGATTTCCTTATTGCTGTAGCCACGCGCCGTCATTCTGAGAACGGCTTCCTCGCGGTCGCTGAGGTCGGCCGAGCTGTCGCCTGGCGCGGAGGAAACCGGTATGAAGACCTGGTTGGCGATCGCGGGATCGACGTACAATCCGCCAGACGCCACCGCCCGGATCGCGCGGGGCAGGTTGTCGGCGGCCGACCGCTTCAACAAATAGCCGGCCGCCCCCGCGGCGAGCATCTGTCGCACATAGGCCCGATCCTCGTGTACGGTCAGGATCAACACGCGCAGCGACGGGCGTGTCTCCAGCGCTGAACGCGTCAACTGGTTGCCGCCGATGTCAGGCATGGAGATGTCGAACACCGCCACATCCGGCCGCGTGTCGGCCAACAGCTCCAGCGCGGTGGTCCCGTTGGTGGCCTGCCCGACAAGGTACATGCCTGGCTCCGTCTCAATCATCGCGCGTACGCCGGCGAGCACGATCGGGTGGTCATCCGCGAGCAGAACCCTGATTGGCACGATCTCTCTCTTCCCCTGTCATGCGTTTCCGGGCACGGTGCCGGTCTCGGATGGTATTGTTACACGCACAAAAATACTGGTTCCGGCACCCTCCCGCGATTCGATCATCAGTGTGCCGTCAATCAGCGCCAATCGTTCGCGCATTCCGGCCACGCCAAGGCGCGTCCGATCAACCTGTTCAGCGTCGAAGCCTTTTCCGTCATCCTCGATGATCAGGACCAGGCTGCCGTCGCGATGCGCGATGACCACGCTGACCGTCGTCGCGTTGGCATGGCGCGCGACATTGGTGAGCGCTTCCTGCGCGACACGAAAGACCGCGTTCTCGACATAAAGCGGCAGGCGGGCGGTGGAATGGCGGATGGCCTGGAAATCGGTCTGGATGCCGAACCGACGGCCCCAGTCTTCCACATGGGTTTCCAGCGCGCGGACAAGGCCGACATAGTCCATCGCCGTGGGGCGGGTTTCCCAGGCTGCCCGGTGCGCCGAGGCCCCGACCGCGTCGGTCAGCGCGCGCAGGTCGCGCAGTATAGCGCGGTGGGACGGGTTGTCGGTGATACGCTCCAGGCTGGCCAGGCCAAAGTTCAGCGCGGTCAGGTCCTGACCCAACCCGTCATGCAGATCACGCGCGATCCGCAGCCGTTCGGCTTCCTGCGCCTCCACCAAGCGGCCCAGCAGGGCGATGCGCTCGTCTTCGGCGCGCCGGCGATCCGTCACATTCTGGACCACCACCAACGCCCCGCTTCGCGCCCCATCGACCACGATCGGCATGCAGGAGCATATGGCTTCCAGCGGCTTCCCGTCATGGCGCAGCAGGGTTTCCGCGTGACCGATCAGGGGGATGCCGCTCGTACTGGCAATCTCGCAGACATTATGGGTGTTCCACGCTGGCGCGCCGGCCGAGGCGAACGCGCGCACCGTCT
This sequence comes from Asaia bogorensis, assembly GCA_945873195.1. Classification (GTDB taxonomy): domain Bacteria; phylum Pseudomonadota; class Alphaproteobacteria; order Acetobacterales; family Acetobacteraceae; genus Rhodopila; species Rhodopila bogorensis_A. The sequence goes on from CAMCDA010000208.1 coordinate 1,797, forward strand.
CCGCGAGCATCCGTCCGACGCAGGGCATGCCCTGGCCCGCGAACATGGCTTCCGCCGCTGGATTGGTCCACAGCACGCGGCCTTCAGCGTCGCAGCGGAAGATCGCGTCCTGGATTGCGTTGGTGATCGCGTTCAACAGCTCCACCTGCGTTCGTAGCGCCTGCTCGCGTTCGGCGAGTTCATCGGTGTGCCGGCGCATGGAGTCGGTATTGGTCGCGGTTCCAACCCACCAGGCGCCCTCGCCGGAGGCATCTCGCACGGGCGTGACCTGGCCGACATGCCAAGCGTAGGACCCATCCGAGATCCGCAGGCGATATTCAATCCTGAACCCGGTGCCAGTGGATAACGCGGTCCGCCAGGCATCTCGGAAGCGGTCGGCGTCATCTGGGTGGAGATGATTGGGCAGGTCATCGGCTTCAAAGACCGATGGATCGACACCCATCGTCCGGTTCATCCATTCATTCTGAAACGTAATACGGCCATTCGCGTCTCGCATCGTGACAATGTGCGGCATGGCTTCGGCCAACTGGCGCAGCCGAGCTTCCTGGGCGCGCAGGTCGGAAATGAGCGACAGGTGTTCTCGCGTGACCTGCTGGTAGTTGGTGACGGCGCGGGCAAGGTCCCCGATCGCGTCGTTGCGGTTGACGCCCGGCACCACGATCTCGGCTGACGTGTCCGCCATGGCTGAGGCGGCGGAAGCGATCGCGCGCAGGGGGGCGATTTGAAGCTGGCTCGCGGCCAGCCCCGCGAGGGCGGCCAGGGCCGTGGCCAGCGCTATGACAACGGCAACATTCGTTACGCTGAGTGCGGTATGCTCGCTCATGCGGCTGACCGTGATGATGGCCTCGATCACCCCGATGGGATGGCCGGCATGATCGCGGATGGCAAAGGCCGTCACCGTGGCAGGAATGGCTTCCCGCAGGCGGCTGGGCGGCGCGCGGGTACCGTCCAGTGCGCCGCGGAGATCCGCCTCCGCCAACACCGGAACCCAGCCTGGGGAGGCCGCCATGACCGCGAAGCCGCCATCCGAGGTCGGGAGATGGATCGCGAACCGCAAGAAGGCGCGGTCGGCGGCTGTCATCGCGGGTGTTCGCAGCGGTTCGGCCAGGCGCAGAGCGGCGGTTTTGCCAGGCAAGGGGATCGCCGCGACCATCAGCGCGCGGTGGCCGTCCAGTTCGATTCCGGTCAGCGGTGTCAGGGTGGCCAGCGCGTCATCGACCAGCGACCCGTGGGATAGTGACCCGTGTGACACGGGTCCATGACGCAGGGTGCCGTCGGGAACCGAGGGCAGCCGGACAATCGAGACCGCGGGGCCGGCAGTCGGAAGCGACCCCGTGGACAGGGCCGGGAGGGCGCCCGACAGGCCAGGATCGGCGGCGACCAGAAAATGCCCAAGCTGGAGCAATGTTTCCGCCTGCGCCCGATACGCCTCCCGCACCAATGCCTCGGCGATCGCGGCTCGGCGTTCCCGCGCCTGGAGTGCCTCGTCACGCAATGCCCAATACCACCCAAGGGCGGCGACGACGCACCAGAAGCCGACCACGATGCCGCAGATCAGCGCTACTCGGCTCGGTATGCTGAGCTTCCACCACCAGACAGCCGGTCGGCCGCGCGCGGGGACGCGGACAAGGGCGAAAGCGCGCGATGCTTGGGCTGGTTGCTTCATGGGGGCGCCGATCAAGACACGTCATGTTACGACCCATGCGTGCCGTGGCGGCAAGGGCAAAGCAACCATTTGTAGCATGCAGCGACCCGGGCCGGCGTGTCCGGGAAATCCTGACGGACGGGCGTATTGTTGGGCCCATCTTTGCCTTCGGGTCCCGCGCCCCTACATGATGTCCCATCGAAGACCGCCAAGGATCATCGCCTGATGTCAAACGCCGCGCCCGCCGCCGAAGCGCTTCCGGCATGGGACCTGTCCGACCTCTATCCCGCCCCGGACAGTCCGGCCGTCGAGGCTGACTTCACCCGCGCGGCCGAACAAGCCAAGGCGTTCCAGGCGGCGCATGCCGGCAAGCTGGCGGGGCTGTCGGGCACCAGGCTCGCGGCGGCCATCGCGGAGTATGAGGGGATTCAGGAAATCCTCGGCCGCCTCGCGTCCTTTTCCGGCCTGCTGTTCGAGGGAGATTCGACCGATCCGGTGATCGGCCGCTTCTACCAGACGGTGACCGAGCGGGTGACGGCGATCAGCAGCGACCTGATTTTTTTCACGCTTGAACTGAACCGGGTCGATGACGCGACGCTGGAGCGGAAGCTGGCCGATCCGGCCCTGGCGCGCTACCGCCCCTGGCTCCGCGACCTGCGTGTGTTCCGCCCGCACCAGTTGAACGACGACCTGGAAAAGCTGCTGCATGAGAAGGAGGTGACGGGCCACTCCGCCTGGAACCGCCTGTTTGATGAGACGATGGCGGCGTTGCGGGTGCCGGTGAACGGCGAGTCCCTGAACATCAGCGGGGCGCTCAACAAGCTGTCCGACCGCGATCGTTCGGTGCGGGAAGCCGCCGGCAAGGCGATAGGCGCCACGTTCAATGAGAATATCCGCCTGTTCTCCCTGATCACCAACACCTTGGCCAAGGACAAGGAGATCATCGACACGTGGCGCCATTACGAGCGTCCGGGCAGCTATCGGAACCGCTCCAACATGGTGGAGGACGGGGTTGTCGACGCGCTGGTGACGGCGGTGCGGGAGTCTTATCCGCGCCTCGCGCATCGGTATTACAAGATGAAGGCCGGATGGCTGGGGCTGGACAAGCTCCAGCATTGGGACCGCAACGCGCCGCTGCCGGATGACGATGACCAGAACATCCCCTGGCCCGAGGCGCGGGAGCGGGTGCTGACCGCCTATAACGCGTTCAGCCCGGAATTGGCGTCGGTCGGGAAACAGTTCTTCGACAAGCCGTGGATCGATGCCGTGCTGAAGCCGGGCAAGTCCGGCGGTGCGTTTGCTCATCCGACGGTGCCGAGCGCGCATCCTTATTTGTTGTTGAATTATCATGGGCGCACTCGTGATGTGATGACGCTGGCGCATGAACTCGGGCATGGCGTGCACCAGGTGCTGGCCGGCAAGCAGGGCTATTTGATGTCCGGCACGCCCCTGACTTTGGCCGAAACCGCGAGCGTCTTTGGGGAGATGCTGACCTTCCGCGGGTTGCTCGACAGCGCGGGGCCACGGCAACGGCGGGTGATGCTGGCCTCCAAGGTGGAGGACATGCTGAACACGGTGGTGCGCCAGATCGCGTTCTACCGCTTTGAGACTCTGCTGCACGATGAGCGGCGGACCGGGGAGCTGCTGCCCGAGCGGATCGGGGAGATCTGGTTGCAGGTGCAGACTGAAAGCCTGGGGCCGGTGTTTGAGTTCTCGCCGGAATACAGCGTGTATTGGGCTTATATCCCGCATTTCATTCACTCGCCGTTCTATGTGTACGCCTATGCGTTCGGGGACTGTTTGGTGAACGCGTTGTACGCGGTATTCCAGGGCGGGCATCCTGGGTTCCAGGCGAAATACCTGGACATGCTGCGGGCGGGCGGGACGAAGCGGCATAAGGAACTTCTGGCCCCGTTCGGGCTGGATGCATCGGACCCGGCCTTCTGGATGAAGGGGCTGGGCGTGATCTCCGGCTTCATCGATGAACTGGAGAAGGGCGCTTGAGGGGTCACTCGCGCAAGGGCCGTTACAACAACGCCCCCCCTCCCCTTGAGGGAGGGGGCCGGGGGGAGGGGTCTAGCCCCCCCAACCCTATCCTAACCAACGCCCGCAGCCTGCGCCGAGACTCAACCCCCGCTGAACAAGGCCTGTGGCCCCGGCTGCGCAACGGCGCAGTGGACGGTGTGAGATTCCGCCGCCAAGCCCCAATCGGGCCTTTCATCGCGGATTTTTTCTGCGCCGGGGCAAGGCTGGTCGTTGAACTGGATGGCGTGTCGCACTGGGACTCCACGACTGACGAAGCCCGGGACGCTTGGATGCGGGCACGGGGCCTGCGGGTAATGCGGTTTGCCAATCAGGAGGTGTTTTTCAACCTCGATGGGGTGGTTGAGGCTATTCGGATGGTGGTTTGGGAACGGCCTGTCGATCGTGCCGCGATGACCCCTCCCCCCGGCCCCCTCCCTCAAGGGGAGGGGGGGCGTGGTGGTGAGGACCCGGGGACTGATCTCTCCAGCCCCCTGGCTTGCAGGCAGTTCAGGCGTGGAGACTGCCTTGGAGACTCCCATGTCCGGTAGCAACATCTTCGGCGAACTCCGCCGCTTTGCCCGCACCTCCGGGGCCGTCGGCGGCATCGCAGCCCGCGTCGTGGGGGAGCGCGCGCTCGGCATCAAGACCAACAGGTCGGCGCATGCCGAGGACCTGAAGACCATCCTCGGCGGGCTGAAAGGCCCGCTCATGAAGGTCGCGCAGTTCCTCTCGACCGTCCCCGACGCGCTGCCGGCCGAGTACGCCGCTGAACTCGCGCAGCTGCAATCCAACGCCCCCGCCATGGGCTGGGCCTTCGTCCGCCGACGCATGGCCAGCGAGCTCGGCGCCGACTGGCAGTCCCGGTTCGCGTCCTTCAACCAGGAAGCCTCGGCCGCCGCCTCCCTCGGCCAGGTTCATCGCGCGCGCCTGCCGGACGGCACCGATGTCGCCTGCAAGCTGCAATACCCGGATATGCCCAGCACGGTGGAAGCCGACCTGCGGCAGCTCAGGCTCGCCATGGCCGTCTATCACCGCATGGACAACGCCATCCAGCACGAGGAAATCTACAAGGAACTCACCGCCCGCCTGCGGGAGGAACTGGACTACGAACGCGAGGCCGCGCAGATGCGGCTCTATAGGCTGATGCTCGCCGAACACCCCAGCGTGCATATCCCGACCCCAATCGAGGCCTTCAGCACCAAGCGCCTTCTGACCATGACCTGGCTGGAAGGTCGGCCCTTGATGCGCCGGCTGGAGGAAGACCCGCCCCAGGACGAACGCAACCGCATCGCCGAGGCTTTGTTCCGCGCCTGGTATGTCCCCTTTTACCGCTTTGGCGTGATCCACGGCGATCCGCACATGGGCAATTATCAGGTTTGCCCGGATGGCAGCGTCAACCTGCTCGATTTCGGCGCGATCCGCGTCTTCGGGCCGAGCTTCGTGCAGGGCGTGATCGACCTGTTTGAGGCGGTGCGCGACAACGACGATGCGAAGGCGCACCACGCCTATGAAACCTGGGGCTTCACCGACCTTTCGAAGGAGAAGATGGAGGTCCTGAACCTATGGGCACGCTTCCTGTATGAACCGCTGACGCAGGACCGCGTCCGGCCGATCCAGGAAAACGACGACCCGCAGTTCGGACGCGCTGTCGCCGAACAGGTGCATGCGGGGCTGAAACGAACTGGCGGGGTCAAGCCGCCGCGGGAGTTCGTGCTGATGGATCGTTCCGCCATTGGCCTCGGTGGCGTCTTCGTCCGGCTGAAGGCGCAACTGAATTGGCACCGCCTGTTCCATGAACTGATCGCCGACTTCAACGCGGCAAAGCTCGCGGAGCGCCAGGCGGCGGCGCTGGCAGCCGCGGGGGTGCCGGAAGCGGGGTAATCCCCGCTGGGCAAGGCTGGTCATACGCGCGGGGTCTGGTAGCGTGATCGTCACTCCCGCGTGGCGACCCAAAAGGCAGAGCGAACGATGACGACACGACGTGAACCTCATCCCGACATGGCGGTGCTGACCGAGGCACAAAAAGTCGCCTATGGCGGCACGACCGTCGATGAGCAGCGGAAAGCCTGGCTGGCCTATACGAAGAAGCTCGCCCCGCCGCGCGCGCCAGGCATGACCGTGAAGGATGCAATGATACCGGTGCCGGGGCATGACGTGCCGGTTCGTATCTATCGGCCAACGGACGCGACCGGCGCCCTGCCGTGCATTCTCTATATGCATGGTGGCGGCTTCATGAAGGGCGACCTGGACAGTTCCGATCCAATCGCCTGGGGCTTCACGCATGAAACCGGCGCGGTGACGATCAGCATCGACTACCGCCTGACACCCGAGCACCCGTACCCCGCCGCCTTCGACGATTGCTATGGTGTCCTGTCCTATATCGCCAGCCATGCCCGCCATTTTGAGATCAATCCGGCGCGCATCGGGCTGGCGGGCGACAGTGCCGGCGGGCACCTCGCGGCGTCCCTGTGCCTCGCCGCGCGGGACCGGCGCGGGCCGCGCATCGCCGCGCAGGCGGTGATCTATACGGTGATCGGCTCGGACATGACGTCGTCGTCCTATGTCGAGAACGCCGAGGGCTATGGCCTGACCACCGCCGCCTGCCACAACTACATGAAGCTGCTTCTGCCGGCGCCGGAACATCAGACCGATCCCTATGCGCGACCGATCGTGGCGACCGACTTCTCGGGCCTGCCGCCGGCCTATGTCGTCTCGGCCGAACTCGATCCAGTCCGCGACGACGGGCGGCTGTATGCGTCGGCGCTGGCGGGGGCGGGCGTGGATGTGACCTACCGGGAGGCGCGGGGGATGCTGCATGGCTTCATGCGCGCCCGCTTCACCGGCGCGACCGCCAAGGCCGAGTATGATCGCATCTGCGCCTTCCTGCGTGGGCGGCTGGTGCCGGGCGGGTAGGGCGCCCTATTTCTTCACGCTCTTTTCCCGATCGCGCAGTTTCGCGATCGGGTCCTGCAGGAAGACGGCATAGTCGTAGACCGTCTCGTCTTCCTGGTTCCAGCAGACATAGCCGCGGCAGTCGTTCGGCCGAGCGTCGTAGACGCCGCACATGCGGTTCTCATTCAGGAATTGGCAGGTCTTGAAGCCTTCCTTGATCCGCTTTTCGCCCTTGCGGGTGATTTCGACGATGTGACGCTTTTCGAAATCGGGAACCGTGACTTCCAGATGCTTGGCCAGCCGGCGGATGTCATCGCGGCTGACCCGGACATAGCCCGCCATCCGGCAGCACAGGGCCGGGCATTTCATGCAGTCCAGACGCTCATGATTTGCCATCGTCAGGCGTTCAAGCCGCGGTTCCCGGCCGGCAGCGGATGAAATTCATCGGATGCATGCTGAGCACGATATCGCCATCCTGGTTCCGCACCTCGATCAGGTTGCGGGTCAGGCCGCGATCGGGACGAGACTTCGACAGGCGGGCTTCGGTGATGGTGACCCGCACGCGCAGGATGTCGCCCGGGAAAACCGGCTTCATCCAGCGCAATTCATCGACGCCGGGGGACGCCAGGCCGTTCTTGGGCAGAAAATGCGCGACGAACAATTTCATCATCAGCCCGACCGTCTGCCACCCGCTGGCGATCACCCGTCCGAACGGCCCAGCTGCCGCGGTGACCGGATCGACATGCATGTCCTGCGGGTCGAACTGGCGGGCAAAGGCGATGATCTCGGCCTCGGTCATCGTGAACGCGCCGAGTTCGAACACTGCCCCCTCGGGGTAATGCTCGAAGAAACGCTGGGTCGGATCGGCGGGCAGGGTATCGGCCATGCTGGAACCGCGGCTCTGTTGAGGGGGTTCGCCTAACATGCGATACCGGGCGTGACAACGAACGGCCAGCATTGGCCTGTCCTATAGGGAGAGCACTCATGCCCCAGGTTTCGCGC
>CAMCDA010000209.1 GCA_945873195.1 Asaia bogorensis
AGATCGAGATCACTCTGTCGCGTAAATTCGGATGGGAGTGGAAGAACGCCAAAAGTGCTTCGTCGCTGAGGCTCGCCGTCGCCATGGGTCCGATTCCCTTATCGAGGAGGCGTCAAAGTACTCCCCACAACGTTGAATCGCACCCGTCCGGCACCTCCCGCTTGCGAATGCCGGCGCTATACCGATAGGCATAGCCACCACGAACAGCCGGGTTGCGGGATATGTTACGCGTCGCGCGCCAACCCGCCCACTCTTGATACGGAGCGTCTGATCGTCGCGTCGTCGACACCAACGAGCCGGTCAGCTTCCAAAAGCTGACCGGCTTCGAGCCGAAGAACGCGCCGAGCCGGAATCGGCGGTTTGGTCTGCTGGGACAAATCCTGGAAGGTGTCGCAACCAGGATTCACTCAGGCATGGCGTCGCCTATGCCTTGCGGCGGGCCCAACCGACCAGTCCCAGGGCGCCTCCAAGCAGAAGCAGTGAAGCGGGCTCGGGAACAGCGCGCGCCGCTAAATTGTCGACCTCGAAGCAGCAGGCACCGGACACCGACAGAACGACAGTGTCGAAATACTCTCCCGGCCCGGTAGCGAAGAAATTGACAAAGGGTTGCGCAAAGCCGCCGCCGCCATCTTGTGGGCCGGAAACCAGCGTGGCCCCATTGAAGAGCCGCACCTCATTTGAGACGCCCGGGCTGCCCCACAGTAGGCCGAAATAATCCAGCAGCGAGGTGAAGGTGATGACGACGGGGCCCGGGTTGAAGTCGCCGATGCTCGCGAAGTTGCCGCCGCCGCCAGGGTCGGAGCCGTAGTTGATAGCGTACGAGCCGGTTACGGAAGACACCAGACCCCCGTTTGAATTGTCAAAATCGATCTGCGTCGTTGCGCCGATCATCGAAGTCGTAATCCCGGCGGTGGAGGTGATCGTGACGGCATGACCAGGTGTCGCAAGACACATGGCAGCGGCCAATGTCGCGGCAACCAGCGCTGCACGACGCGTCTTCGGAGCGCTTGAACCTGGGGCGCGTTGTCCCCTTACTTCGATCTGATCCATCTTACTGATCCCATTTCATTGTTGTTTTGGTTTCTTCTCAGGGATCAGCCCACGGTCCGGGCAATAGCGGGAGCCGTAGCCGCGCCCTTGCGCATGCGGCGGAGATGGACGCGGCTTCCACAACGCGTCGTTCCGTTTCCATTACGTTCTACTTTGATCGATATGACCTGTCAACCGGGGCAAGCGGTCGTCTTCCAGGCTGATCGGCACCGCGCCACCCATCAGTCCTAACCAGCCAGGGTAGGTCGTCGAGGATCGCCCCACGCAATCCTGGGCAGCCGCTTCTGGCATCCGACCGCCTGTTGTTCTATCGACGCACCAGGAACCTGACCGGATAGGGCACGGATGCCACCGATCGACCAGACGCAGACCCGGGATGCCGCCTGAATGGACCACATGCCCGGCCTGCATGACGTGACCCCCCGTCAACAGCAGATCATGGAGCAGGCCAGCGCGCTCGCCCGCGTGCTGGAAGCCCGCGTCACCGACAATGATCTGACCTCCGTCTTTCCGATGGAGAACTTCCGCGACCTGCACGAATCCGGCTACCTCCGCCTGGCCCTGCCGGTCGCCCATGGCGGCGCCGGTGCCAACGTGTTCGACATGGTTCTCGCGCAGGAAATCCTCGGGCGCGCCGATGCCTCCACGGCGCTGGTCTGCGGCATGAACCTCAGCCTGATGGGCCGCGTGCTGGACAACCAGGCCTGGCCCGAGCCTGTCCTCGCCGAAATCTGCCAGACGCTCGCCCGCGACGGCGGCACGATCAACAACTGCGTGACCGAGGCCGATCTCGGCAGCATCTCCCGCGGCGGCCTGCCGGCGATGACGGCCGAGGCCACCGACGGCGGCTGGCTGCTGAGCGGGCGGAAGATCTTCGTGACCGGCGCCCCAGCCCTGCGCTTCCTGGCCACCGCGACCGTGCTGCCGCCCACCGATAACCATCCCACCGGCCAACTGGCGCATGCCCTGGTCGAAGGCGGAACCCCCGGCCTCTCCATCCTCGACACCTGGTCCGGCGCGCTCGGCCTGCGCGGCTGCGGCAACTACGACGTCGTCTACGAACGCGTCTTCGTGCCCGCCCATCGGATCGTGGAGGCACTGCCGATCGGCCAGCACCGCCGCCCGCAGGGAGGCAGCGCCTGGGCCTTGCCCCTGGCCGCCATCGCTTTGGGCATCGGGCAGGCGGCCTGCGACACGGCGTGCCATTACGCGAACAACCGGGTGCCGTCCGGCCTCGGCCAGCCGATCGCGACCCAGCCGCATATCCAGAACTGGATCGGCCAGATGGACGTGCAGTTGCGGGCGGCTCGGTCGGTCCTGCACGAAACCGCAAGGGCCTGCGTCGCCGGGAAAATCACCGGAGCCGCCATCACGCCCGCCGTCGCCGCCGTAAAGTATATGTGCACCAACGCCGCGTGCGGCGTGACCGAGATCGCGTTGCGGGTCGCCGGCGGTTTCAGCATGACCCGTGCCCTGCCGCTGGAGCGCTATTTCCGCGACGCCCGCGGCGGGTTGTTCCAACCGCCCCAGGACGACCTTGCCCTCATGATGATCGGACGCGTGGCCATGGACGCCGAGAAAGCGCGGAACCCAGCATGAACCGCCTCACCCTGTGGCGCCGCCTGGGCGCGGCCTGGTTCGCCGACCGCCGCCAGTTCCGCTTCGCCGGCCTGCCGCGCACATGCCCGATCTGCGGCTATCACGGCATGTTCATCAATGTCGGCCACCCGCCGCGCTGGGCGGCTCGGTGCCTGAATTGCGGCTCGCGGGAGCGGCATCGGCTGCTGCATCTGTGGGTGACCCAGGGCAGCGGCGACCGGCTGACCGGCAAGCGTATCCTGCATTTCGCGCCGGAAAAGGTTGTCATGCGGCAGATGCGCGGGAACCCTCTGTATGAGACCGCCGATCTGATGCAGGCGGGCGTGACGCATCAGGTGGACATCACCAAGGTCGCTCTGCCCGATGCCTCCTACGACGTGGTCATGGCGCATCACGTGCTGGAACACATCCCCGACGACCGACAGGCGATGCGGGAGCTGTTTCGCCTGCTCAAGCCCGGCGGAATCGCCCTGCTGTCCGTGCCGATCAACCCGACGCGGTATGAAACGCATGAGAACCCGGCGATTACAGGCGCCGATGCCCGCTGGGCGCATTTCAGCGCGCATGACCATGTCCGTTACTACGGGATGGATTTCGCGGACCGGCTGAAGGACGTGGGCTTCTCGGTCGAAACCTTCCGCATGGGACCGGATGAGGAAGTCCGCTACGCCCTGCTGCGGGATGAGTGGATCACCATCGCGACCCGGCCGGCCGCCTGATCCCTCTGTTCCGGCGGCGTTTTTTCCCCGGGTTCGCCTACGATCGTCGGTGCCGTTAACGGTTTCTTCGTACTTCCCCGCCACTGTGGCGGCATGGGATCGATTGAACTGAGTCTCATCGCCGCGACGGCCGTGTCTGTCGCCGTGATGCTGGGAATGACCGTGATCACCACGCGGGCCGGCCTGGCCCTGTCCCGCGCCAAGACCGACCGGGATCGTGCCGTGATGGCCGAGGCCGCGACGATGCGCGTCCTGCGGATGTCGGTAGCCGACCTGCGCGCCGACACGATGCGGCTGCTGGGCTTCGCCGAACGCATGGTGGAGCCGAACCAGGAGCCGCCGGCCGACGTCGCCGGTATCCTGGCCATGACGCAGCAGTTGCTCGGCCACACGGATGACATGCAGGACTATGCCGTGCCCTCCGCGTCGACGCGGCGGTTGGAGCCGGAGACGATGTCGTTGCGGCCCTTGATCGACGATGCCATCGCCTCGGTCAGCGCGACTTTGGGGCCGAGCGTGAGGCATTGGCGGGTGGGGGCGGGGGTAGGGGAGGTGTCGTTGCTGGTGGATCGGCGCACCGCGACCCATGTCCTGGGCCGTGTCCTGAGCAATGCCGCGCGCCATTCCCGGCACAATGACTGGATTGATGTTTCGGTGGAGCGGTGGCCGGCGGGGCTTGCGTTGGTGATCGAGGATGAGGGCGCGGGTCTGCTCGCGAACCGGCGGCTGCCGGAGCCCGGGGACAAGGAGAGCCGCGGCATAGGCCTCGGGCTGGTACTGGCGCGGGTCCTGATGGAGGCGCATGGCGGGCAACTGACGATCGAGTCCGCGGCGCGGGTGGGGACGAAGGTGACGCTGCGGTTTCCGTCCCATCGGGTGGCAGCGCGGGAGGATGCGCGGGTGGTCCGGCTGGCGGCGTAACGGGTCCTACTTCCCGATACAGAACGCAGAGAACAGTGTGTCCAGGATATCCTCCACCCCGACATGCCCGGTGATCCGCCCGATGGCGCGCAAGGCCAGGCGCAGGTCTTCCCCTCGTAACTCCGGGAGGGAGGCGTCGCGGGCGGCCAGGAGATGACTAAGCGCGTCCTCCAGCGCCGTCCGGTGGCGGACGCGGGTCAGCGGCGGCGGGCCAGCGGTCTCGGCGAAGGCGCGGGCGGCATCTGACAGGCGGGCCAGCAGGGTGTCCATCCCCTGGCCGGTCCTGACGCTGATGCCGATCGCACCCGCCGGCACCCGGTTATCGAGGTCGGTCTTGGTGGCAACCAGCAGATGCGGTCCGTCCGGAGGGGCACGCGATCCGGCCTCGACCAAACTCAACACCAGGTCAGCCTCGGCCGAACGGGCGCGGGCGCGACGAACGCCCTCGGCCTCGATCGGATCGGTGGTGTCACGCAGGCCGGCGGTATCGACCAGCGTGACCGGCACGCCGCCCAGGATGGCCCGAGCTTCCAGCGCGTCCCGCGTCGTGCCCGGGATGGCCGAGACGATGGCCACGTCCCGCCCCGCCAGGGCGTTGATCAGGGAGGATTTCCCGACATTCGGAGCGCCGGTGATGGCGAAGAACAGCCCCTCCCGCAGCTTTTCCCCGCGATGGCCGTCGTTCAGGTGGGCGGCGATGGCGTCGCACAGGGACAGCAGGTCGGCGGTCAAAGCGGCATCGACCTCGTGCGGCAGGTCTTCGTCCGGGAAGTCGATCAGCGCTTCCTGCTGGGCGAGCATCACCCGCAGCCGATCGGCCCACCCGTGGTAGAGGGCGCCGAGTTCCCCCTGCAACTGCCGCAGCGCCTGACGCCGCTGGGCCTCGGCCTCGGCGGTGATCAGGTCGTGGACGGCTTCCGCCTCGACCAGATCCATCCGGCCGTTGAGGAAGGCGCGTCGGGTAAACTCGCCCGGGTCGGCGGGGCGCAGGCCGAGGCCGGCCAGCGCGTCGGCGACCGCGTCCATCACCGCCCGCCCGCCATGCAGGTGCAGTTCGGCTGAGTCTTCCCCCGTATAGGTCCCAGGACCGGGCAACCACAGGACAACCGCCTGGTCGAGCAGATCGCCGTCCGCGGCACGCAGGGATCGAAGGGACGCGCGCCGGGCCGGGGGCAGGGTGCCGCAAAGTGCCTCGAGCGCCGTGCGACTGGCGTCCCCGCTGATCCGCATCAGCGCAATCGCGGCCGGCGGCGCACCGGAGGCGATGGCAAAGATGGTCTCGGAGGGGGGCGCGTCCGAGAGGCTGGGCGGGCGATGCCTATCGGGCATGAGGTGGGATCATGCGGGCACGGTGTGGTGAGGCAGGGAGCCGTAGGGGAAAAAACGTCCCCCAACGCGCGACGCGGAGGCACGCCCCCACCGCCCCGTCATGGACGGCCTTGAGCCGTCCATCGCCCAGGACGCCGCATCCAGGCATTGCGGTTCACATGCACCGCCAGGGTCTCCGGCGATGGGCGGGTCAAGCCCGCCCATGACAATCTGTGGTGGACCGAAAGCCCGCCTCAGGACCGATACGACCCGTTGATATCAATATACCCATGCGTCAGGTCACAGGTCCAAACCGTGGCTTTCCCGCGGCCCAGGCCCAGGTCGATCGCGATGTCGATCTCCCGCCCCTTCATGTGCGCGACGACCGGGGTTTCGTCATAGCCCGGGATGACACCGCCATCCTTCGCCATCCACACCCCGCCGACGCCGATCGACAGCTTGTCGCGATCCGCCGGCTCGCCCGCCTTGCCCACGGCCATCACGATGCGGCCCCAGTTCGCGTCCTCACCGGCAATCGCCGTCTTCACCAAGGGCGAGTTCGCAACCGCCATCCCGATCTTCTTGGCCGAACGCCCGGTGGTCGCGCCGGTCACGTCGATGCGGATCAGCTTCTGCGCGCCCTCACCATCCCGAGTCACCTGCAACGCCAAATCCAACAGCAGGTCGTTCAGCTTCGCGGCGAAGTCGGACAGCATGCGCCCGCCCTCGGCCGGCACGCGCGAGTGCTTGGCCTGCCCGGTCGCGATCAGCAGCACGGTGTCGGATGTGGAGGTATCGGAATCCACCGTCGTGCAGTTGAAGCTGGTGTCACACCCCTTCTTCAGCAGCCCTTGCAGGGCGCCCGCCGGGATCTTCGCGTCCGTGAAGATAAAGCACAGCATCGTCGCCATGTCCGGCGCGATCATCCCGCTGCCCTTGGCGATGCCGGAAATCCGCACCTCGGTATCCCCGATCATCGCCACCCGCGTGGCGGCCTTGGGGAACGTGTCGGTGGTCATGATGCCGCGCGCCGCGGCTTCCCAGGCGTTCTCGCTCAACCCCGCCTGCAGGCCCGGCAGCGCCTCAACAAGCTTTTCGTGCGGCAGAACCTCTCCGATCACGCCGGTCGAGGCCACGAACACCTGCTTGGCGGGACAACCGGCAAGCTTCGCCGCGGCCGCGGCCGTCGCGGCACAGGCGTCCCGCCCCGCCTTGCCGGTGAACACATTCGCGTTCCCCGCATTCACCACCACCATCCGCGCCTTCCCCCCCTTCAGGGACGCTCGGCACCAGTCCACCGGCGCACCGGGGCATTTGTTGGAGGTGAAGACGCCGGCGACGGTGCTGCCATTCGGCACCTCCATCATCACGACATCGGTGCGACCCTTGTAGCGGATGCCCGCTTCCGCGGCGCTCAGGCGGACACCCGCCAGCGGCGGCAGCTCGGGCAGCGAAACGGCAAGTGGCGAGACGGCTATGGTCATGGTTCGCGTCCTCGGCGTCTTTTTATCGAAACGGGATTAACGGGCGGCGGGCGGCGGTTCGGCGCTGTCGGTCGCGCGCGGCACGGAGCCGTCCAGGTTGAACTTCTCGACCGGCACAATGGCCCGCGCGCGCGCCACGGCCACGCGCACGCCGTCCTGGATCACCTGCTGGCGCAATTCCTCCCGCGCCTGCTCGAAACTTTCCGGCGCGGCGCGGCGGCGCTCGATCACCTGGATCACGTGCCAGCCGAACTGGGTTTTCACCGGAACGGCCGACACCTGGCCGTCCTTCATCGCGAAGGCCGCGATGGCGAATTCCGGCACCATGTCGTCCTTTTTGAAGAACCCGAGGTCGCCGCCGGATTTGGACGCGCCCGGGTCCTTGCTGTGCTTGGTGGACAACGCGGCAAAGTCACCGCCCTTGCCAAGTTCGATGATGATCGCCTTCGCGGTCGCCTCATCGTCCACGAGGATGTGGCGCGCGTGGACTTCCTCCACCCCCGGCTTGCCGGCGATGTCGCGGTCATAGCGGGCGCGCAACGCCGCCTCGGTCACGGTCGGGCCGATTTCCTTCTGCAGGATGGCCGTTTCCAGCGCGCGCTGGGCGGCGGCCTCGATCTGCCTCTGGATCTCGGGGTCCTTGTCCAAGCCCTTGCGGCGCGCCTCGGCGGCCAGCGCGCGGGCATCGATGATCTGGTCCAGCAGCATCGGGAACAGGGTCTGCGGCGGCAAGGCGCGAGCCTGCTCGGGCAGGGTCTGCGCGACCGCGGCCACCTCGCTCATGCGGATCGGCTGGCCGTCCACCTTGGCCACCACCGGGTCCGATGCGGCCGGGGCCGGGGCGGGCGCCGGGGTGGCGGCACCTTGGGCGCCCGCCGCCGTGGGCAGCAGCGCGACGGACAAGACGAGCAGGCGGGCCAGCCCCCCGACGGACAGAGCCGCGAAACGTGACATGGATACTCCGATCACTGGAACAATGGGATGATGGACGAAGCGACCCCGCCTCACAAGACGGCCCGCCACAGGAACAATCCGGGCGCGCGCCTTACCGCGTCGTGCCGTCGGGGCTGAGCGTCGACCGAAACCGCGGACCCGTTTCCAGCTCCGACCCGTCCAGGTTGAACCGCCGGATGATCACCGACGATCGCGCCTGATCGATCGTCTGCCGCACCGCCTGGGCCAGCAGTTCCTGCCGCAACGCCGCCTCGATATCGGAGAACCCGGGTGAGGCGACCTGCCGCTTTTCCTCGACCTTCACGACGTGCCAGCCGAATTCGTTGCGGATCGGCGTGTTGGCGATCTGTCCGGGCGGCAGGGAGAACGCGAGGTCGCCGAATGCCGGCCACACCTGCTCCCGGCGGAAGAAGCCCAGGTCGCCGCCATTCTTCCCATCCGGGTCCTTGCTGACGGTGCGCGCCACGGTGGCGAAATCAGCGCCCTGGCGCAGTTCCTCGATGATCTTGCGGGCCTCGGCCTCGGTGGACACCAGGATATGGCGGGCGCGCACCTCCTCGGTCGCGGGGCGGTTGGCGAACTGGCGCTGATAGGCATCCCGCACCGCCTGGTCCGTCACCTTCGGACGGGATTCGAGGTCCAGGTAGGCCGCTTCCAGGATGCGCTCGTTCGCCCGCTTGATCTCCAGCTTGATGCGCGGCGTGTCCTCCAGCCCGGCCCGCTTGGCCATGATGACCAGCGCCTGATGATCAACCAGGCGGTCCACCAACACGGGATACAGCGTCTCGAACGGCATCGCCCGCAGCGCTTCCGGCAGGGTCTGCATCGCGACGTTCAGGTCCTGGAGGTAGATCGGATATCCATCGACGCTCGCGATGACCGGATTGGCCTCCGGGTTGGCCGGCGCGTTCCCCGCGCCCGGTTGACCCCCGGGTTGCCCCAGCGTCGATTTTGGCAGGGTCAGCTTTGGTTCAAGCTGGGCCAGCGCGGCGGGCGCGGACAGGCAGACCAGCGTTGCCAGGGCAAACGGCAGGGCCCGGATCAGCGCGGGGGGGTTGGGCATGGATACTCCAGGCGCGTTACGGGGGCGGGCGGGGGCGCCCGGCTGCGGTCTCCTATGCCGATAACAACCCGGAAAGGCCAGAAAAACCGTAACTCCCAAGCCCCCCACCGTGAGCAAGAAAGGCGCTCGTGGAGGTACGGCGGGGCCAGCGTTATCCGGATAAAGCGAGGATGAGTGAAGCCGGCGTGGTCGAGAGGGCCGTGAGAAGATTCCAACCTTGTTTCCGGGCGGTGG
>CAMCDA010000210.1 GCA_945873195.1 Asaia bogorensis
GGGCGATGTGCCTCAAAACCAGTCCGATCCCGTCAACCCTTACGCCCAACAGATACGATCCGCATGAGCGATGGAATTGCGCACCGCGATACCGCGTCCGCAGGTCAGGCCATCGATCACGCGATGGAGCGATGAATAGGATGGGCTAATAACCGCAGGCTTCGATGAAGGCATCAATGCGGTTCGTTGACCCGGATTTGCAGTCCGAGCTTCAGGGATGGCGGCTCGGCTCCACCCTTGATCAGCGCGCGATGGCAGACAACATATGGTTCGAGGAACGGGTCAGCGTCGAGCGTTCGGCGCATTTCGAGGCCATCATTCGCCCCTCCTCCTCACCCGTGCCATTGGCCGACCGCCAGGAGGCCTATTGGAAAGAATACGTCAAATCGGATCAGCCGGACACGTTCCAGACCGCACTGGCCCCAGCCCGGCTTGTCCCCGGTTTGCTGGACACAACCCAACGTATCGTACGGTTGGAAACCATCAGACCGACCATATTGTCCAGCATTGGCATGACCTTTGATATCATACGCGACGCCCACACGGCCGGCAACACACACGTTCTTGACGTGTTCCTGAACCAGTGGAACCTGGACCGGGACGGACGCCCCGCGTTCGCTGCCTGGAAGGATGAGGTTCGCAGCCATCTGCTGTATTCCGACTGGGCCGATCAGATGCGGGATAGGTTTGGCCTCGCCCACTACAACCCCAGCCCGGACCCGATCCCGGTGATCCTGATGGAGTACGCCGTCGCCGACGTGCTGCTCGCGGCCGGCAGGCTCGGGCTTGATCATGCCATAGTCAGCCCGACCGTTCTGGACGGTGGCCCATGGCCTTGGTTCTTTCCCTCGCCCCCCGGACTGCCCTATGGTCGGACGATGCCGCTGCCACCCAGCGCGCATGGGCTTATGGCGGAGATATTGCACGTTAAAATGACCTACCGGCGCGACCATATTGCGAAGTTCGGAGCCATCAGTCGGGCGGTGGCCCCAGTCGACATGCGGGTTCTGCGGAACCAGCATCTGGCGGCCCTGCGTCTGGCGGCGAAGCGCCCGGACTTTGGGGAGGAAATGCCCTAGATGCACCAGCGCGCCATCAGGATTCAAAGCCACGCGGTGGCCTTCGCGAGTTTCGCGACGCTCCCGCCACGGTTGCCCCTGTTTCCGCCGCCGCCCGTCGATCCGTCGCGACACCCCTGGCTGCGGATTTTCGAGCAGGCGCCGGAAGCCGGATTTGCCGAATTGGTCGCGGGCCAGGCCCCCATCGCACCCTATGACCGGCTTGACGCACCGGAAGCCGCGCACATCCTGTTCGGACGCCTCGCCGCCGCCGATCCCGCCCGGCTGTCACTTGGTTGGGCGATTATGGAATGGCTCAACAAGCGTCAGCAGGAAACCCCGCCAGAGGCCTACCCACAGCGGCAGCGTTGGATCCGGGAAGTGCGGGAGGTGTTTGAGATCGTTGCGCTCCTGGATGTCAGGGACGCAGCTCTTGAACTGCGGCGAGGTTTTGCCGCATGGAATGTCTGGACCGCTGATCTGGTGCTGGCCCCGTCACGTGACGCCCGCGCGGGATATTGGCGGATGCTGGCTCTGACGCAGCCTTTGTTGTGCGACGCGGCGTCCGGCGTCGACCCGTTCAGCCTGGCGCCGCACTGGCTGTGGATCTGCGAGAACGCCGGCGGCAAACTGCCCGATCACTATCTTGGCATCGGCCTGATCGGCCTGCGGCGGCTGCCGGACACTGAACCGGGGGCCGAAATGCCCTGGCTGACCGGACTCGCCTATTGGGCCGACGCACAGCATCCGTCTGCGGCAGCGTTCCGGACGCAATGGCTGGCGCTGAAATCATTGTATCCGAGGACCCAGGCACGTTGGCGGGAACTGGTGGCTCACGTCCTGTCGGCGCCTCGATTTCAGCGGCAAGGGATCGTAGCGCCGGGCTTTTGGGCAACCGATCCCGATTTCCAGTGATGGGCCTTCAGTCGACGACTGATCGCTGGGCGGCGGAAGCACCGATCCGATGACGTGGTCGCCGCCCGATCGTGTCGTTTCTCTGCCATACCCATCTTTGGGGCCACTGTTCATTGGCCGGCGAAACATTCTGGCCAGAATTCACGACGCCGTGCGCCGGGCGGGCAATGCGCCCATTACGGCGCAGGTGATCGAGGGCGTTGGCGGGGTCGGAAAAACCCGCGCCGCCGTTGAATATGCTTGGGCCTATCAAGATCTTTATACTGCCGTGCTGTTTCTGGACGCGGAAACGCCCGACCGTCTGGACACCGCGATCGCGTCGCAAGCGGCGGCGCTTGGCCTTGCCTGGGTGGCGCATGCGGAACAGTCGGTCAAGCGCAACAGCGTTGTGGATTGGCTACGGCAACACCCGGGCTGGTTGCTGATCCTGGACAATGTCGATACCGAAGCCGCCGCCCATGCGGCCGACATGCTGCTCGGCCAGTTGCGGGGCGGTCACGTCATCCTGACCAGCCGGCGTCACGGTTTTTCGCCAGGCACCGACTCCATCATACTGGACCCGCTGCAACCGTCGGATGCCGTGGCATTCCTGCTGGCGCGGACCGCCAATGCCCGCGCCGATACACCGACCGATGCGGACGACGCTCGGGCTCTGGCAACGGCGTTGGGTGGGGTGCCGTTGGCGTTGGAGTTTGCTAGTGTAACGATCCGCGATCGGGCGTGTTCGTTCGCGGACTATCGCCGCGAGTGGGAAGCCGACCGCGCGGCGATCACCGGCTGGAACAGCCCGGAGATCGCAACCTATCACGCCCCGCACGATGCCGCGCTGCAGGACGCGGTGACGCAGCTTGCGGACGGCCCGCGAGTGCTGCTGGAACGTCTAGCGTTTCTCGCACCGGACCCGGTGCCGATGACACTGTTGGATGACGCGGGACGAGATGCGCTGGGGAACCTGGTGGACCATGGCCTTGCCACATGGGATGCGCCGGACGGGTGTTTCGCCGTCCATCGTCTGGTTCAGGATGCGACCCGACGGTCCTTGGAACCGTCGACCGCGCGAACACGGTTGATCGAGGCACTGACCTGGATCGACGTTGCCTTCATTGGTGACCCGGAGGACGTGCGGACCTGGCCCACGCTGAATCTCCTGGCCCCGCATGCGGATGTGTTGGTTTGGGCGGCGGACCGGATCGGAATAGTCGATCCCACCCTGCGCCTGATGGTTGCGCTGGGGACTCTGTTCAGTGCGCAGGCGCTATATGCCCAGGCGGAACCGTTGATACGCCGCGCGCTCGACCTCGGCGAGGCAAGTTACGGCACCGCGCATCCGAACGTGGCGATCTGGCTCAACAACCTCGCTTTGTTGCTGCAAGCCACGAACCGGCTGGGGGAGGCGGAACCGTTGATGCGCCGCGCTCTCGCCATCGACGAGGCAAGCTACGGCGCCGAGCATCCGGACGTGGCGATCCGCCTCAACAACCTCGCCGTTGTGATCGAGGAACTGTACGGGCCGACGGATGCTGAGCCGATGTATCGTCGTGCCCTGCTGATCGACGAAGCCAGCTACGGTCCCGACCATCCGAGCGTGGCAACCGGACTCAACAATTTAGCTGATACTCTGCAAGCCACGAACCGGCGGGGGGAGGCGGAACCGTTGATGCGCCGCGCGCTCGCCATCGACGAGGCAAGCTACGGCGCCGAGCATCCAAACGTGGCGATCCGCCTCAACAACCTCGCCGGGTTGCTGCAAGCCACGAACCGGCTGGGGGAGGCGGAACCGTTGATGCGCCGCGCTCTCGCCATCAACGAGACAAGCTACGGCGCCGAGCATCCGCGCGTGGCGGCCGGCCTCAACAACCTCGCCCAGTTGCTGAAAGCCACGAACCGGCTGGGGGAGGCGGAACCGTTGATGCGCCGCGCTCACGCCATCGACGAGGCAAGCTACGGCGCCGAACATCCGAACGTGTCGCGCCACCTCAACAATCTCGCCCGGTTGCTGCACGACACGCACCGGCTGGAGGAGGCAGAACCGCTGATGCGTCGCGCTCTCGCCATCGACGAGGCAAGCTACGGCGCCGAGCATCCGGACGTGGCGATCGACCTCAACAACCTCGTCGGGTTGCTGCAAGCCACGAACCGGCTGGCGGAGGCGGAACCGTTGATGCGGCGGATGGTCGTGATCTTCCTGAAGTTCCAGCGCGCGACCGGGCATCCGCACCCGCATCGCGACGCGGCGCTGGCCAACCACGCCCACCTGCTGCGCGCCATGGGCCGGGACGAGGCGTTCATCGCGGCGGAACAGCAGGCGATGCACCGGGAGGCCGGGTTGGCGTGACGCCGCCCCCCACTCCGTCATCCCCGGCCGCCCCACCTCGTCATCCCCGGCCTTGTGCCGGGGACCATCCCCAGCACCCTGCCCCGATTGGTCCCCGCGCCAAGCGCGGGGATGACGAGGAGGGGCGGCCGGGGGGGGCGGCCGTGCCGCCGTCCCCATCGTCCCCCCTGGGTTCCACCGCACCGCCCTCCGCCGCGCCGGCGGCCCCCCACTCTCGGCCCGCCGCACCGTCCCCCCGCCCCACCGCGCCCCAACCCCTGGCCCAGCCCCCAGCCCCGGCGTAATCTCCCGCACCCACCACCCGGACCCGCCGTCATGACCCAGACCGACATTGCGATCGCCGAAGCCCGCGCCGTCATGGATGGCTTCATGACCGCCTTCAACGCCGAGGACGCCGAGGCGCTGCGGACCACCTGGTTCCACTTCCCCCATGTCCGCCTGCACAGCGGCCAGGTCACGGTCATGGCGACTCCCGCCGATTTCCGCAGCGCCGTCTGGGGCCGCACCGGCCAGGCGCAGGGCTGGGCGCGCACCGCCTGGGACTATGTCGAACCGATCGACGCCGGCCCCGACAAGGTCCATTTCCGCGTCCAGTTAACCCGCTACCGCGCCGATGGCAGCGCGATCGGCAGCTACCGATCCCTGTATATCGTCACCCGACAGGACGGACGCTGGGGCATCCAGGCCCGCTCCTCCTGGGCCGCCTGAGACAATCCCATGACCGAGGCCGCCTTGTTGATCGCCCAGGCCCGCGCGCTGGTGCCCGCCTTGCGCGACCGCGCCGCCCGATCCGACGCCGAGCGCGCGGTGCCGGCCGAGACGGTGGCGGCGTATCACCGCCTCGGCCTGTATCGCGCATTGCAGCCCCGGCGGTTCGGCGGGTTGCAGATGGGGTTTGACGTGTTCTCCGGCATCGGGGAAGCGCTGGCCGAGGGCTGCGGCGCCTCCGCCTGGGTCTACACGGTGTTGGGGGAGCATCAATGGATCATCGCCTGCATGCCCGAGCAGGCACAGATCGAGGTCTGGGGCGACGATCCCGCGGCGCTCGCGTCTTCGTCGCTTGCCCCGCGGGAGACGGCGACGCGGGCCGATGGCGGGTGGCGGTTGTCGGGGCGGTTCGGGTTTTCGTCGGGGTGTCTGCACGCGCAATGGGCGATCATCGGGGCGCGGGCCGAGGACGCGGCGGGGAACCGGCCGACTCGTTACATGCTCGTGCCCATGAGCGAGATCGAGATCGAGGATGACTGGCACGTCCTGGGCCTGCGCGGCACGGCCAGCCGGACGCTGGTGATCCGGGATGCGTTCGTGCCGGCGCATCGGACGGTGCTGCTGAAGGACTTGATGGAGGGGACGACGCCCGGCAGCCGCGTGCATCCGGATTATCCGCTGCTGCGCGCGCCTCGGGGGTATCTGGTGCCGTTCTCCCTGCCGGTCGTCGGGTTCTCCCTGGCCAGGCGGGCGCTGGAGGTGGTGCCCGAGATGCTGAAATTCCGCCTGTCCCGCGGGGTGCACGACCTGGCGGCGTCCGAGGTGGTGCAGATGGCGCTGGGCGAGGCGTCGGCGATGATCGACCTGGCGACGCTGGTGATGCGGACGCGGCGGGCGGAAAGCGTGGCGCGGGTGGAGGCCGGGGAGGCGATCACGCCGCTCGACGTGATGCGCAACCGCCGCGACATCGCCCACGCGACGGACCAACTCCGCGCCGGGGTGCAGAAGCTGGTGGAGGTCTGTGGCGCCCGCATCGTCTACGACAAGGACCCGTTGCAGCCTCTGTTGCGGGACGTGTTGACGATTGCCACGCATTCCGTGGTGCATCGGCAACTGGCGATGGTGCCGTATGGGCGGCACCTGCTGGGCGTGCCCCAGCCGGTGGGGGAGGCGTAGAGGCTATCCCCGCAGCGCGGCCATGAACCGGGCGGCACCGGTTTCTGGTGTGGAGTCGTTCATCACGGTCGTTACGGGAACGCCCTCGGGCAGAGCCACATCACGGGCCAACCGCGCAGCGACATCAGCGGCGGTTTCGCGGCCCCGGGCGGACAGGCGGGCGGCCAGCACCTCCGGCGGCGCGGTGACCAGGATAACGCGGGTGGGGTAGCGCGCGGCCGCCTCGGCGATCACCCCGCGCGACACATTCGCAACGACCGAGACCCCCCGCGCCAGGTCCGTTTCGATGTCCAGCGGAATGCCATACGACAGCCCATGCGCGGACCAGCGCAGCGCAAAGGACCGCGTGGCGAAATCGGCGTCCGAGGCCGGTTCATGGTCCTCATGCCCCGCATCGGCCGGTCGGGTGATGACGCGGCGGACAAAGCGGAAGCCTGGGTCGCCCGCCAAAGCCTCCCGCGCCGCCCCCAAAAGCGTGTCCTTCCCGGCGCCGCTCGGCCCCACCACCAGTATGAGCATCAGAATCCTCCATCCCCCAGAATAGCGGGGGTCGTCCATCGCACAAAACGACAGGATCGTGACAGAACGCCTGATTCCGTCCCCGCCGGAGATGCGCTAGCGTGCCGCCCGGAAATCGGGAGTCCACGCGATGTTCACCACCAGACCGGAAATCGCCGGCACCTTCGGCGTCGCCGCCAGCACGCATTGGCTCGCGAGCCAGACCGCGATGGCCGTGCTTGAACGCGGCGGCAATGCCTTCGACGCGGCCGTGGCCGGCGGGTTTGTGCTGCAGGTCGCCGAACCGCATCTGAACGGACCCGGCGGCGACGCGCCGATCATCATTCATGACGCCCGCGCCGGCACGCAGCATGTGATCTGCGGCCAGGGCCCGTCCCCCCAGGCCGCGACGTTGGAGGCCTTTGCCGCCCTCGGCCTGGACCTGATCCCCGGCACCGGGCTGCTGCCCGCTGTGGTGCCCGGTGCCTTCGATGCCTGGGCGCGGATGCTGCGCGACTGGGGCACGTGGGAACTCGCCGACGTGATGGCCTTCGCGATTGGTTACGCGCGCAACGGCTGCCACGTCGTGGGCCGGATCAGCGCGCAGATCCAGACGATGAAGCCGATGTTTGAGCGGGAGTGGAAGACCTCCGCCGCCGTCTTCCTGCCCGGCGGCAATGTCCCCGCGCCCGGATCGTTGCTGAAACGGCCCGCCCTGGCGGATACCTGGGACCGCGTGCTGCGTGAGTCCGTCGGCGCTACCCGCGAAGCCCGCATTGATGCCGCTCGGCGTGCCTGGTACAGCGGTTTCGTGGCCGAGGCGGTGGATCGGTTCTTTCGCGGCAATGAAATCCTCGATGTCTCCGGCCGGCGTCATCGCGGGTTGCTGACGGGCGATGACATGGCGCGCTGGTCGGCGCCGGTGGAAAAGCCTCTCGCGTATGACTACGGCGAATATACCATCCTGAAATGCGGTCCGTGGAGCCAGGGGCCGGTGTTCCCGCAGATGCTCTCGATCCTGAAAGGGTTCGACATCGGCGCGATGGACCCGGTGGGCGGCGACTTCGTGCATGTCGTGACCGAGGCGATGAAACTAGCCTTCGCGGATCGGGAGGCTTTCTATGGCGACCCCGATCACGTTTCGGTCCCGATGGATGTGCTGCTGTCGGATGGTTACGTGGCCGACCGGCGCGCGCTGATCGGGCGGGAGGCTTCGATGGCGCTGCGACCTGGCACGGTGCCGAATTTCACGAACACCGTCGATCACAACGCGGCGTCTCGGGCGGCGTTGCTGGCGGGGGATGTGTCCGGCAGTGGAGAGCCGACGGTGTCGCGGCTGGGTGCCTCCAGCGGTGATACCTGCCATCTGGATGTTATTGATCGGCACGGAAACATGGTGTCGGCGACGCCATCCGCGGGGTGGCTGCAATCGTCGCCCGTGATCCCCGAGCTTGGGTTTCCACTGGGTAGCCGCGGGCAGATGTTCTGGCTGCGGCCTGGGTTGCCGAACAGCCTGGCGCCGAACAAGCGGCCTCGGACCACGTTGTCGCCGAGCATGGCGTTGCGTGGGGGGAAGGGTTGGATGGCGTTTGGGACGCCGGGGGGCGAGCAGCAGGACCAATGGTCCGTCATCATGTTCCTGCGGATGGTGCATCACCGGATGGGCATCCAGCAGGCGATCGACGCGCCGTCGTTTCATTCGGAACATTGGCCGTCGAGCTTCTGGCCGCGTGTTGCCCGCCCCGGTCGCCTGGTGCTGGAGGGGCGTTATTCCGATGCCGTTCTGGCCGACATGCGCGCGCGCGGGCACCTCGCCGACCGTGGTGACGACTGGTCAGAAGGTCGTCTCTCCGGCGCTCGGCTTGAAAACGATGGGCAGATGTTCGCCGGCGCGAATCCGCGCGGCATGCAGGGTTACGCGGTGGGACGATGATGCGGACTTTGGTGCAGCCGGGGCCTTTGGGGTTTCCTCGGGTCGAGATGGCGGGTGGTGTGGTGGAGACTTTGTCGTTTCCTCTGCGCACCGGCGTGACGTTGCATGAGGCTGTGACGGGGCCGTTGGTCGCCGCGGGCTTCCAGGGTGGGACGGTGGTGATTGAGGGCGGGGCTTTGGACCCGTTCCGTTACGTGATGCCGGGGCCGCCGGATGATGCGTCCCACGTCGCGTATTTCACCGCGCCGCGTGCGCCGGTTGGGGTGACGCGGTTGGAGCGGGCGAACCTGACGTTTGGTTGGGCCGAGGGGGCGCCGTTCCTGCATTGCCACGCTGTTTGGGTGGAGCCTGATGGCTCCCGCCGTGGGGGGCATATTCTGCCTCGGGAGAGTGTGGTGGTGGGATCGGGTTCAGTGTCCGCCTGGGGGTTTCCGGATGTGCGCGTGGAGACGGGGTTTGATGCGGAGACGAATTTCACGCTGTTTGGCGTGAAGGGCGAGGCGGTCGCGGGGGCGTCAGCCGTGATGGCGCGGGTGCGGCCGAATGTGGATATCACGCTGGCGGTGGAGGAAATTGCGGCTGCTTGCGGGTGGTCTGATGCGGTGGTTCGGGGGAGTTTGGGGTCCCTGGTCGGGGCTTCGTTCGCGGATGGCCGAGTGGTGGGGGATTTGGCGACGGAGGTTCTGGT
>CAMCDA010000211.1 GCA_945873195.1 Asaia bogorensis
TTCCGTCAGGGCTGCATGCTGTACGAACTGATCCCCACCATGCCAGAACATCGCCTCGGCCCGCTTATCGCAGCATTCGCTCAGGCTCTTGATAGGGCAGGAGAATTCAGCGGGTTATTCGCTCAGGTGAAATGAGGGGATGGTTGAGATGGCAGGCTTGAAACTCAGCGAAGGGAATGCCCCTGCGGGGTTGTTGGCCAATCAGTATGAGGAACATATCGCTCCAATCATAGAATATTTGTCGGAGGTCGAGCATAATGGTTGGGTGAACCAAAGGGTCAGCAGCGGTTGGCGATACAATAAGGATCGGGATGAGAGAGACGGGCGGCATCCGGCGATGGTGCCATATGCCCAGCTTGTGGAGCGCTACAAGGATAATGATCGGGGCAACATCCGTCTCTATCATGCCATCTGCATAGGGGCTGGGCGGTCAATCGTCCGAAAGTAGCCATGGCGGTGAGCGGTGCGAGTGACCCGCTTGCCTCGCTTCACGTCAACCGGTAGACCCGCCGCCACCATACCCGCTGCCGGAGAGCCCCATGGACCAGCCCCAGCTTGTCGATCCCCATACCGAAATCCGCCTGGAAGTCGCCAAGCTGTGCGCCCGGTTCCCGGGTGAGTACTGGCGGAAGCTGGACCAGGAGCGCGCGTATCCGACCGAGTTCGTCCGCGCCTTGACCGAGGGCGGCTATCTCGGTGCCCTGATCCCCGAGGAATATGGTGGCGCCGGCCTGCCGCTGTCCGCCGCCGCGGCGATCCTGGAAACCATCCATGCCGAGGGCTGCAACGCGGCCGCCTGCCACGCCCAGATGTACATCATGGGCACGATCCTTCGGCATGGGACGGAGGAGCAGAAGCTCGCCTACCTGCCTGGCATCGCGACGGGTGCGCTGCGGTTGCAGGCGTTCGGCGTGACCGAACCCACGAGCGGCACGGACACCACCTCTCTCCGCACGTTCGCGCGTAATGAAGGTGATCATTACGTTGTGAACGGACAGAAGGTATGGACAAGCCGAGCGGAACACTCGGATTTGATGTTGTTGCTGGCGAGAACGACGGCGAAGGATAAGGTTGAGAAGCGGACGGATGGGCTTTCAACCTTCGTTGTGGATATGCGGGAGTCCTTGGGCAAGGGCATGACGATCACGCCCATCCGCACGATGATGAACCACAACTCCACGCAGATTTTCTTCGACAACATGATCGTGCCGGCGAAGAACCTGATCGGCAAGGAAGGCCGCGGGTTCCGCTATATCCTGGACGGCATGAACGCGGAACGGTTGCTGATCGCGGCGGAGTGCATTGGCGATGCGCGCTGGTTCATCAAGAAGGCGTCGGATTACGCGCGGGAACGCGTGGTGTTCGGCCGGCCGATCGGGCAGAATCAGGGCATCCAGTTTCCGATCGCCAGGGCCTATGCGCAGATGCGGGCGGCTGAACTGATGGTGCAGGCGGGGCTTGCGAAGTTCGAGGCCGGGCAGACTCCGGGCGAGGAAGCGAACATGGGCAAGATGCTTGCCGCGGATGCCGCCTGGGCGGCGGCCGAGGCCTGCATTCAGACCCATGGCGGGTTCGGCTTCGCCGAGGAATATGATATCGAACGCAAGTATCGCGAGACGCGGCTGTATCAGGTGGCGCCGATCAGCACCAACCTGATCCTGTCATACGTTGCGGAGCACGTGCTGGGCATGCCGCGCAGCTACTGATTTTTTTACCAGCCGTTGAGCCTTGGCCAGACGGCGACGACCTCATCGTCGCCGTCGACCACGAAGTACCGATCATGCGCCGCGGCCGTCATGCAGGTGTGGTTTGGCGCGATCCGCAACTTGCCGCCGACCGGGAGGTCGATGGGCTGGGCCGGGTCGATTTCTATCACGCCGTGTTCCTGATAGGCGCGCCGGACGATCGCGTTGCCGTAGCCGCGGCGGCCTCGGACATCCAGAGCCAGGCCAAATCCATAGTCATGCGGCGTGCTTTCCGTGCTGCGGTCCTTGGACAGCGCCATTCCGCCGGCATCGACCAGCACGCGGCCTGGGCGTCGGCCGATGACACTTGTCAGGACAGTGACGGCGATCGCGTCTAGCCCATGGGTTTCGATTTCCGCCTGGAACAGATCGCCGAACATGTAGACGCCGGCGCGCATTTCCGTGATCCCGGCGAGGTTCTGCGCGTGGCGGGCGGTGGGGGAACTGCCAGCGGAGACGATGGTGACGGTGTGCCCCGCCTCGCGCAGCCGGTTGGCGGCGGTCGTGATCGCGGCGCGTTCGATCTCCGCAAAGCGTTCCATGTCGCGCACGGAACGGCCGGCGTAGGAATGGCCGGCATGGGTCATCACGCCTACGAGACGGTCGCCGAGGCGCGTGCCTAGATCGAGCAGGCGCGGATCGTCGGGGGTGACGCCGCCGCGTTCTTCGCCCGAGTCGACTTCGATGAGGGTGCGGAAGCGGACCGGGTAGGCGGCGATGGCGCTGGCCGTGTCGGGGTCATCGGTGATGATGATGATGTCGGCGCCGCCGGCGTTCAGCTTGGCGATCTGGTCGAGTTTCTGCGGTGTGATTCCGACCGCGTAGAGGACATCCGTGATGCCGTGGCCAGCGAAGTATTCCGCCTCCGCAAGGGTGGACACGGTGATGCCGCCAGGCTGGCCCTCGATCGCCATGCGGGCCACGTCGATCGACTTGGCGGTCTTCATGTGCGGCCGCAGTGGCACGCCCAGGCGCGAAAGCGCGTTCGCCATCACGATCAGGTTGCGTTCCAGGATGGTACGGTCGAGCACGAGGCAGGGCGTTGGCAGATCGGCGAGTTTCATGCGGGGGGTGTCCAACTGGCCACGTCGTCGATCGGGATGACCGGGCGCGGCATATGTTGCCAGGGAAAGCGCGACAGGATGGGACTTGTCAGGCCGGGTGCGTCGACTTCCACCACGTCCTGATGGCGGAAGAATTCGTCGTATCCACCGCGGAAATGGCCTCGGGACTTGACGACGACAACCCGGGCTGCGGCGATATCGAGTCCAAATGCCTCGAAGAAGATCGGATCGGCGCATTGGAAGCGGTTGGAAATGATCACAACCGTGATGCCGCCAATGCGGAGGGCGGCGGAGGGTCCGGTATCCAGCGTGTTGCGTGCGTAGATACCGCGCCGGCCCTGGATCGGCTGGTTCAGGAGCCCGATGACAGTGGCCTCTGTGCTGAAGGGTTTGGAGAATTCGTCGACCAGATTTCGATTGAACCGGGCCGTGAAAGTGGCGCCGACACCCAGGCGGTTGGCCTCGGCTGCCAGGGCGGGGTCGTGGATCACACCCACCAGCGCGTCGCGGATATCGGCCCGGACGAAGGCTTCCAGGATCCACATCGTGTTGCCGCGCCCGCCGCCGCCGGGATTGTCGGCGACATCGGCGAAGGCGAGGGCGTGGCGGGACGGGTCCTCGGTCGCCTTGGCATGGGCGACGGCGTCGTCGAGGGACGTGAGCCTGGGGTTGAACTGTCCGCGGCGCGCCCAGCCGGCGTCGGCTATTTCCTGCGCGAGGGCGCGGGAGGCTTCGGGGACGGTCGCTGTCACGACAATCGTCAGGCCGTTGAATGGCGTATCGGCGAAGGCGAAGCCGCCGAGTACGGAGACGTTCAGGATGCGTCCGGCGTAGGGAGCTTCGCGCATCCGCTGCTGACCCAGATCGATCAGCTCACCATAGGGACGATTTGGCGCGTCGGGTCCGGTCAGCATGGTGACGGTGGGGGGCACGATCGGCAGGCGGATGCGGGTCAGGAAAGTCTTTGTCCCGCCGATCAGTTGGCGGATGATCTGGGCGGATTCCTCGCCGCGTTCGCGCATGTCGAGATGGGGGTTGGTACGGTAGCCGACATAGGCATCGACAAGATCGACGTTGGCGTCTGAGACGTTGGCATGGAGGTCGTAGCTCGCGACGATCGGAACGCTGGGGCCGACGATGCGTCGGACCATGGCGAGCATGGTGCCCTCGGGGTCGTGGTCCCCGGTTGTCAGGCCGGCGCCATGCAGGACGCAATACACGGCGTCCAGACGGCCTGCGGCACGCAGGTCGGCTTCCCATTGCGCCATGAGGCGGTCGAAGAAGGGTTGCTCCACCGGGCCGTTCGGTTCAGCCATGGCGAGCGTCGAGGGCACGGGATTCCATGGACCCGCCGCGTCCATGTCGGCAATGAACCCAGGCATCTCGCCGAGCATCCGGGGGGCGGGGGAGCGTGCTTCGGTGACCATGGCGTCGCCGGTGATGAGGGTGCGTTCGGCGAAATGGGCCTCGGTCGCGACGGGGGCGAAGCGGTTGCATTCGATCGAGAAGCCCAGCAGGGCTATGCGCGGAGGGCTCATGGGCTGTCAGTCCTCGATCCGGACGTATTCGAAATCGCCGGGCATGTTGTCGATCCCGATGCGTGGCGGGGCGATCCAGCCGGCATAGGCGCCCTTCTCCAGGCTGGGCTTCATCAGGCTGGCGATGAAGAGGTTGTCTTCGGTCGTGGGCAGGAATTCATCGCGGCGGGCCGCCCATTGTTCTGGCGTCATGATGTTGCCGGCGGGATCGGCGTGGATGGCGGTGAATTCACCGATGCGGCGGTTGAAGGCGACGTGGGGCAGGGTGACACGGAAGGGGAACTTGGTGCGTTCCAGCACGCGGTTCCAGCGGGCGATGCCGGCGGCGGTGTCGTCCACGAAGTCGTCCCGCAGGCGCATGTTCAGGGATGAAAGGGCGGGCACGTCCTCGCGGATGATCGTGCCGTCGCGCAGGCGCAGCACGGGGTATTGCGCCGACAGAAGCTGGTGGTCGTCGGTCAGCCGGTCTTCGCGGTAACGGCCTTTGATGCCGGCGTTGAAGGCGTTGGCGGCGTTCGTGCTGATTTCGTTGCCGAACAGGTCTAGCGTCAGGGAGTAATGAAGGTTTGCTTTCTTCTGCAACGTCGGCAGGTCGATGACGCCCAGCGCCCGGACCCGCGGGATGTCATACGGATCGTCGATACCGGCCGCGGTCATGGCGTCGATGGTGTGTTGGATCACCCGCTGGACGCCGGTTTCACCGACGAACATATGATGCGCTTCCTCGGTCAGCATGAAGCGGCAGGTGCGTGAGAGCGGATCGAAGCCCGATTGCGCCAGCGCGGCGAGCTGCATCTTGCCGTCGCGATCGGTGAAGAACGTGAACATGAAGAACGACAGCCAATCCGGCGTGCGTTCGTTGAAGGCCCCCAGCATGCGCGGGCTGTCCTGGTCGCCGGAGCGGCGGCGCAGCAGTTCCTCGGCTTCCTCGCGCCCGTCACGACCGAAGTATTTCTGCAGCAGGTAGACCATGGCCCAGAGGTGGCGGCCTTCCTCGACGTTCACCTGAAACAGATTTCGCATGTCATAAAGCGATGGCGCGGTGGCGCCGAGGTGACGTTGCTGTTCCACGCTGGCGGGTTCGGTATCACCCTGGATCACCAGCAGGCGCCGCAGCATGGCGCGATACTCGCCGGGGACTTCCTGCCAGGCGGGTTCGCCCTTGTGGGCGCCGAAGGGGATCGTGCGGCCTTCGACCTGAGGGGCGAGCAGGACGCCCCAGCGGTACTCGGGCATCTTCACGAAACCGAAACGGGCCCAGCCTTCGCTGCCCACGCCGACGGCGGTGCGGAGGTAGACGAGGTTTTCCTGGAACCCTTCCGGCCCCATCTGCTTCCACCAGTCGATGTAGCCCGGGTGCCAGGTTTCCAGCGCCTTGCGGACGCGAAGATCGTTGGCCAGGTCGACGTTGTTGGGGATCAGGCCGTCGAGGTCGATCGGGGAGCCGTCAGGCATGGCGGTGATCCTTTGGGTTGGTGGCGCGCATCCTACACCCGTTCCACGTCAAAATCCGGGCGTTGGCCGGAACCATAGCGCTTCAGCGATCCGGTTTCTCCAACCGCGTTGGGGCGCTGGAAGATCCAGTTCTGCCAGGCGGTCAGGCGACCGAAGATGCGGGTTTCCATCGTTTCGGGTCCGGCGAAGCGGAGATTTGCCTCCAGGCCTGTCAACGCGTCGGCGGAGAAGGAGGCGCGTTCCTGCAACAACATCCGCACGTCGTCGTCCCAGTCGATGTCGTCGGACGTGGTGGTGACCAGGCCGTGTTCGTCGGCGGCGTCCGCGTCCAGTGCTGATCCGATCGCGCCATGGGCGGAATCAAGGCTTTCGGGTTCACCCAGGAACCGCGTTTGCAGCCGCGTCAGTCCGTTGCCCATAGGGTAGGCGCCGAAGTTCATCGATGACAGCGTCATCGAGGCCGCTTCGTGCATGACGCAGCGATCGGCGGCGAAGGCGAGTTCGCACAGCGTGCCGGCAAAGCAGCTTCCGGGCTCGATGAGGGTGACCAGGCTCCGGGCGGTCATGTCGATGCGCTTGAAAACCCGTTTCAGCAGCAACCGGATTTCGTGGATCAGCCACTCCTCTTGGCGTGCGTCCAGCAGGGCGTCGACGGCCAGGACGCGGGCGGGATCGCCCTCGGTCCGGATCACAAGCAGGCCGAGGCTGGGTTCGTTCAGACGTAGATGCAGGATTGCGTCATCCAGTTGGCGCGCCATCGCCAGGGGCCAGAAGTCGCAGCCGGTAGCTTCGATGCTCTCCGGCCCGCGGATCGTGATCGTCGCGCGTCGTTCCGCGCGATGCAGGTCGACCGTCACGAGATCGTAGGTGACACGGGCCTGTTCGATCGTCCGACGCAACGGGTCCAGTTGGATGCCGGCCGGTGCCGGACCGTCCCCGGCCATGACCAAAGCGCGCGCCTGGACGCGCTCCTCCCACGCCGAGGGCGGAACGATCTCATCCACCAGCCGCCAGTCCACGGCGCGCTTGCCGCGGATACCTTCCTCGGTCGTGCAGAACACGTCGGCGCGATCCCGGCGGACGCGTCGCTTGTCGGTCAGGCGCGTCAGGCCGCCGGTGCCGGGCAGCACAGCCAGCAGCGGCAGTTCCGGCAGCGACACGGTCGAGCGTCGATCGTCGATCAGCATGATGTGGTCGGCGGTCAGCGCAAGTTCATACCCGCCGCCGGCCGCGCTGCCGCTGATCGCGGCCAGGTACCGCTGGCCGGAATGGGCGGAGGCATCCTCGATCGCCAATCTGGTTTCATTCGTGAACTTGCAGAAGTTCACCTTGTGCCCATGCGACGCCTTGCCCAGCATGCGGATATTGGCGCCTGCGCAGAACACGTTGTCGCGGGCGGAGCGAAGGATGACGGCGCGGACCTCGGGGTGTTCAAACCGCAGGCGCTGCACGGCATCGGCCAGTTCGATGTCCACGCCGAGGTCGTAGGAGTTCAGCTTCAGCTCATATCCACCCAGCAGCGGCGCGTCCGGGTCGACATCCATGGTCAGGGTCGCAACCGCGCCGTCAAAGGAAAGTTTCCAATGGTGGTAGCGGGACGGGTCGGTCTGGAAGTCGATCATTGGGGCAGGTCCAGGATGAAGCCGGTGATCGCGGCCAGGGTCTCGTTCTTCGCCTCCAGATGCGGGGCATGGCGCGCGTCCTGGATCAGGCGTGTGGTGACCTGGACCCGGACGTGGTCGGTCAGCGCGTCAAGCTGCGCGTCCGAGCCATAGAGATCGTCGGCGCCCTGCAACCCCAGGACCGGGACGCGGATCGATGGCAGGCAGCCGGTGATATCAAACGCACGGAAGCGTGGGTCCAGCCAGGCACCGTTCCAGCCGTGAAACGCGTTGTCCACGTCGGCGTGATATCGCGCGAGGCGTGCGCGCAGGTCGCCCTGGGCGTAGGTCTCGCGGATTGCCTCTATGCTGCTAATGTTCAGGTCTTCCACGAAGAAGTGTGCGGCGATCGTGACCAGGCCCGCCAGCCGCTCGTCTGCCGAACGACCGGCGTGGATCGCGGCGATGGAGCCGCCATCGGAATGACCGATCAGGATGTGGCGGCCGATCCCGGCGGCGTTCAGCACGCGGGGCAGAACATCCAGCGCCTCATCATGCATATACGTCATCGGCCAGGGCAGGGGTGCGGGATCGGACCGGCCGTAGCCGAAGCGCGACCAGGCGAAGACCGGCATTCCCGTCCAGGCGGCGAGCGTTTCCGGCACGTCGCGCCACAGATCGATGCAGCCCAGGCCTTCATGCAGCAGCACCAGCGTCGGCCCCGAGGACGCGGCGCCCCACCAGGCGGTTTCCAGCCGTCTGCCATCCAGAACGATTTCGCCGCGCATCGTCATGTTTCACGCAGCCGGAAGCGTTGGATTTTTCCGGTGGCGGTCTTGGGCAACCCATCCACGAATTCGATCCAGCGCGGATACTTCCAGACGCCGACGCGATCCTTGACATGGGACTGGAGCACGATGACCAGATCATCCGTTCCGGAGCCGCCATCCCGCAGCACAACGAAGGCCTTGGGCTTGGTCAGGTCGTCGCGGTCCCGCAGGCCGATCACGGCGGCTTCCAGCACCGCGGGGTGAGAGATCAGGGCCTCCTCGACCTCGAACGGAGACACCCAGACGCCGCTGACTTTCAGCATCTCATCGGATCGGCCGCGAAAGCGAAAATACCCGTCCGCGTCCCGGATATAGGTGTCGCCGGTGTAGGTCCATTCGCCACGGAACGTTGCACGAGTCTTGGCGCGCTGGTTCCAGTAACCCTCGGCGGCGCTGGGGCCGCGCACGGCCAGTTCGCCTTCCTCTCCATGCGGGACGGGACGGTCGTGTTCGTCGACGACGCGGGCCTCGTATCCGGGCACGGGTTTGCCGCTGGTGCCGTAGCGGATGTCGCCCGGACGGTTGCTGATGAAAATATGCAGCATCTCGGTGGAGCCGATGCCGTCCAGGATGTCGGTTCCCACAAGGGAATGCCAGCGATGGCCGATATCGGCGGGCAGGGCTTCTCCGGCGGAGATGCACAGCCGCAGCCGGTCCGATCCCGCCTTGGGTCCGATGAAGGGGTGGGCGAGCATGGCGGCAAACAGGGTTGGCACGCCGGCAAACAGGGTGGGCTGATGCTTCCGCATTACGTCCAGCACGGCATCGGGCGTCGGGCGATCGGGCAGGAAAACGGCTGTCGCGCCCACCGCCATCGGGAAGGTCAGGCTGTTCCCCAGGCCATAGGCGTGGAACGCCTTGGCGACCGAGAACATCACGTCATCGGACCGTATACCCAGCACCTGTGCGGCATCTCAGCCATCCCCTCATTTTTTATTCTGTGATTCCAAGGTAGTAGGTTGGTATGCCAAGTCGTCCCGCCACCTGCAACGGGAAGCTGGGCCAGCTGACCGGGTCACACCCCGAGTCACGTAACCCAGCCTGATACAAAAAGCGGTGT
>CAMCDA010000212.1 GCA_945873195.1 Asaia bogorensis
CACCGCTTTTTGTATCAGGCTGGGTTACGTGACTCGGGGTGTGACCCGGTCAGCTGGCCCAGCTTCCCGTTGCAGGTGGCGGGACGACTTGGCATACCAACCTACTACCTTGGAATCACAGAATAAAAAATGAGGGGATGGCTGAGGGCATCTCGGCCTGTATCATTTGGAACAAGGCGGCATCGACCGGGTGCTGGCGCTGTATGACGGGCCGATCAATGGCGGCCGGTCGGCTGTGGTGCTGGATATGCTGGATGCCTCGGCCATGCTGTGGCGGTTGCATCTGCGCGGGGTCGATCTGGGCGATCGCTGGGGTCCGATCGCGGACCAGTGGGAACCGATCGCCGGCGCGGGGAACTACGCCTTCAATGATGCCCACGCGATGATGGCCTTTGTCGGCGCCGGCCGGGATGAAGCCGCCGCTGGCGTGCTGGCCGCGCAGCGGGACGCCCTCGGCCGCGACGACGATAACTCCGCCTTCACGCGAGACGTCGGGCATCCGGTGACGCGGGCGATCCAGGCCTTTGGGCAGGGCGATTACGCGGGCTGTGTCGCGCTGCTGCGTCCGGTACGCCTGATCGCGAACCGCTTCGGCGGCAGCCATGCCCAGCGCGATGTGCTGGACCTCACGCTGATCGAGGCTGCCTTCCGCGCCGGCCAGCACGACCTGGCCCGGGCTTTGGTGGCGGAACGGCTGGTCTGGAAGCCGGCCAGCCCACTCTCGGGCCTGTTCGCGAAGCGGGCGGGGCTGGCGGTCGGCGGAGGCGGGGCAGGGGCATTGTAGTCCCAGGCGGCTTTGATCGTGTCCCTGGCCGCGATCCACGACCTCCCTGTCCAGAGCCAGGGAAAGTCGTGGGTGCTCGGCCTCCGTCCAGCATGACGGGTCAGGGGCGTAGCGTCAGACCACCTTGTTCGTCTGGTCGTCGATCAGGTGCATGTTGTTCATGTCCACCGCCAGCGGCAGGATTTCGTTCGGCCGAGCGACGGTGAGCGGATCGACGCGGGCGCACATGGCGATGCCGTCGATGAAGAAATGGACCAGCGTCTCCATCCCCATCGGTTCCACCACATCCACCAGCGCGTTCATCCGCTGCACGCCGGTCTTCGGGTTCTCCCGCGTTTCGGTCAGGTGCTCGGGGCGGATGCCCAGGGTCATCTTCTTGCCCTTATGCGGGCCATAGCGGTCGACCTTCTGCGCCGGCACGGCGAGCTTGGTCCCGTCCGCGAGTTGCACCTTCAGCCCGCCATCGTCCAACACCTGCACCGGCAGGAAGTTCATCGCCGGGGATCCGATGAACCCCGCCACGAACCGGGTCGCCGGGTTGTGGTACAGCTCCTGCGGGGCGCCCACCTGTTCGATGATGCCCTGGTTCATGACCACGACGCGGTCGGCCAGCGTCATGGCCTCGATCTGGTCATGCGTGACGTAGACGGTGGTGGTCGGCACCATCTGATGGACCTTCTTGATCTCGGTCCGCATCTGCACGCGAAGCTTGGCGTCCAGGTTCGACAGCGGTTCGTCGAACAGGAACACCCTGGGATTGCGCACGATGGCGCGCCCCATGGCGACGCGCTGGCGCTGCCCGCCGGACAGGGCCTTGGGCTTGCGATCCAGCAGCGGCGTGATGTCGAGCATCCGCGCCGCCTCATCGACCCGCCGCCGGATTTCGTCCTTGCTGAACTTCCGCAGCTTCAGGCCGAAGGCCATGTTCTCGAACACGGACATATGCGGATAGAGCGCGTAGTTCTGGAACACCATCGCGATGTCGCGATCCCGCGGGGGGACGTCGTTGACGACGTCGCCGCCGATCCAGATTTCGCCGTCGCTGATCTCCTCCAGCCCCGCGATCATCCGCAGCGTGGTGGATTTGCCGCAACCGGAGGGGCCGACCAGCACGACGAATTCATTGTCGGCGATGTCCAGATCGATCCCCTTGACCGCCTGGACGCCGCCTTCGTACTCCTTGACGATCTTCTTGAGTGAAACCTCGGCCATCGGTCGGTTATCCCTTTGTGGCGCCGGCGGTCAGGCCGGCGATATAGTAGTCCATCAGGAACGTGTAGATCAGGATCGGCGGCAGGGCGCCCATCACGCAGGCGGCCATGATCTTGCCCCAGGCGAAGACGTCGCCGCGGATCAGCTCCGACACGATGCCCACGGTCAGCACGAGCTGCTCGCCCTTGTACAGGAAGGCCAGCGGATACAGGAACGCGCCCCAACCCACGGTAAAGGCGAAGATGGTCGCCGCGATGATCCCCGGCAGCGCGACCGGGATGAAGATCTTGAACAGGATCTGCATGTAGCTGGCGCCGTCGATCAGAGCGGCTTCGTCCAGCTCCTTCGGGATCGAGCCGAAATAGCCGATCATGATCCAGGTGCAGAACGGCACGGCGAGCGTCGGGAACAGCAGCACCAGCACCCAGGTGTTATCCAGCAGGTTCAGCCAGCCGACGATCTGGAACAGCGGGATGAACAGCAGCGACGGCGGCACGAGGTAGGTCAGGAACACGCAGGTCGCGATGGTCTGGCTGCCCTTGAACCCCATGCGCGACAGGCTGAACGCCGCCAGGATCGCAATCGACATGCTGATGATGACAACCATTGCCGTCACCCAGGTGGAGTTGAAGAAGTAGCGCTGGAACGACGGGCTGGAGATCAGCTCCACGAAGTTGCTGATCGTCGGGTTCTGCACCAGCCAGGGGTTGCCCTTTTCGGCGGAAATCTCGGCCGAGGTCTTGAGGCTGGTCATGATCATGTAGAACGGCGGCGTCAGAAACATGATCACGAATGCGGACAGCGCGGCATAACTGCCCCACAGCGCCCATTTGCGCTGCCGTTCCAGACTGCCGCTATTGCTTCGGGCGCGGGCTCGCGCCTGGTCGGCGGTGGTCGCGCTCATGTCAGTTGATCTCCTTGGTGCGGCGGTTCACGCCGCGCAGGATGAAGAAGGCGAAGGTGGCCAGGATCGGCAGCATGAATAGGCTGACTGCGGCGCCGCGGGGGATGTTGCCGGACTGGATGCCGATGGTGAACGCGTAGGTC
Organism: Asaia bogorensis; assembly: GCA_945873195.1. Classification (GTDB taxonomy): domain Bacteria; phylum Pseudomonadota; class Alphaproteobacteria; order Acetobacterales; family Acetobacteraceae; genus Rhodopila; species Rhodopila bogorensis_A. Next base: position 3,044 of record CAMCDA010000212.1, read on the forward strand.
GCGAACAGATGGGTCGAGTCCTGTGGCCCGCCATTGGTCAGGATGCGGACGATGTCGAAGTCGGCGAAGGTCACGATCAGGCTGTACAGCACGGTGATCGAGATGATGTTCCGCATCATCGGCAGCGTCACGTAGATCAGCTTCTGCCAGGCGTTGGCGCCGTCGATCGACGCGGCCTCATACAACTGGTCCGGCACCGATTTCAGCGCGGCCAGATACATGATCATGAAGAAGGGCGCGCCGAACCAGGTGTTCACCAGGATGACCACCAGACGGGCGTTCCAGGCCTCTCCGAGGAACGAGATTTTCGAAAATCCCATCCATTCCAGCGTCCAGTTGAACGCCGAGTAGGACGGATCGAGCAGCCACCACCAGGTCAGGGTCGAGAGCGACAGCGGGATCACCCACGGCACCAGCAGCAGGCCGCGCCACATGCGTTCGTTCTTGCCGCGGATATTGTGCATCAGATGCGCGAGCACAAAGCCCAGGACCGCCTTGAGCAACACGGCGGTGACCGCGAACAGGCAGGACTGGAACATCACCATCTGGAACGTGTTGCGTCCCAGCAGGAAGATGAAGTTATCCAGACCGACGAACTCGGTCATCTTCCGGTTCAGCATGCTGAGGTAGATGCCGTAGGTGGTCGGGTACAGCTTGAGCCCGAAGATTACGACCATCAGCGGCACGCACAGCAGGATGGCGGTCATGGACCGCCGCCGGCTCAGCCGAGCCAGGCTGCCGACACGTCGCGGCGCGGCGACGGGATGGGGTGCGCCGACCGCGACGCCGGAACCATCTGCCATCACAAGTCTCCATCAGAAAAAGGGTACGGCGGCCCGATCCGGGACGGTACCGTCATGCTTGGCCAACAGCGGGCGGCTAGCGATGGGCGGCGCCCGAAACGAGGGCCGCCCACTGGCTGGATCAGTTCAGGAAGCCCTCGATTTCTTCCTGCGCCCAGGCGAGCACCTGCGGGATGGTCTGCCCCGACTTCATCTTGGCAAACATCGTCGGCAACGTGCCGCGATTGTACATCTGCACCGCGATTTCCGGCGGCGCCGGCATCATCGCCAGATGCTCGACCTGGTTATGCTGCTTGCGAACCGGGTAGTTGTAGACCGTGCCTTCCGGCGGGCCGATCTTATCCCACACGTTGGTGTCGGCCATCTTCTGGTAAGGCGGCAAATCGTAGCCCATGACGGAGGTCGAACGCGCATCGACGTTGTCGGACTGCATCAGGAACTCGGCCAGGTCCTTGGCGCCGGATTTGTTCTGCGCGAATTCCCAGACCGCCCAGAAGTTCATGCTGTGCGGCATGAAGCGGCCCTTGGGGCCGAGCGGGGCAGGGAAATGCCAGGTGTCGGCGGCAACGGCGGGGGCGTCGCGCACCGCGACCGCCCAGGCGGACGGCGGGTTCCAGATCAGCGGCGTGTTCCCCGAGATCAGTGCCCGGTTATTCGACGCATCATCGAAGCTCGGCGCTTCGGGCGGCAGCCACTTGACGAGTTGCTGGGCGTATTCCAGCGCCTGCCGGACGGCATCGGACTTGAGCTGCATTTTGCCGTTGGCATCGACCAGTTCCGCGCCGTAGGCGGCCAGGATCGAGCCGGCGGTGTCAACGTTGTCGGCGGTGGTGCCAAGACCGATTGCGAAGGGCTTGCCGGCCTTGAAGCAGGCTTCCGCCGCCTTGAGCATGGCGTCGAGCGTCCAGCCCTTGGCTTCCGCCGTTTCCGGCACGTTGGCGGCCGGGTACATCTTCACGAGGTCGATGCCGGCCATTTCCTTCATCATGGAAATGCGGGCGGCTGGCCCCTTGTTCTGGGTGCCCCAGCTCGACGGGATCGCCGCCCACTGGCCCTTGTGCTTGCCCAGGTAGTTCGAAACGCGGTTTGCTGGGCCGTATTTCGCTTCCAGCCGGCCGACGACGTCCGATACCGGTTCCAGCTTGTCGGCGTGATCGCGCACGTTCCAGTTGGAGATCGTGATCAGGTCATGGCCGCGGCGGGCCTGCGCCTCGGCGTTGATGGTCAGAAGGGTCTTCTGGCCCATTGATGTGATGAAGTCGATGTTGGTTTCGACCTTGTTCTTCTCGGCCCAGGCATTGACCTGCTTGCGCATTTCAACGTTGCCGGCCGGGACCCAATGGTCCCAGAAGAACACGTTCAGCTTGCCGGCGGCGCCGGCGGACCGGATGTGCACCCACGGAAGGGCGGATGCCAGGGCGCCGAATTTCAACACCTTGCGCCGAGTTGCCTCGCGCTTGGACAATATGTTCCGGGTCATGCGGGTCGTATCTCCCTAACGTGCCACAGCGATGTGGGCGGGAATCTCCTCCGCCCGGTGGAACCCGGGTCGATTGTTCCCTACGAAATTGTAAGACCATGGAAAGCCTTTCGCAACGCACCGTTTTGTCAGATGGCCTGTTTTTTGCCGCCCGGCGGATGCGCGAACGCCCTGAATTTGACGCTTGCCAGCGCATCGGGGCCGATCGGGGTGGCGGATGGCGGCGTGCCCGTGGCACAGAGCGGTCCCGATCAGCCGCAGGACCCAGCATGCCAGATCCCTTCGTCGTCCCCGAGGAAGCCTCCGCCGCCGATGCGATCGGCGCCATCGCGGAGGAACTGGCGATGTTCGACGACTGGATGGAGCGCTACCAGTACATCATCGAGCTTGGAAAAAAGCTGCCACCCTTCCCGGATGAATGGTCCGATGACGGCCACCGCGTGCCGGGCTGCCAGAGCCGCGTCTGGATGGAACTCACAACGCGCGATGGACTGATGTATTTCGCCGGTGCGTCCGACGCGGCGATCGTCTCCGGCCTCGTGGCGCTGCTGCTGCGGGTCTATTCCGGGCGTTCGGCCGAGGAAGTCCTGGCGACGGACCCGGTGTTCCTGAAGGACCTCGGCCTGCTGGAGGCGTTGTCGACCAATCGCGGCAACGGCATCGCGGCGATGGCGCGCAAACTGCGGGAAGCGGCGGCGGCCCCGCGAAGCGCGGGTTGACCGGGCGCAACGGCATATGAGCGGCATGAGCGCGGGGACCAGGGTAGGGGCCTTCATGGGCGCCTATTTCGCCTCGATCGCGCTGACCGCGTTCATGCCGCTGTTCTACTCGGATCGCGGCCTGTCGCCCGAGGCGATCGGGCATATCCTGGGCACCGCGACGTTCCTGCGGATCCTGGCGGGGCCGGGCTGGGGCAATGTCACAGACCGGATCGGGCGGCGGCGGCCGGTGCTGCTGCTGGCGGGCCTGGTCGCGACCGGCATGGCGCTGCTGTACCTGCCGGCGCAGGGGTTCTGGATGCTGCTGCTGGTGGCCGCGGGGCAGGGCATCGCGGCCTCCGCCATCAACCCGCTGGTCGATTCCCTGGCGCTGGCTTTGGCGCGAGAGGGGCGGATGGAATACGCCCCCGTCCGCGCCGTCGGATCGGCCACCTTCATGGTCACGACGGCGATCGCCGGCTGGGTGCTGGCGCTGTTCGGATCGTGGCTGGTGCCCCTGCTGATCGCCTTCGGCTACGGCACCGCCACCCTGTTCAGCCGCTTCTTGCCCGAGGCGAAGTCGGTGCCCGCGGCCCCCCGCGCCTGGGCGGGGTTTGCCTTGTTCCGCAATCCGGGGTTTCGCCTGACGGTGATCGGCAGCGGGCTGATCCAAGGCTCCCACGCCGCCTATTACGGGTTCGCGGCGCTGCTCTGGCGATCGCAGGGCCTGTCGGATACCACGATCGGGCTGCTGCTGGCCGAGGGCATCATCGTCGAAATCCTGCTGTTCGTGCGGGGCCGGAAGCTGGTCGAGCGCCTTGGTCCCGCCGGCCTGACCGGCTGCGCGGCGCTGGCGGCCATTGTCCGCTGGGGCGTGACGGCGGCCGAACCGGAGGTGGCGATCCTGGCCGTCGTGCAATTGCTGCACGCGGCGACCTTCGCGATGCAGCACCTCTCGGCGATGATGACGCTCAGCCGGTCGGTGCCGCCCGAGCGGTCGGCGACCGCCCAGGCGCTGCATGGGGCGCTGGGGTATGGGGTGCCGAACGGGCTGATGGTGCTGCTGGCGGGGTGGCTCTACACGCATTACGGCGCGCTGACCTTCGCGGCGATGGCCGTCGTGGGCGGGATGGCGCTGTTCCTGGTGCGGCCGCTGTCTCGGCTGGGGCGGTAGCCGGAGGGGGCGCCACGGGGGGATCGCCACGGGGGCGGCCGCCATTGCCAGGGCCGCCCGGGTCGGCAATGCTTCCTGTCACAAAAAATACAGGAGGAAACCATGGCCGACACGTTCGACTATATCGTCACCGGCGCGGGATCAGCCGGATGCGTGGTCGCGTCTCGGCTGTCGGAATCGGGCAAGTATCGCGTGCTGCTGCTGGAAGCCGGCCCGCCCGACACCAACCCCTGGATCCACATTCCGCTGGGCTTTGCCCGCACCTACGTCAATCCGAAGGTGAACTGGAAGTTCGAGACGGCGCCGCAACCACAATTGCAGAACCGGCAGTTGTACCTGCCGCGCGGCAAGACGCTGGGCGGGTCATCCTCGATCAACGGCATGGTCTATATTCGCGGCCACCATCGTGACTACGATGAATGGCGCCAGCGGGGATGCGTTGGCTGGGATTGGGATTCCGTCCTGCCTTTTTTCCGCAAGGCCGAGGACCAGGCGCGCGGCGCCGATGAATTCCACGGCGTCGGCGGGCCGCTGCATGTGTCGGACCAGCCGAGCAAGTTCGAGCTGGCGGAGGCGGCGTTGTCGGCGTGTGTGGAGGCCGGCATTCCTCGGAATCCGGACTTCAACGGGAAGGACCAGGAGGGCTGCGGCTACTACCAGACCACGACGCATAACCGCCGCCGCTGGAGCGCGGCGCGCGCCTATCTGGAACCCGCCAAGGGCCGGCCGAACCTGGAAATCCGCACCGGGGCGCATGCGACGAAGGTCCTGATCGAGAATGGGCGCGCGGTTGGCGTCGAATACCAATCGCCGCGCGGGCGGGAAGTCGCGCATTGCCGGGGCGAAGTTGTGGTCTCCGGCGGGGCTTTTGGATCGCCGCAGCTGCTGCAACTCTCAGGGCTGGGGCCGGCCGAACACCTGCGGGACATGGGGATCGAGGTGGTGCGGGACATGCCGGCGGTTGGCGCCAACCTGCATGATCATTTCAATACCAACCTGAACTGGCGCATCAGCAAGGCGATCACGTTGAACGATCTGGAACGGAGCTGGCCAAAGAAGATCTCGGCCGCGCTGCGCTATGCGCTTTTCCGCTCGGGCCCGATGGCCAGCAACGGCATTCATGCCGGCGTGTTCACGCGGTCCGATCCGCGGTTGGAGCGGCCCGACCTGCAGATCAACATTTTCGAATGGAGCACGCTGGAGCGCAGCAAGGACAAGGTGACGCCCCATCCCTTTCCGGGCTTCACCCTGATGCCGGTGCATCTGCGGCCCGAGGGGCGGGGGACGGTGCGGCTGGGTTCAGCCGATCCGCTGGCTCCGCCCAAGGTGTTGTTCGACTACCTGCGCACGGAATACGACGTGCGGGCGCTGCTGTCGGCGATCCATCTCTGCCGGACGATCGCGGCCCAGCCGGCGCTGAAGCCCTATATCGTGGAGGAGATCACGCCTGGCCCGAGCGTGACCTCGGATGACGCGCTGACCGATTTCATCCGCGCCACGGGGGTGTCGAACCAGCACCCGACAAGCTCCTGCGCCATGGGGACGGGGCCGAACACCGTGGTTGACCCCCGGCTGCGGGTGCATGGGATCGAGGGGCTGCGGGTGGTGGATGCCTCGGTGATGCCGGTGGTGGTAGGCGGGAACACGAACGCGCCGACGATCATGATCGGGGAAAAAGCGGCGGTGATGATGCTGGAGGACGCGGTATCTCCGGCGGTTCGGCTGGCGGCGTAGGCGGGGTGGCGGTCACGACGGCCGGGGCAGGGACGATCACATCGTGCTTGCCTTTGGCGGCTGGCACGGCATAAAAAGAACATATAAGGAACTCACTGGCGTGCCCCTTATGGGTGGAGGGGGACGGAACAGGCTTTTTCACATGGTCGTACCCCATGTCCGGTGAGCCAACGCCCCCTCTCCCCTCGAGGGAGAGGGCCGGGGTGAGGGGGGGCGCGGCAGGGAGCGGGGGGTTGCTACCCCCCACCCCAACCCTCCCCCTCATGGGGGGAGGGGGCGAGACAGGCTTTTTCACATGGTCGTACCCCATGTCCGGTGAGCCAACGCCCCTCTCCCCCCTC
>CAMCDA010000213.1 GCA_945873195.1 Asaia bogorensis
TGACACCATTCATAAATAACCTGTAACCGAGGAACATTGCCATACCCGCGAATCCTACAACCAGGAGGCGTTCGGCTCCTCGAAAAATAAAACTTACGTCGTCCATCTCGCAAATCCCGCTACTTGGTGTCGGTAGGCAGCACTATAAACCCATTACCATCCTCTTTGCGACATTGGGTCATTTCCTCTCCCTTAGTATCCAGGTACAATCACTTCACCAACGTAGTCTCTATCCTACCAGCCAGATAACGTATCGGTCAAGTGGTCGAATTTTCCAACCATACCGCCCAGGGCTGATCATTCGGTAGAAAGCGACATTCTTTGGGATTTGCCCCAATCGAAATAGTCACACAGCAGGATCCGCCAGTCGTCACCTGTCCGCAAGCCGTCGTGGCCAAGCCTTAATCGACGCGGCCGCGGACTGGGCCGATGCATGAAGCGGAGCGAAATCTGGACCGTCTCCGGCGGCGCTGATTACGCGGGCAAACCGCGCCCAGTCGTCATCATCCAGGACGACGCCTTCGACGCCACGAACTCCATCACCATCTGCGTGTTCACCACCGACGAGACCGAGGCCCCCCTCTTCCGCCTCCCCGTCCTCCCCGCTCAGCGGAAAGGCCGCCTCGACCCAGTGGACATCATCCGCCTCAACCAGGCCCTGCTCGTCTTCCTCGGCCTGGCCACCTCCCCCAACCCTCGCCGCCGCCCGTAACCCTCACTCCCCCACCGCCGCCCCAGCCGGCCGCCGGGAGTCATTCGCCCCATACAACAACCCCTCCCGCATCCCCCCCGACGCCGCCGAGTCATGCCCCGACGACCCCACCACCCCCGCGCCACCCCCCAGTCGCCGAGACACCAAAGCCGCCGCCCCCCAGGGGGATTGTTCCACCAACCGGTGCCCCATCCCCTCCAGCACCGCCCGCGTATCCGCCGACAGCGCCCGAGGCTCCAGGTAGACCACGTCCGGCAGCCACTGGTGATGCACCCGCGGCGCGTCCACCGCCTCCTGCGGGGCCATCCCGAAATCGATCATGTTCACCAAGGTCTGCAACACGATCGTGATGATCCGCGCCCCGCCCGGCGACCCCACGACCATCACCACCCGCCCATCCCGCAGTACGATCGTCGGAGTCATCGAAGACAACGGCCGCTTCCCCGGCGCGATCGCGTTCGCCGCCCCCTGCACCAGCCCGAACAGGTTCGCGGCGCCGATCTTGATCGTGAAGTCATCCATCTCATTGTTCAGCAGAAACCCGGTCCCCGGCGCCATTACCCCCGCCCCGAACGCCCCGTTGATCGTGGTCGTCACCGAAACCGCGTTCCCCGCCCGATCCATCACCGAGTAATGCGTCGTCTCCGGCTTCTCCCCCGTCTCCGTCCGCATCCCGGCCGAAGCCCTCGCCCGGTCCCCGATCCGCCCCCGGACCAGCTCGGCATGGTCCGCCGACAGCAACCGCTCGATCGGATTGCGGACAAAGGCTGGGTCGCCGAGATGCGTGTTGCGGTCCAGAAAAGCGTGGCGCGCGGCCTCGGTCATCCAATGCACCGTCCGCGCCGCGTTCCAGCCGGCGGCGCGCAGGTCAAACCCCTCCAGCACCAGCAGCATCTGGCACAAGGTCACCCCGCCCGAGGACGGCGGCGGCGCGGACAGCACCACGAACCCGCGATAGGCGCAACGCAAGGGCGGCGTCTCCGTCGCCCGATACGCAGCGAAGTCCGAGGCGCTCAGCACGCCGCCCCCGGCGCGTGAGGCCGCCTCGATCGCCGCCGGGATGCGCCCGCGATAGAAGGCGTCGGGGCCGGAGTCCGCGATGGCGGCCAAGGTGTCGGCCAGGTCGGTCTGCACCAGCCGATCCCCGGGCTCGAACGGGGTTCCGTCGGGGCGGAGGAAAATCCGCGCCACCCCAGGATCACGCCGCAGCCGAGGCGCCGCGCGGGACAGGATGTCGGTGTCGCCCCTTGTGAGGACAAAGCCCTCCCGCGCCAGACGGATGGCCGGCGCCATCACGACCGCGCGGGGCAAGGTGCCATACCGCGTCAGCGCCGCATCCAGCCCAGCAACCGAGCCTGGCACCGCCACCGCCTTCCACCCGTCCAACGACGCGCGCGGCACCACGGCACCGTCCGCCGCCAGATACATGTCGGCGCTGGCGGCCGAGGGCGCAGTCTCCCGGAAATTCACGAACGCCTCCCGCCCATCCGCGAGGCGCAACGTCAGGAACCCACCCCCGCCGATATTGCCGCAACAAGGGTTGGTGACCGCCTCGGCATACCCAACAGCAACGGCCGCATCGACGGCATTGCCCCCCAGACGCAAGATCGAGGCCCCAGCCTCTGCCGCCAGCCGCTGCGACGACACAACCATGCCATGCGCTGCCTCAACCGCCGGCAAGGACGCGGCACGCGCCCCGACCGACACCAGAACCGCAACCAGAACGACGGCGACGCGACTGGGCATTGAATGATCCTGACTTGGGTGTGGAAAGGCTGGGGTTTCACCCCAGGCCCCGACCAGGGGCAAAGCCCCTTGGCGGGGTCTGGGGCGGAGCCCCATCCCTTCAATACCCAGGCAGTTCATTCACGCACAACACGCGCCAGCCGAAGTCGTTGCGTTCCAGGCGGGTCAGGGACAGGTTCTCGATCGACAGATGCAGCGCGTTGTCTGGGCCGACGCCCAGGGCGTGGGCGACCAAAGCGCGGATCGTGCCGCCGTGGCTGACCGCCACGACGTCGCGGCCTTCGTGTTCGACCGCCAGCCGTTCCAGTGTCAGGCCCGCGCGTTCGATCACTTCCAGCATGCTTTCGCCGTTTGGAGGTTTCTCGGCGCCCGCCAGAGGCCAGAACGGGTGCTTGGTCAGTGCCAGTTTGGGCGGCAGTTCGGCGTGCGGCAGGCCGTGCCAGTCGCCGAGGGACTGTTCGATCAGGTCGGGCTCGACGGACAGGTCCGCCGCCGGGTAGCCGGCATCGAAGATCGCCTGCGCGGTGCGGCGGGTGCGGGATAAGGGGGTCACGCGCCACACCGCGTCCCGCGGCAGCCGCCGGGACAGAGCGCTGTACATCGGCACCTGGTCCCGCAGGGTGGTCTCGCACAACGGCACATCCATCGTGCCGTACAGCACAGCGCGGGCGTTTTCGTCCACCAGCGCGTGGCGGATCAGCCAGAATCGGGTCGGGTTCATTCGCCGACGTTCAGCAGGGCGCCGCGCACGCGGGCCTCGTGGAACTGGCGGCCGAACAGCACGATCGCCCCCCCGAGCCAGACGACGTTCATAGCGACAGCGGCCATCAGTTCACTCCAGGGCACGGTTCCGTCCAGCAGGATCGCGCGCATTCCCTCGAACACATGGGTCGAGGGCAGCAACATGGACACATACTGCATGATCATCGGCATCACGGAAACCGGGTAGAACACGGCCGAGAACGGCGCCAGCCCGAACAGCACGCCCCAGGCAAAGGGTTCCGCCCCCGCACCGTGCCGCAGCAGCAGGGAGACAATGCCGAGCGCGACGGACCAGCCCATGATCATGAGGTTGATGAAGAACAGAATGAGCGGTACGCCCAGCATGAACAGGTTGAATTCATAGAACACCCAGGCCATCCCGATCGCCGGGATCAGAGCGATCACCAGCCGGAACATCGACATGGCGATCAGCGCCACCACCATCTCCCACGGGCGCAGCGGGCTGACGAACACATGGCCGAGGTTGCGCGACCACATCTCCTCCAGGAAGCTGATCGTCACGCCCATCTGGCTGCGGAGCGTGATCTCCCACAGCAGCACGCCCCCCAGCAGCGCCGCCCCGGCCATCGCGGCGGCATCGCCCAGATGGCTGGTCAGGAAGCTCGCGGTAAAGCCCCAGATGCACATTTGCAGCACGGGCCAGTACATCAGCTCCAGAATCCGCGGCCATGACCGGCGGTACAGCGCCAGATGCCGGTACATCAGCCCCCAGATGCGTTGGCCCGATTGTCTCATGTGTGGCGGGATCATGCCGGGATTCCTTGCCGCCGATCGCGCGCGATATCGAGGAACACTTCCTCCAGATCCCCCCGCCCATAGCGGGCGAGCAGGTCCGCCGGACTGCCCCGATCCACGACCTTGCCCTTCTTCAGCATGACCACGTCGTCGCAGAGCCGCTCGACCTCGGCCATGTTGTGGCTGGCGAGCAGGATCGTGCAGCCGGTCTCGGCGCGGTAGCGTTCCAGCCAGGTCCGCACCCAGTCCCCGGTGTCGGGATCGAGGCTGGCGGTCGGTTCATCGAGCAGCAGCACCTCGGGCGTGTTGATCAGCGCCTTTGCCAGCGCGACCCGGGTTTTCTGGCCGGCGGACAGCTGGCCCGCGGGCCGGTCGAGCAGGTCGGTCAGTTCCAGTTCCTCGGCCAGCCGCGTGATCCGGCGTTCCATGTGCGGCACGCTATACAGATGCCCATAGACCCGCAGGTTCTCCCCCACGGTCAGCCGATGCGGCAGGGAGACATAGGGGGAGGAGAAATTCATCCGCGACAGCGCGGCAAACCGATCGCGCGCCATGTCATGGCCCAGCACGTGGATGGTGCCGGAGGTCGGCACCAGCAGGCCCAGCAGCATGGCGATCGTGGTGGTTTTGCCGGCGCCATTGCCGCCCAGCAGGCCGATTGTCCCACCAGGCGGGGCGGCAAAGTCGATTCCATCGACCGCCAGCACATCGCCATAGCGCTTGGTCAGCGCGCTTACCCTGATCACATCCATGCCGCCCCCTTAGAACACATCCCCCCCGAGCGGTATCACAACCCGTTCGATCCTCCGCCGCGATCGCATGGCTGCCCAGAGCGGGAACGACCTGGACGCAACGACGCGCCATAAAGCAGTCGTATAAACAATGGCCGATGGCATATTCCGTCTATCCGATGGAACGCCGAACGCGCTAGCGGGGTGAAATTCGCGCCGCCAAACAGTTGGAGCGCCGCCTCGTCCGGCGTAGTTTCCCCGACAATGATCGACCTAGTCCCCGCCCCGGCGAGTCTGCCTCCCGGCCAACGTGTCTACGCCATCGGCGATATCCATGGATGTCTCGAACGCCTCGTGTCCCTGCACGAGCAGATCGCGGCCGACCTCGCCGCGCGCCCGGTGGAAACCGCCTGGCTGATCCACCTCGGCGATTATGTCGACCGCGGACCGGAAAGCGCGCAGGTCATCGAATGGCTGCTGGCCGGCCCGCCCGTGCCCGATGCCCATTGCGTCAACCTGATGGGCAACCATGAGGAAATGATGCTGCTCGCCGTCGCCGCGAGCGAACAGGGACCCGCCAGCCACTGGCTGACCAATGGCGGGGCCGATGCGCTCATGAGCTGGGGCGTGCCCCGCGCCGCGCCCTATGCCACCTGGGCGAGCTTCATTCCGAAGGACCATCTGATCTTCCTCCGCGACCTGACGCTGCATCACACGGTCGGCCCCTATCTGTTCGTCCATGCCGGCATCCGCCCCGGCCTGCCGATCGACCGGCAGGTGCGCGCCGACCTGCTGTGGATCCGGGAGCCCTTCCTGTCGTCCAAGGCCAACCACGGCCTGGTGGTTGTGCATGGCCATACGCCACGACAGGAACCAACCGTGCGCCCCAACCGCATCGGCATCGACACCGGCGCCGTGATCGGCGGGGCGCTCACCTGCGTCGTTCTCGAAGACGACAAGCTCGGCTTTATCCGCGCCTGATCCTCGCGCCGGCGCCATGGGGATAAACCCCTATTGCAACAAGAATGTCTTGCACCGGCCTGCCCGTCGCTTTACGCCAGCCTTGATGAATCAGATCACCCCAGGCCAGCCCCAGCGGCCGGATGAGCCTGCTCCCGATCTGGCGGATGCCGTCCGCCGGCTCAAGACCGCCAGCGTCCTGGTCGTGGGCGACGCGATGCTTGACCAAACGACCTTCGGAGAGGTCCACCGCGTCAGCGTGGAGGCCCCCGTCCCCATTCTGACGATCGAGCGCGAAGAAGCCCGCCCCGGTGGCGCCGGCAACGTCGTCCGTAACCTCACAGCGCTCGGCGCCGCCACCGCCTTTATATCGGTCGTCGGAGATGACCAGGCGGGCTCGGAGCTGACTGGGCTGATCGGCGGGCAGTTGAACGTCGAGCCCTGGCTGCTCGTGCAGGGCGGCCGCACCACGACGCGCAAGACCCGCTTCATCGCCCGCGGCCAGCAACTGATGCGCGCCGACCGGGAACAGACCGACCCGATCCACCCCAAGCTCGCCGAACGGCTGGTACGCATCACCATGGATGCGATGGCGGCAACAACCGTCACCGTGCTGTCGGACTATGGCAAGGGCGTGCTGTCGGGCGACACCCCCCGCCCCATCGTCGAGGCCGCCCACAAGTTGGGTCGTAAGCTGATCGTCGACCCGCACGGGACTGATTTTTCGCGATATGCCGGGGCCGACATCGTCATGCCGAACCGGCCGGAACTGGCCGCCGCGAGCGGCATGCCTACCGGCACGGAGGCCGAGATCGCCGCCGCAGCGACCGCCCTGCGGGAACGCTTCGGCTTCGGCGCCGTCGTCGTGACGCGCGGCAATGACGGCATGACCCTGGTGGACGCGACCGGCTGCCTGCATTTCCCAGCCGAGGCCGCGGATGTCCACGACACCTCCGGCGCCGGCGACACCGCGCTTGCCGCCCTGGCCGCCAGCGTGGCCGTGGGCCTCGACCTGCCCGTGGCGGTGCGGCTCGCCAACCTGGCGGCCGGCATTTCCGTGGGCAAGGTCGGCACCGCCGTCGCCCTCGAAAGCGATCTGCTCGCCGCGCTGACACCGCAGCACAGCGCGCTGCGAAAGATCGTGTCGGCGGATTCGGTCATCGAGCAAGCCGAACGCTGGCGCCACAAGGGATGGCGGGTCGGATTCACCAACGGGTGCTTCGACCTGCTGCACCCGGGCCATGTGCATCTGCTGGAACAGGCCCGCGCCGGCTGCGACCGGCTGATCGTGGCCCTGAATTCGGACACCAGCGCGCGCCGCCTGAAAGGCCAGCCCCACCCGATCCAGCCCGAGGCCGCCCGGGCCGCGGTGCTGGCGAGCCTGACCAGCGTCGATCTGGTCTGCGTCTTTGAGGATGACACGCCCGAGACCCTCATCAAGGGCGTGCGGCCGGACGTGCTGGTCAAGGGTGCCAACTACGCCGCCGACAACGTCGTGGGCGCGGACCTGCTGCAAGGCTGGGGTGGACATATCCTTTTGGCCGATCTGCTGCCGGGACACTCGACGACGGCGACCCTGGCCCGGATCCGGGAATAGGCGCCCGCGCCCGCTGGACCATCGTCCGGCAGGCCAAGCGCCATCTTCGCAAGCGGTGGCTAACAAAATCACGCGCCGAACTTGTCATCGCCGGCATGCCGCGTTATTCGCTCCATCAAGCCGGCTGGCCCCTGTTGGGGCACCCTTTGGTTTGCCGCAACAGAAGGAATGGAAAAATGACCAGGTCGGTCTCCGCGCTTGCCTTGGCTTGTGTCCTCCCTCTGATCGCTGGCTGCGACACGTCCAGCTCCACCCTGGCGCAAGGCCCGCAGTTTGTCGCCGCGAACAGCAGCACCGTGATCGTCGACATGGCCCCCAACAATGCCCCGGACCTCGAGCAGGCCCGCGCCTTGGCGGTTCAGAAATGCGCCCTGTTCGGCAGCTCGGGCGCGGTGCTCGAAAGCCTGAACGTGATCGCCAATAACCGGGAGCGTGCCAGCTTCCTCTGCCGCTAAGGCTCGCCCGCAACGGACGGACGGCGTTCCGGCGCGCCCCTGGCATGTGGCCGGGGCGGATCGCCGGACATGCAAAGCCCTTGCTCCGCGGGTCCGCCGCCGCTAAGTGCGGTCCTCTTTGTTCTCAGGAGATCATACAATGGCCTACAGGGTCGCGGTCGTCGGCGCCACCGGAGCGGTCGGACGCGAAATGCTGAAAACCCTGGCCGAACGACGCTTCCCGCTCAAGGAAGTTGCGGCGGTCGCCTCCGGCCGATCGGCTGGTCAGCAGGTCTCCTTCGGAGAGAAAGACATCCTGACGGTCCAGAACCTGGACACGTTCGATTTCGCGGGCTGGGACATCGGCCTGTTCAGCCCCGGCGCGTCGGTATCGGCGATCCACGCCCCGCGTGCGGCGGCGGCTGGCTGCATCGTGATCGACAACACCAGCCAGTTCCGCATGGACCCCGATATCCCCCTGATGGTGCCGGAAGTGAACCCGCATCATCTCAGCCAGTACAAGAAGCGCGGGATCATCGCGAACCCGAACTGCTCGACCATCCAGATGGTGGTCGCACTGAAGCCGCTGCATGATCACTATCGGATCAAGCGTGTCGTCGTTTCGACCTACCAGTCCACCTCGGGCGCCGGCAAGGAAGGGATGGACGAACTGTTCCACCACACGAAGGCATCCTTCGTGCACGAACCGCACCCGCCCCAGCAGTTCACCAAGGAAATCGCCTTCAACTGCATTCCCCATATCGACAAGTTCATGGATGACGGGTCGACCAAGGAAGAGTGGAAGATGGTGGTCGAGACGAAGAAGATCCTCGACCCCAAGATCGCCGTCCACGCCACCTGCGTCCGCGTTCCGGTGTTCATCGGTCATGGGGAGGCGGTGAACGTCGAGTTCGAGGAACCGGTGACCGCCGGCCAGGCGCGTGCCCTGCTGCGTGAGTCGCCAGGCATTGAAGTCGTCGATGTTCGCGAGGACGGCGGCTACATCACGCAGGTCGAATGCGCCGGAGAGGACGCTGTCTATATCAGCCGCATCCGCAAGGACCCGACGGTCGAGCACGGCCTGTCGTTCTGGTGTGTGTCCGACAACCTGCGCAAGGGCGCGGCGTTGAACGCGGTGCAGATCGCCGAACTGCTCGTCGCCCAAAATTTCAGGGCATAGTTGTGGGGCGGGCTTCCGAGGCCCGCGAGGACAACCACTGGGGGAAGGCCGGCCCGCGAACGGACCGGCCCGTTCCCCTACCGCTTGTCGATGTTGATCTGTCGATAGCTAATTAACTTGTCCGGTTTAGGTATACTCCGACTCCCCGGAAATCCGAAAAACCTCTTGCCAACCGGCGGCGAGGCGATTCTGCTCTGCTCATGATCCTCGCTGGCTTCCTTGACGCCGAATCACGGCGTGACCTGATCGAACTGGCCCGTGACAGCT
>CAMCDA010000214.1 GCA_945873195.1 Asaia bogorensis
GGCAGCGGAGTATTTTCGACCATGGCGGGTGTGGCACCGTCCGATTCGGCAGGAATTGGTTTCGACACCCAAATCTCTGCGTCAAATCAGATGATTACGCTACGCCCGCCAGCGAATCCCTGGCATGCGATGAATAAGATGGGCTAGGCCGCAGGTAGATGGCCCAGTAGACACCGCCCACCAGCAGCCCGCCGCCGACGATATTGCCCAGCGTGACCGGGATGAGGTTGGCCATCATACCGCCCAGCCCGACCTGCTCGGAGCCGAGCATCATGGCCAGCGGCAGGAAGAACATGTTGGCGATGGAATGCTCGAACCCCAGCGCCACGAAGGCGGCGATCGGCAGGGGGATCACGAGCACCTTGTCGGCCACGGTGCGGGCGGAAAAGCACAGCCAGACCGCGAGGCAGACCAGCACATTGCACAGCACCCCGCGGCTGAAGGCGGCGATGGGATCGAGGCCGATCTTGGCCTCGGCGATGCGGATCGCGGTGGCGGTGACGGCGGGATGGGACAGGGCGCCGGTCCATGCGACGGCCACGGCGGTCGCGGCGGCGCCGGCGAAGTTGGCGATGAAGACCAGGCCCCAGTTTCGCAGTAACGCCCCCATCGTGATCCGGCGTTGTGCGAGGGCCATGACGATCAGGCTGTTGCCGGTGAACAGTTCCGCCCCGCCGACGATGACCAGGATCAGGCCGAGCGAGAAGGCCAGCCCGCCCATCAGCCGCGTCGGGCCGTAGCCCAGGGCGCTGTCGCTGATGACGATCGTGTAGAACAGGGCGCCGAAGCTGATGAAGGCCCCGGCCAGCAGACCCAGCATCAGGGTGGGCACGGTCGCCAGGTTGGCCTTGCGGACGCCTACTTCCTCCACCAGGCGCGCCATCTGGGCGGGAGGGTAAGCATCCAGCGGGCTGGGTGTGACGGGCGCGTCCGGCATGGTGGCTCAGCCCAAGGCGAAAGGTGGGGGCATCACGGCGGTTGCTACCTGATCGGGGCCGAGAGCGATTGCTCCTGCACCGGGCCACGCGTGCCTGGGATGTAGTTCTGCGCGGCCGGCGGGACCGACATGCCGGCCGGGGCCTGCATGGGCGGGGCCTGCATTGGGGCGCCCTGCAAGGGGGGGGCTTGCATGGGGGCACCCTGCAACGGCGGCGCGGAGATCGGCGGCGGGGAGGACGCCTGCGGCGCGGCCGGGGCGGGCGCGGGGCCGCCGATGCCATGCCGGGTCAGCACCTGGCGCAGCGGATCGGCGCCGGGGTTCACGCCCTGCATCTGCACCACGATCTGCCGGGCGCCGAAGGGCTGGCCGTAGTAGCCCTGGTTCCACTCGGTGCGGGTGGACATGATGCTGCCTTCCAGCGCGATCCCGCCGAACAGCCCGCGGGAAATCGCGAAGGCCACGATGTCGGCCCCAGCCGCGGCGGTCGTGGAGCCCTGGATCTCGGCCCCGATCGTCGCGATGGCGAGGGACGCGTTGGCGCCGACCTTGAACTGGCTGTCCAGCACGGCATCGAGCCCCTTGGCCGTCAGGATCATCAGCACGAGCTGGGCGTCCTGGACGCCGAATTGCAGCCCGAAGCTGCCGCTGCCCAGCGCATAGAAGGCGGGGTAGGACCAGGTGCCGTTGCCGGACCGGCTGAGCAACACGCAGCCGCCGCCTTGTCCGCCCGCGAAGAACCCAGCCTTGAAGACCCGGGGGCAGACCATGACGGCGCGGGACTTGCGCAACATGTCGCGCGGTGTGTCGCCCAGTGCCGTCATCATCTCCTGCACCGAGAGCGTGGCGCGATCGACGAGGGCCTGCTCATCACCCGGTTCGCGGGCGCAGCCGGTGGCGAGCAGGGGCAGTGCTGCGATCGCGGCAAGCATCAGACGGCGCATCGCGGGTCCTCCCAAGTGGACAAGGTTGGTCCTGCATAGGCGGCAGGAACGATTCGCACCGATAGGACAGGGTCGGGATGGCGAATTCGGGGCGGGAATCGGACAAATCCGGCCGAATCGGCGTGTGACGCGAGGCTCAACAGGAAAAGATGCGGCTTCCGGGGCGCCGATCCGCTCGGGTCGCCCCTCGAATTCGGGCCAGAACCCGGCCACCGCGGCCGAACCGGGCAGGCGTTCATCCCTTGGCGGGACACGCGCGGACACGCCCGCGGCGGGGGGCGTACGATCCGATCCACGATCATCCCCGTATACCAAACCACGGTGCCCCCTCGCGTGCGGCCGCGATCATCGCTGGATCGGCGGCCGCACGCGAGGGGGCACCCATGAGGGCCATCACCAGGCCAGCTTCTAGGATCAGTCTTGTCGGCATTGTTTCCCCTTGTTTATTTCGTGAGGCATAGTGGGCCTTTCGGAGAACCGCCTCTGGCCCCCACGGGAGACACCGATGTCGCCTCGCCCCTTCCTGTCCGCCGCCGTGATCCTGTCGCTGGCCGCGTGCGGCGAAATTCCCAGGCCTCTGAAGGAAGCCCCGCCGCTGACCCAGTCCGCCACCTGCCAGGTGGGCGGGGAGAACGTCGTGGGACGGCCCGATCGCACGCCAGTCGCGACCATCCTGATGAACAACGACGGCGGCTGGTGCTGGATGATGAGCAGCGAGAACCACTGGGGCACGCCCTATGGCCCGTGGCTGCGCGTGACCCGGCAGCCCGAATACGGCACGCTGCAAATCGATGTGCTGGAAAGCCAGACCCGCGTTGCCTACCGGCCGAACCCCGGCTTCGTCGGCACGGACGGGTTCCAGACCATCAGCCGGGAACTGAACTACGAGGTCAACTACCGCGCAACCGTTACCAAATGACGCCGCTGGGCCGGGAGTGCCGCGGCTTGTGGCGGCTCGATCCGGATTTCCTGACGGTCAACCACGGCTCCTTCGGCGCGACGCCGCTGGCGGTGCTGGCCGAACAGCGGGCCTGGCGCGATCGGATGGAGGCGCAACCGTCCCGGTTCATGCGGGCGGTGGTGCCGGACGCGCTGCGGGCGGCGGCGGATCGGCTGGCGGGGTTCATCGGCGCGCGCGGGGATGACGTGGTGTTCGTCGACAACGCGACCGCCGGATGCAACGCCGTGCTGCGGTCGTTGCGCCTGCAACCGGATGACGAGGTCCTGGTGCTGTCGCATGGCTATGGCGCGGTGCGGAACACAGTCCGGTTCGTCACCGAACGGGCCGGTGCGCGCATGACCGAGGCGTTGATTCCGTTCCCCCGCCCGACCGCCGCCGCGGTTCTGGAGGCGGTGGCGGCGGCGATCACGCCGCGCACGCGGCTGGCGGTGATCGATCACATCACCTCGGCGAGCGCTCTGGTGCTGCCGGTGGCCGAGATTGCGGCCTTGTGCCACGCGCGGAATGTCGCGGTGCTGGTGGATGGCGCGCACGCGGCGGGGCAGATTGATCTGGATGTGCCGGCGACCGGCGCCGATTGGTACACCGGCAACTGCCACAAGTGGCTGTGCGCGCCGAAGGGTGCCGCGTTCCTCTGGGCCTCCGCCGAACGCCAGGACGGGCTGTATCCGACCATCATCTCGTACGGGCATGGCTATCTGGACGCGTTCGACTGGACCGGCACGCGCGATCCCTCAGCCGCCTTGTCGGTGCCGGCGGCGATCGACTTCCATGAACGCCTTGGTGGACCTGCATTGCGGCAGCGCAACGTGGGCCTCGCGCAAGCCGCGACCGATCTTCTGGTGCAACGATTGGGCACCGAGGCGGGCGCCGCCGCACCCATGACCGCGGCCATGGGACTGGCGCGCCTGCCACTTCCGGCGGAGGATGCGGCGGCGACCCGGCTGCGCGACTGGCTGCTGGAGGCTGGCACGGATGCCCCCGTCCACCGGCTCGACGGGGCCGTCTGGCTGCGTCTGTCCGCCTTCGCCTACAATGATCTCAACGACTACGCGCGCTTGGCGGATCTGCTGGACCGGGCGCCTTGGGAGGAAATGGCATGAGCGTCGAATTCATCGGCATGATCCATCACAAGCAGGGCTCGGAAATCCGGCCAGCCGGACCGATGGTGCTGGATCGTGGCTATATCAAGGATTTTGCCCAGGCGGCCGAGGCCGGTGGGTTCGATCGCATCCTGATCGGCTACTTCGCCGATGGGGCGGATGGGTTCCTGGTCGGCGCCCTGGCCGCGCAATACACTGAACGCCTGGGCATGCTGGTCGCACACCGGCCGGGCTTCATCTCGCCGCCCGTGGCCGCCCGCAAATTCGCGACGCTGGACCAGATCACCGGCGGACGGGTGGCGATGCATGTCATCACCGGCGGCGAGGACTCCGAGATGCTGCGGGACGGCGATGTCTCCACCAAGGAGGAACGCTACGCCCGCACCGATGAATACCTGGACGTGCTGAAACAGATCTGGACCGACCCGGCGCCGACAATCGACCATGAAGGCCGGTTCTATACGATCAAGGGCGCATCGACGACGCTGCGGTGCTTTCAGAAGCCGCGCATCCCGATCTTCTTCGGCGGCGCATCGGAAGCCGCCATCGCGGTCGCCGGCAAGCACGCCGATGTCTACATGCTGTGGGGCGAGACTCACGCCCAGGTGCGCGACATCACGACGCGCCTTCGGGCGGAGGCGGCGAAGCATGGCCGCACCATGCGGTTCAGCCTGTCGTTCCGTCCCGTGCTCGCGGCGACGGAAGACGCGGCCTGGGAACGCGCCGAGGGGATCAAGCGACGGATCATCGACCTGCGCGCCAAGGCCGGGATCGTGACCAAGGAACCCGCGAACGAAGGATCAAAACGCCTGCTCGCCGCGGCGGCGCAGGGGGAGCGGCTGGACAAAAGGCTCTGGACCGGGGCCGCGCTGGCCACCGGCGCGCGCGGCAACACGACCGGATTGGTCGGCACGCCGATGCAGGTGGCCGAGGCGCTGGTCGAATACTACGACATGGGCGTCGATACGTTCCTGGTGCGCGGCTTCGATCCGTTGGACGACAACATCGAATACGGCCGCTCGCTGGTGCCGCTGACCAAGCAACTGATCGCGGAGCGAGAAGGCCGACGCACCGCCGCGGAATAGACCGGGGCCGCTCTCCGCCCCTTCCCACCCGATCATCGTCAACCCGTTCACGCTGAGTATGGCTCCATGGCTGATCTGTCCTGGGACTCCCATCTGTCCCGACCCATCGACCACGCCGCCGATGCCGGGTGGTTCGCGCGTCGCCTTGCTCGCCTGCTGCTGTCCCGTATCCGGATCGGGCGGCTGACCATCGTCACCCCGTCGGGGTTCCGGTTGTCCAGCCCGTTGCGCGAACCGGGGCCGGACGCGGTCCTGGAACTGCACCGTTGGCGCACGTTGCGGCGCTTGCTGCTGCAGGGCGATATCCGCTTTGCCGAGGCCTATATGGACGGCGATTGGTCCAGCCCCGATCTGCCGGCGCTGGTCGAACTGGCCGCGCGCAATGCGCCGACGCTGTATGCCGCGATCGACGGCAACGTGGTGACGCGGCTGGCGAACCGGCTGCGGCATCGGCTGAACGCCAATACCCGGGCCGGCAGCCAGCGGAACATCACTTTTCATTACGATCTTGGTAATGACTTCTACGCGGCGTGGCTCGATCCGGGGATGACCTACTCCTCGGCGCTGTATGCGACGGGGCAGGAGACCCTGGCGGACGCGCAGACCGCCAAGCAGGACCGGGCCATCGCGCTGATGGGGTTGACCGGGCGGGAGCGCGTGCTGGAGATCGGCTGCGGCTGGGGCGGGCTGGCGGAACGCATCGCGGCGACCACCGGCTGCCATGTCACCGGCCTGACACTGTCGCCCGCGCAGCTTGCCCACGCGACGGAGCGGCTGCGGGCGGCCGGGCTGGAGCGGCAAACGGACCTGAAATTGCGCGATTACCGCGACGAGACCGGGACCTATGACCGGATCGTGTCGATCGAGATGCTGGAAGCGGTTGGGGAGTCGTATTGGCCGAGCTACTTTGGGGCGCTCGGGGATCGGCTGCGCCCGGGCGGGGTGGCGGTGCTGCAAGGCATCACCATCGCCGAGGACCGCTACGAGGCGTATCGCGCCTGCACCGACTTCATCCAGCACTACATTTTCCCCGGCGGCATGCTGCCGACCCAGGCGGAAATGCGCCGTCAGGCGGAGGCCGCCGGGCTGGTCCAGCGTTCGGTCGAGACGTTCGGCGACTCCTATGCCCGCACCCTGGCCGACTGGCGCCGCCGCTTCCACGAGGCCTGGCCCGAGATCGAGCGCCAGGGCTTCGACACGCGGTTCCGGCGGATGTGGGATTACTATCTGGCCTATTGCGAGGGTGGGTTCCGCTCGGGCGCCATCAATGTCGGCCTGTATGTGCTGGAGAAGCCGTGACGCTGCCGCGGCGGGCGATCCTGGCGGGTGTCATCGGCGGTTGGGCGGCGCGTCCCGCCCTGGCCGCCGATCCGCGTGACCTGTCTTTCCGGGTGCTGCGCAATGACGGGGCGATCGGGACGCATGCGGTGACCTTCACCGGCGGCCCGAACGCGCTGACGGTCCGCGTCGCGACCGACATCAAAGTCGGGCTGGGGCCGATCACGCTGTATCGCTATACGCATCGCGCCGAGGAACAATGGCGCGACGGGGTCTTCATCGCGCTGGACGCGGAGACCGATGATAATGGCACGATCGGCCGCATCCGCGTGCGGCGGGAGGCCGAGAGCCTCCGGGTCGAGGGGCCGAAGGCGCTGTCCTACCAGGCGCCGGCGGACGCGCTGCCTTTGACGCATTGGAATCCGGCCATTCTGAAGACGCCGCTGATCAGCGGGCAGAGCGGCGACCTGCTGCGCCCGGCGGTTCGTTCGGTCGGGATGGGCCGGGTCGTGACGGCGCAGGGGGCGATCGAGGCGGATCACTACACGATGCGCGGTGATCCCGACCTCGATACCTGGTACGACGGGCGATCGCGCTGGGCCGGTCTGCGGCTGACGGCGCGCGATGGCTCGATCATCCGCTATGAGCGGCTGTAGCGGTTACTTCGTCAGGGGGATGATCTCCCGCTCCTCGATCACGAAGGACTTGATCTGGCCGATGAACAGGGCGCCATCGTCGGTCAGCCGCTTCATCTCCGGGGTCGCGCCGGCGCGCTTCATGCTCTCGATATCATCGTACCAGAGTTCGGCGATGCCATCGACATCGACCGCGGTCTCGGGGATGTCGGGGCGGGTGCGGGTGCCGACGATATGGGATTGCACATAGCGGCGGACGCCGGGCACGGCGCGGGCGAGGGGGCCGTGGGTCTCGTACCAGTGCTTGACGAATTCCTCATGCGTGAGATGCGGCTTGCGGGTCAGCAGGCCCAGTGCCTTGATCATGGTGTGTTTTTCCTTGGGATGGTGGGCGCCAGGGTGGGCGCCTGGGCGGGTTAGTCAAGCGTGGGGGGGCAATCGGGAGAACGGCTTTTGTCGGCCGCCCCGCTCAATTCCGTCATCCCCGGGCTTGTCCCGCGGACCAATCGCCGCAGGGTGCTGGTGATGGTCCCCGGCACAAGGCCGGGGATGACGGGAAATAATTGCCCGCGCCGCGATGGAAAGGTTCCCCCGGTCGCCCAGGCCGCACACACCTCCACATCCTGTTGCGGTGCAGCATCCGCCGGTTTACGAAGATAGCCATGTTCGGCTTCCCCCCTTGCCGCGCGCGCCGCCGATCCCCGGATGTCTGACTCCCGCATCCTGGTCGTCAAGCTCAGCGCCTTCGGCAACATCATCCTGTCCCTGAGCGCGTTCGGCGCCATCCGTCAGCATCATCCGGATGCCACGATCACCGTTCTGACCACGCGCGCCTATGCCGACTGGCTGCGCGCCGCGCCGTTCTTCGATGATGTGATGGTGGCCGAACGAACCGCTTGGTGGGACCTGCCGGCGTTGCTCCGTCTGCGGCGCGCGCTGGCGGCGGGGCGGTTCACGCGGGTCTATGACCTGCAAACCTCCGGCCGCTCGTCGAAATACTTCCGCATGTTCCCTCGTGCCCGCCGACCGGAGTGGTCCGGCATCGCGCCCGGTTGCTCCCACCCCGACCGCGACCTGGACCGCGACCGCCTGCACGACATCGACCGCCAAATCGGGCAGTTGCGGCAGGCCGGTATCACCGCCATCCCCGAGCCTGATTTGTCCTGGTGCCGCGGCGACATCGCCCGCTTCGGCCTGCCGGAGGGGGTCGTGCTGCTGGTCCCTGGAAGCTCCGACCATCGCCCGTTGAAGCGCTGGCCCTTGCCGCTTTATGCCGCTTTGGCCGAGGCCCTGCGCGCGAGCGGCCTGACCCCGGTTGTCGTGGGAACCGCCGGAGAAAAGCCACTCGCCGCCGGCATCCCGGCCGCGATCGACCTGACCGGGCAGACCAGCCCGGGGGATCTGTGCGACCTCGCCCGCGCCGCCCGCTTCGCCGTTGGCAACGACACCGGCCCGATCCATCTGACCGCGACCATCGGCTGCCCGACCGTTGTGTTGTTCTCCCACGATTCCGACCCGGCTTTGTGCGTCCCGCGCGGGCGTTCCGTAACCGTCCTGCGCCGCCCCAGCCTGACCGATCTGACGCTGGCCGAAGTGCTGGGGGCCGAGGTGCTGGCGGCCGTGCCCGCCTGATGGCCGAACCCGCGCTGCCCCAGCCAGACGGTCTTCCGGTTCCGCAGCGTTATCTTGCGATCCTCACAATCGCCCTGGGCCTGACGCTGGCGGTCCTCAGCGGGGCCATCGCCAATGTCGCGCTGCCGGCCATCGCGCGCGACGTGCAGACCTCCGCGGCCAATTCGATCTGGGTGGTGAACGCGTTCCAGCTGGCGGTGACGGTGTCGCTTTTGCCGCTGTCCTCCCTGGGGGAGATCCATGGCTACCGGCGGATTTATCGCTGGGGGCTGGTGATCTTCACCCTGGCCTCGATCCTGTGCGCGCTGACGAATTCCCTGCCTGTGCTGATTGCCGCCCGCGTGTTGCAGGGCGTTGGCGCGGCGGGAATCATGAGCGTCAACAGCGCCTTGCTCCGCTTCATCGTAATAGGGGCACAACCACGGGCACGCAGGTGGCGGGTTCTCCGAACGCCGGCGGTCAAACGGGCGACGGAAACAACCGTGCTTGCGCCAATCAGGCAGGGCGCAGGCGAGCTCTGACGTAATGGTCGAGCGGTTCGATGATCGCG
>CAMCDA010000215.1 GCA_945873195.1 Asaia bogorensis
CAAGATCGAGATCACTCTGTCGCGTAAATTCGGATGGGAGTGGAAGAACGCCAAAAGTGCTTCGTCGCTGAGGCTCGCCGTCGCCATGGGTCCGATTCCCTTATCGAGGAGGCGTCAAAGTACTCCCCACAACGTTGAATCGCACCCGAACGGAACAGCAGTGCAGCAATCGTCCCTGGTTATGCCAACGCCACAGCTTTCAGCGCCATTACCCAGCAAGTCTGTTGCAGTGGATATCAGCCCTGACAGCGGCCGTCCAGTCCGTGAAAAGCAGTCCGTGAAAAGCCGCCTTTGCTCCAACCAATCCACCGGAAACGGCTCCATCAGCATCGGCAGCGTCACCCCAACCGGCTGGCGCCCGTCCATAATCGCCTGAACGAGGTCAGGTGCCAGAAGGGTGAGTAGGAGCAACCGCCCAAGATAGCCCCGGTCGAGTTGCTCCGCCGCCGCCATGTCACTGATCGAGCGATACCTCCCGTCGTCCAGCATCCGCTGATAGCGGAACGCCCGCGCGAGCGCCTTCACCAGCGCGGGATCAGAGGGCGTCCTCGCCTGCCGCGATGTGCCCGTGATGACGCAGCCGTCCGGCGCCACCACGATCTTCCGCCTGCCGCTCTTCCGGATCGTCAACGGTACCAGCACGCTAATGCTGGTCGCTGACATCACACTGCCTCGAGCGTCTTGCGGCCGCCCAGATGGCGGATCGGCCTGGCCAGTCCTTCGACTCGCGTTCCGACCTCGTCTCAACCCGGTCGAACCATCGTGGTACGCGCCCCTTATCGGCAACGACCGTGCACCTTCCCGGCATGACATCCAAGATCGACACTTGGCGGGCGTGCAAGCAACTCAAACGGAAAAGGTGCGGACCTCGTCCTGAACGAACCCGGTAGCCATCTTGATAAACGCTTCCGCCGTCAACTCGGCGTCGAGCAGGGCACCGTGTTTCTGGTCGCGGTCCTCGGGATAGATCCACAGACGGTTGCACAGCACGTCGAGCGAACCCGAAGCGCCCGGGAAGAAATCGCGCGCGATGATCTGGGTGTCGAAGAAGCGATCCGGACGATATGGATCGGCGTCGTCCCATCCAACAAGCTTCGCCCGCCGCATCTCGTAGTGCAAAAATCCGATTTCGTTTTCGGCGGCGTGCGCCAGAAGCAGCGAATCGCCCATTAGCTCCTCGAATTCCTTGTGGACTTCAGGGTAGCGCGGCGCGTTCTTCAGCCTGAACGCCTGGATCCCATGCACCTTGGCGGCCTGTGGATGGATCGGAGCGTCTGGGTTTACCAAGGTCTCCCACTTGCGTCCGGTAATCCATCCATCGCCTTCGCGAAGGATTTCAACGCAGCCGATCTGGATAATGACGCCGGGCAGCCGCATGCCCTTGGGCATCCGCAGCACCTCGTCGGCCGTCCTGACCGCGTTGCCGGTGGTCTCCATGTCGACGGATACAATGCGCCGAACGTCGGCCAGGTCTGCACGCGTAAGCATCGCGGGAAACTCCAAATGACCGGCGGGCCGAGATTAGCGCTGAAAGCCACACCATCGTTGCCGGCCATCAACCGTGCCAGTTCCGGCCTCGCAGGGCCAGACGTCTCTTGGGTCCGTCGCGACATGCTGTGATCCGCGGCTGCAGCCGCGGCATGAGCGTCCCGGTGTCGAGCGTTGGGAACACCACGATCTTCCCAGCCAGCCCGGCCAAGGTGGCGCGCTGCCGAGCCCACTCCACCGGAAACCCCTTCAGGAGCACCCGCAGCGTCACCTCCGGCGCCTGCCGCCCATCCAGTATCGCCTCCACGATATCCGGCGCCAGCAGCGTCAGCCGCAACACCCGCGACACATAGGATTTGTTGATCTTCTCACGCGCTGCAATCTCGCCCACCGTGGAGACCACGCCGCTTTCCAACATCCGCCGCCACCGGAACGCCCGTGCCAGTGCCTTCACCAGCGTGCTGTCGATCCGGGCGGCGGCGATGACGGGGGCTTCCGTCCCATCCGGCGCAATCACGACCTTCCTCCCGCCACGCCGGCGCACCGTCAGCGGGATATGCACCGTCAGCATCGGCGGGGTAGCGGTCATGCGGCCTCCTTGCGGTCACGGGCACCGAGGTCGCGCACGAGGCTTGCCAGCCCCTCCAACCGCAGCCGGACCATCGCACCGCCGGCGCCGATTTCGACCCGGTCCACCAGCAAATGGATGATCCGCGTTTGCTCCACCGGGAACAGTTCGTCCCACAGCGGGTCCAGTTGCTCCAGGGATTCCCTGACCGCGTGCTCCGTGATGTCCGGGGATGCGGCCCGAGCGGCCTGCCAGGTGCCGACGATCACCTCCGGCTGGCGCACCAGGGCCCTCACCTGCGTCACCACCGCGGTTTCGATCTCGGCGGCCGGCACGCGGGCGATCTCCGGCCCATCCGCCGCGCTGCCCTTCAGCACCGACTGGCTGACGTAATACTTATAGATCTGACCGCGCTTGCCCCGCGCATGGGTCGGCGACATCGCTCGGCCGTCGGAGCCGAAGATCAGTCCCCGCAGCAGCGCAGGCGTTTGGCTCACCGTCTGGTTGCGCCGCACCCGCGGGCTGATTTGCAGGATTGCGTGCGCCGCTTCCCAGTGTTCCGGGCTGACGATCGCCGCATGCTCACCGGGATAGGCGGTCCCCTTATGCACAGCCTCGCCGAGATACACCCGGTTGTTCAGCACCCGGTAGATGTCGGTCTTGGTGAACGGCTTGCCTCGCTTGGTGGTCGCCCCGGCTTCCCGCAACCGCCGCAGCAGCAACGTGCCAGAGTGGGTTTCGACAAAGCCGGTGAACACCGCGCGCACCAGGTCCGCCTCGGCGTCGTTCACCACCAGCTTGCGGTCGCGGACGTCGTAGCCCAGCGGCACGAACCCGCCCATCCAGATGCCGCGTTTCCGCGAGGCAGCCACCTTGTCGCGGATCCGTTCGCCGATCACCTCGCGCTCGAACTGGGCGAAGCTAAGCAGGATGTTCAGCGTCAACCGCCCCATGGACGTCGTGGTGTTGAAAGCCTGCGTGATGCTGACGAACGTCGCGTTGTTGCGGTCGAACACCTCCACCAGCTTGGCGAAATCCATGAGTGCCCGGGAAAGCCGATCGATCTTGTACACAACGATGACGTCGACCAGACCTTCCTCGATGTCAGCCAGCAGCCGTTTCAGCGCTGGCCGTTCCAGCGTGCCGCCGGAGACGCCGCCGTCGTCATAGCGATCCCGGACCAGCACCCAACCCTCGGCCCGCTGGCTGGCGATGTAGGCCTCGCAGGCCTCCCGCTGCGCGTCGAGGCTGTTGAACTCCATGTCGAGGCCTTCCTCGCTCGACTTCCTGGTGTAGATCGCACAGCGCCGTTTCTGCACCGATGCCGGCAGCCCGGTGGCCAGGGCTTTGCGCGTCATGCCGCCCCCTGCCGGTTCTTCAAGCCGAAGAACACCAGCCCGTTCCAGCGCGTGCCGGTGATGGCGCGGGCGATGGCGGATAACGACCGGAACGCCCTGCCCTGGTATTCGTAATCGTCGGACCGTACCGTCACGCGGTGTTCGACGCCCTGATATTCCCGCACCAGGATGGTGCCGGCGATGGGCTTCCGGTCCGCGCGGATGCGACGGATGGTGAGGTTGCCGCCATCCAATTGCTCGCCCAGGGCCTCGAGACGGGCGATGGTGGCCGGCTTCAAGCCGCCAAAAGCGAGTTCCTGCGTCCGGTAGGCCAGGCGATTGCGGAGGAACTTCTGGTTGTATGGTGGTGGCTCAGTGCCAAACAGGTTTCGCCACTGCTGTTTGAGGTCGGGCGTGGCCATCGTCGCCAGCGCCGCCAATCGGCCCAACACATCCGTCGGTGGGATCGAGGGGATCGCCGGTGTCGGCTGTGTGCCGGCCTTGGTCTTTCGGGTCATGCGCGTCTCCGTGAGGTCGGGTTCGCATGACCGCGCTGGTGGGCGGTATCCCGTAGCGAATTGTCTCCCGGGTGGTCGGTTTGACGGGCGGCTTCCTCCGCCATGCGGCTGCGCAGCCGCAGCAGGCCACGGGCAAGGAGAGTGCAGACCTCGCGGAGGTGGGGTGGGAGATGCAGGTTCGGCGGAGTGAGCTGCGGCATTACGATCCATCGCGGATTGTCCTGCCTTCTTATCTACGGATCAGCACCGAAAAATTCCCACGGCACCGGGCCGCCATGGCGATCACGCCTTTCGCTTCTTCGCCTCGGGCGCGAACACTCGCCACAGATCCCGGTACTTCTTCTTCAGCATGCTGTCATCGGGCACGGCCTTACCCCGCTGGCCGAACCAGTCCTGAAGATGCCGGATCAGGGCCGCCTGTGATTCCAGCACGCCCTCGAAATAGAAAAGGCGGGCAATTTCGAGCCAGCAAGCATCCCAATCATGAACGGTCTGTGCTCCGCGCGCACGGCCCGCAACAGATTCTGGCTCCTTCGGCACCAAGGCTTCGGCCGCCTCGAAGCGAACCATCTCATCATGACGGACGCCGATCTCATCGCGCCTGGAGCCGAAGTGCTATTGCGAACTACTTTGCGCCACAAACAATATCCACTGATGTATGGGATATAATTGTCACGACTTTCGTGGAAGGCAGCGTGCCACGACCAGATGATGGCGTAACAGAGATTGTCACGGCCGTGACATTCACGGAGAACCTACTTCGCTCCATCGTCAACCTCAACGGCGATCAGCAACTCGAACTGGTGCAGGATCTTGCCGCGGGTGGAGCAACAAATGGACCGGTCATTGGCACCACATTTGAATCTGAGGCGGTGGCAGCAGATGTAAGCACGGTGCCATTTCCGGAGGGGCCCCTTTATCCGTTGCCTCCATGTGTGGGGCCCTCACCCTCATCGGCTTTGCTAACTCAGGCGTCGTGTCCGCAACCATCACCTTATGAGATCGGTGGCTGGTTTTCCCAGCGGCGGGAAAACCATCGCCAAATATCCCGACCGGTCCGAAGTCCCGACCAGCATCGCCACGTACCCGGAATAACAATGCGGTCGACGCGGTGGTAGACGAACATGACGGTGTCGTGAGCCGAGCGAAATTCCCACCTATGGGAATTTCGAGAGCGGAACAACGCGCAGAGGCCGGAGTGCCAGCATGGCCGTGAGCCCGTCTGCAATTATGCCAGCCTGGCAAATATCGAACGGCGCGCTTGGACGATCATTGGCACAATTTTTCAGTCCGGCACGACGGTACGGTACGACGACGTTGTGCCAGGCTTTGGCACAACTGTGCCATTTACCGCACGCCGGCTTCGTAGCGGCGGGCCTCTCTGGTCCGACCAGCAGGTCAAGCGGGTTCGGGATATCGCCGCTGAGCGGATCAACAATTGGACCGTCATTGGCACCATATTCGAGTCTGATGCGGTGGCAGCGTATGGAAGCGCGGCGCCAAGATTTGGCACCATGGTACCATCCCTGGAGGGCTCCCCTTGATCCGTTGTCCTCACGTGTGGAGACCTGACGCTCATCGGCTTTGCTGCCGGGGCGTCGTGTCCGCAACATTGACGCAGGTCGCGGCCTCGCTGGTGCAAGCACTGCGGACACAAAGTCCACAACTTCGGACGTTGCCGAAGGCTATTGGTGCATCATCGTACCGGTGATACGCGCGCTGTCGTTGGCGCAACATGTCAGTCCGAGGCGGTGACGCTGGGTGAGCGGCCTGCGCCAACATTTGGCGCAACTGCGCCAGTCATTGGCAGCGCTCTCCGGTCCAACGTCCCCGTCAGGCCAGGACGGCGGCGGGGGTTGGGGCGCGACATGGGCGCCCATCGCGGTATATGAGATCGCAGCGTGACACTTCGCCAATCGATTGCCCACCGGTGTGAAGTCGATCCGCGTCCATAGACATGACGGCATGATCGTCGGACCAAGATGCTCATGGAGAGCCCGTTTCGTTACGAAATAGAGAGTTGTTTTTCTCCTATTGGTTACCAATACAATTATCGAACTCTCTCCACAAGTACGCGACGGGATCAACGAATAGTGCGGAAGAGAATTTCCGCCATGCGTATGTCTGCGGGGTTTTTCGTACTTTAGCGTAGCACAAACACCATTGCTCGGAATTCGTAAGTGTGGGACATTCGCTAATCACAGGAATCGGCGAAGCGGCGCGGAACGCGCTGAACTGCTTCAGTCCTCTGTAGCCTTTGCAGTATGATCTGCCAGCACGCTTCATCATGCGATCCGCGATTGGTTGAATGACAGGCGACGATCGCCGGCGGCGCCATGTGCCCGGCCCGCTGGGAAAAATCACCACCTCAATCGGTAAATAGAGATCAGGGAATGCTGTTCCCCACAGACGCACGTGCATCTGTGGCCGCTGCGCCGTGGCTGATCATCCAGCAACCTCAAGGAGACCTTGCCGATGACAGGCGACCTCGCTGAGCTGCGTCATGCCCTCATCGCCAATTGGACGCGACTGCTGCTGGAGCTGCTGGGCACTCCCAGCCACAAGGGCGCGCGGCAATGGCGCTGGAACCGCCGCGGCAGCCTCTCCGCCGTAGTCGCCGGCCCCAAGGCCGGGCGCTGGTTCGATCATGAGGCGGGAACCGGTGGCGGCCCGTTTGAGATCATCATCCGTGTGCGCGGCGGGGATTGGCGCAGTGCTGCCGACTGGGCACGCGGATGGCTGGGTTTGACGGCGTTCGTCCCAAGCCGGCGTCCACCGTCGGTGCCGGCCCCGGCAAACGATCTGCAGCCTGATCCAGTAGTCACCCGTCGCTTGCAGGCCCAGCGTGCTGCGGAGGCGACCTGGCGTCACGCCGTCCCGGCGGACGTGCATCACCCGTACCTCCAACGCAAGGGCGTCGGCACGCACGGACTGCGCCAGGATCATGGCGCGAACCTGATCATCCCGCTGGTTGATCTGGACGGGTCCATCCACAGCATCCAGCGGATCAGCGAGGACGGGGACAAACGGTATCTGCCAGGCGGCGCCAAAGCCGAGCATTTCGCCGTGATCGGCGGTCCGTTGGACGGCGCCTCGACCATCCTGCTCTGCGAGGGCTGGGCCACTGGCGCCAGCGCACACGAAGCGACAGGATCGACGGTGGTGGCCGCCATGGATGCCGGCAACGTGATCCGCGTGGCACCGCTGCTCCGCGCCCGGTTCACCGATACCGTGCTGATCATCCTGGCCGACAACGATACCAAGCCCGATCGCGACACCAATCCCGGCGTGACGGCGGCAACCGCCGCCGCCCGTGCCGCCAACGCGCTGATGGCGATCCCACCCGAGCCAGGTGACATGAACGACCTCGCCGCATCGCGCGGCCTGGCGGCCGTCGCAGCCTGCATCGCCACTGCGGCGCCGATCCCGCCCATCCCACCGACCTATCCCCTGCCAACCCTCAGTCCGGAGGCAGCCCGGGCACAGCTGGACGGCATCGTGGGCGGCTTCATGGCCGAAGTCGCCGCCTATTGGTCCGGCACTGCCACGTCACCCTACGAAGACGACGCCGTAATGCCTGATATGGCCGCGATGGTCATGGCCCCTGCTCCGGCGGGGCATGCATGGATCTGAACTTTGCCGCCGACCCCATACCGCCCCGGTTGGCGTTGCCCATCGACGTCGGCCTTGGCAAATCCACCGCCGCGCGGCGCGGTATCGCCCAATTGCTGGCAACCACCGCATTCGGCTCGCGCAAGGTGATCTACGGCGTCCCCCGCCATGATCTGGCCGAGGAGCAAAGCCAAGCATTCCTCGACCTCGGCATCGAAGCCATGGTCTGGAAGGGCCGCGGCGCGCCTGACCCAACACCCGCCGACCCCGAACGCCTGATGTGCCTCGACCCCTCGGCACCCTTCGATGCCATCGAGGTCGAGCGGGTTGTCGAACCGACCAGCTGCAAGGTGCAGCACGACGGCACTGTGCATATCTGCCCGCTGTATCACCAGTGCGGCTACCAGGCCCAGAAGCCCCGCGCCGCCGCAGCGCAAGTTGTCGTCTGTGCCCACGACACGCTGTTCTACCAGGCGCCAAAGGAGGTCGGTGCCGTCGGCCTGCTGGTGCTCGATGAGAGTTTCTGGGCGGCTGGCCTGCGCGGACAGGACGGCAAGGCCATCCTGACCCTCGACGGGCTGCGCACCACGTTGGCCACCGTCACCTGTTACACCAGCCGCAATAAGCCGCACTGGGATAACACCGCCGATCTCGGCGCGGCACGCGACAAATTGTGGAAGGTGCTCAACACGGCACCGAACGGTCCGCTGTCCATCAACGCGCTGCGCGCGACGGGATTGACGGCGGAGGAAAGCTGGCGGGCGGCGGGGCTGGAACACCGGCGGCTGCGCAATCCCGGCCTGCTGCCCGGCATGGATCCAGGCGAACGACGCCGGCGAATAGACCAAGTGTTGCCCAAGCCCGGTGAGCCATGGGCACCACCGGTTCGCGCTGCCGCGATGTGGCGGTTGATCGCGGGCGCACTGGAGAACGACCACGACGTCGCTGGCGCGGAGCTGTTCGACGCCATGACCGAGAACGGCACCGTCCGATCACTGCGTTTGCAGTGGCGAGCCGCGATCCGCGCCGGGTGGGGGCGCGATGCACCGATCCTGCATCTCGATGCGACGCTGCGGCCTGAGTTGGTCCGGCCGTTCATTCCTGACATCCACTTCGCGGAGCCTGTGATGGCCCAACAGCCCCATGTGACCGTCCGCCAGATCCTGAATGCCCCGACTAGCGCCAAGGCGCTGACACCGCCGGACGACGCGCGGGAGCGTGACCGGATCACCGCCGCAAACAACCTGCGCGACCTCGCGACCTGGATCGCGCTACGCGCCCTCGAACTGCGGGGCCAGAATCCGGACGGGCCCGACGTGCTGGTGGTCGGCCAGAAGGCGGCCATCGACCAATTCCAGCGCCTGCGGCTACCATGCAATGTCGCCACCGCGCACTTCAATGCGCTGAGCGGTCTCGACCGCTGGCGGAGCGTCGCCGGCCTGATCATCCTGGGCCGGACACTGCCGGCGCCAACCACCGTCGAACGCCTGGCGGCGGCGATCAGCAACCGCAAGCCCACCGTC
>CAMCDA010000216.1 GCA_945873195.1 Asaia bogorensis
ACGCGATCATCGAACCGCTCGACCATTACGTCAGAGCTCGCCTGCGCCCTGCCTGATTGGCGCAAGCACGGTTGTTTCCGTCGCCCGTTTGACCGCCGGCGTTCGGAGAACCCGCCACCTGCGTGCCCGTGGTTGTGCCCCTATTACTCCTTGTGGCCACAAGCCACTGATTCAGCAACATTCCGCAATCTGGCCCGTTTCGTGCTTCGCAATTCGGCGGGGTGGCACCACGGGGGACGATCCGACGGGGGTGATCCATTCCGCACAGACAGTGGAACGGACACACACCCATGCGTTTGACGAAGAATGCCCTACGATTGATTGCGCCCGCCGCCGTCGCCCTTGGACTGGCGATCGCGCCGGTCGCGCAAACCCAGGCGGCGATCATCACGCTCAACTACACGGCCACCGGCAGCAATTTCTTTGAGGCCACGTCGCCGGTGGACCCGGCCATCATTTCCTTCACCCTAGTCTTCGACAACAGTGCCGATATCTTCTCATCGTCGTCGGGCCTGACGATCAACTCCGCGAATTTCGCTTATACGCCGACAGTCATTTTCTCCTACATCTTGACCTCCGACAGAGTGCGCATCGGAGCGAATTCCGACGACGCCACGATTGGTGCATCCTCCGACGATTTCGTGCTCAGGATCAACGCTGTCTCAACGTCGCCCACTCCGGACACCTTCAGTATCTCGTCAACGTCGATCCAGGCTATCGGAACCGCGCAGTCGTTTTCCCTGACGGTCAACGACGCGCCCGAACCCGCTTCCCTGGCGCTGCTGGGCGTGGCGCTCGCGGGCTTCGGCGCGATGCGCGCCCGCCGGTCCCGGGCCTCGGTCTGATCCCACGGATCTGACACCGCCGTCACGGCGTCGGGTGGCCGCCGATCGGTCGTTCGAACATGGTGTCCTTCGAGTACATGATCGTCCCCGTCGAGGACCGCATCGGGGAGGAGGGCGAGGGCTCCCGCGCCCTCCCGCATGCCCTGATACCAGAACGTGTGCTGGTCGCCGCGGAGGCGATCGGCATCGGCCGAGCGGCGCCTGTCAGCCGTGAACTGGTGCCGAGGTAGCTGGCCGAACGCGTCCTGGGCCAGCCGAAGTCGTATTGAGACTGGCGGCCGAGCGTCACGCGGCACCCTGACCGAGCGCCGCGTGATCCGGCCGGCGGATGGAGCGGCCGCTGGCCGTTCCCCCCGCCCAGGCTTCGGGCAAACTTGTCGGCATTGTTTACACCTCCGCTCCCCCGCGGCTGCCGATGCGTTCACAACTTGTTGTTCCAACGGAATTTTACGATATGGCATAAAAATTGAACGACCCTGGATGATGCCGCGCCGTGGGGGATCATCTGATGGCCAGCGCATCGTGCCCAACGAATGGAACGAGAAACGATGCGCGCATTGAAATTTGCCCTTGGCCTGCTGATGCCGGCCGCCGTCGCCGCCGTATTGACCGCCGCGCCCGTGCGGCAGGCCGATGCCGCGATCATCAGCCTGAGCTACACCGTCAGCGGAACGAACTTCAACATTGGCACGCCGCCAGCGGACCCCGCGATCATCTCGTTTACCGTGACCTTCGATGGCAGCACCGCAATTAATGTCAGCACGCCGGTGGGTCTGACGATCCATTCCGCCAATTTTGCCCTCGGCCCGAACGTCGGCTTTTATTACCACCTGGATGGCGAGCTCAGGATCGGCGGGGGAGCGGATGGTGCGGCCGGCCTTTCCGGTTTGACCAACGATTTCGAAATCCTTCTGTTCGACGTGACCACCGAGCCCTACATGGCTTCATTCGACGTGACGTCGGTCGGACAGCCATTCGTCATGCGCGCCCAGGACAGCAGCTTCACGGCCAATAACGCCCCCGAACCCGCGTCCCTTGCCCTGTTCGGCGTGGCGTTGGCGGGCTTTGGCGCGATGCGCGCGCGTCGGTCCCGGCGCGCCACGGCCTGATCCTTCGGCTTCGACACCATCGGCACGCGGCCTGATCGCCGCGTGCCCCCCGAAGCCGATCAACCCTCCGACGACAACTTCATCAGCAGCAGCCCCGTCACGATCAGCCCCGCCGCGGCGAGGCGCATGGGGGAGGCGCTTTCCCCCAGCACGAACACGCCCACCGCAAACGCGCCCACCGCGCCAATCCCGGTCCAAACCGTGTAGGCGACGCCCAGGGGCAGCGTTCGCATGGCCATCGCCAGCAGCGCAAAGCTTCCCGCCATCGCAACAATCATCACGAGGCTCGGCCGCAACCGGGTGAAGCCCTCGGACTGCTTCAGCGCGGTGGCCCAGACGATCTCCAGCGCACCCGCGGCCAGAAGAAGAAGCCATGCCATCGGAAGTCCCTTTCGTTCTCTCGGGCCGTCCCGATCGCTGGTGCCATGCGGCAGGGGTCGTCCCCTTGGCTGAATAGATAGGACGGCCGAACCCGTTTTCGCCACAAGACAGGCAAATCCGCTGGCCACCCGCGCACCCGCTTGCCACGCCCGCCCGCCTGTGGTTACCGCGCCTGCGGCATAGCGAAGGGCGACGGCGATGAACCTGCAAGGACTGGCGGCGGTGGTGACGGGCGGAGCCTCCGGCCTGGGCGCCGCGACGGCGAAGCTGCTGGCCGAGGGCGGCTGCAAGGTCGCCGTGCTCGACATCAACGAAGCAGCGGCCGAGGCCAGCGCCGCCCGCTTTGGCGGCATCGGCATCGCCTGCGATGTCTCCAGCGGCCCGTCCGGAGAAGCCGCCATGGCCGCGGCCCGGACGGCCCATGGCCCCTGCCGCATCCTGGTGAACTGCGCCGGGGTCGGCACCGCGGGCCGCATCATCGGCCGCAACGGCCCCCTGGCGCTGGAGGCGTTTGAACGCGTCATCCGCATCAACCTGATCGGCACCTTCAACATGCTGCGCCTGGCCGCGGCCGAGATGGCGGCGGCCGACCCGCTCGAGGAAGGCGAACGGGGCCTGATCGTCAACACCGCCTCGATCGCCGCCTATGAGGGGCAGGTGGGGCAGCCCGC
Source organism: Asaia bogorensis (assembly GCA_945873195.1). Classification (GTDB taxonomy): domain Bacteria; phylum Pseudomonadota; class Alphaproteobacteria; order Acetobacterales; family Acetobacteraceae; genus Rhodopila; species Rhodopila bogorensis_A. The sequence continues at coordinate 3,007 of CAMCDA010000216.1, forward strand.
CTATGCCGCGTCCAAGGGCGGCGTCGCATCGCTGACCCTGCCGGCCGCGCGCGAACTGGCCCGGTCCGGCGTGCGGGTGGTGACCATCGCGCCGGGCGTGTTCCATACGCCGATGGTGGATGGCCTGCCGCCGGATGTGCAGGCGGGCCTAGCGGCCGACGTGCCGTTCCCCCCGCGCCTCGGCCGGCCGGAGGAATACGCCGCCCTGGTCGCCCATATCGCCGCCAACCGGTTCCTGAATGGAGAGGTGATCCGCCTCGACGGCGCCCTGCGCATGCAGCCGCGTTGACCCCGGAGATACGCGCGAGGCTGGAGGCGTTCCAGGAAACCCTGGTTCGCTGGAACGCCACGATCAATCTGGTCAGCCGCCGCGACATGCCGGTGCTATGGCCGCGGCATATCGAGGACAGCCTGCAACTGGCCGACCTGCCCGGGCCAAGGCCGGCGCGGGCGATCGACCTGGGCTCGGGGGCGGGGTTTCCGGGGATGATCCTGGCGATCGCGACCGGGATGCATGTGGATCTGGTGGAGGAAGACCGCCGCAAATGCGCCTTCCTGCGGGAAGCCGCGCGGATCACCGCCGCCCCCGTGACCGTCCACGCGACGGGGATCGAGGCCGTGGCGATCGAACCCGCCCCCCTGATCACCGCCCGCGCGCTGGCGCCGGTGGGGAAACTGCTCGATCTGGGGGAACGGTTGTTGGCCCCGGGCGGGGAATGCTGGTTCCTCAAGGGCCGTGACGCGGAGGCGGAACTGGCGGCCGCCGTGGCCGCCGGGTGGGATATGCGCGTCGAACGCATCCCCAGCCGCACCGACCCGGAGGGCGTGATCCTCCGCTTGAGCGAGATTACCCGCCGCCCCTCTTGACCCATCCGTCACCCTGCGACACCCATAACCAACGGATGCAGGGGAAGAGAGCAGGCTGATGGAAGCTGACTATATCGTCGTGGGGGCCGGGTCCGCCGGCTGCGTGGTCGCCGCGCGCCTTTCGGAAACCGGCGCGAGGGTGCTGCTGTTGGAAGCCGGACCCAAGGACTCGCTGCTGTGGATCCATATTCCGGCCGGCATCCTGAAGCTGCTCACGCATCCCATCGTGAACTGGAACTATTCGGCCGAGGGTCCCGATGGCCCGAACGGCCGCCGCATCCCCTGGCCGCGTGGCAAGACGCTCGGCGGTTCAAGCTCCATCAACGGGATGCTGTACGTGCGCGGCAATCCGGCCGATTTCGATGGCTGGGCGCAGATGGGTTGCCGGGGCTGGAGCTTCGACGACGTCCTGCCGCTGTTCCGCAAGTCGGAAAACTATGTCCAGGGCGGCGATGAGGAGTTTCGCGGCCAGGGCGGCCCGCTCCAGGTGGAGGATTACCGCACCATCCTGCCCTTGACCCATCACTGGATTCAGGGCGCGCAGGAAGCCGGTGTCCCGTTCAGTGCTGATCTGAACGGCCGAGCGCCGGAGGGTGTGGGGTATTCGCAGATGACCCGGCGGGGGAAGTGGCGTGGGTCGACGGCGCAGACCTTCCTGCGGGAGGCCCGTTCCCGCCCCAATCTGCGGGTGGAAACCGATGCGCTCGCGTCCCGCCTGTTGTTCGAGGGAAATCGCTGCGTCGGCGTCGAGTTCCGCCAGCATGGCCAGCCGGTGGTGGCGCGCGCGACGAAGGAGGTGATCCTGTCGGGCGGGGCGGTGAACTCCCCCCATCTGCTCCAGATTTCCGGCGTGGGGCCGGCGGCGCATCTGCAATCGATCGGTGTGCCGGTCGTGCATGATCTGCGTGGGGTCGGGGCCAATCTGCAGGACCATTATGTGGCGCGGGTCTCGCACCGGGTGAAGAACCAGATCTCGATCAATGAGCTGTCGCGCGGGCCGCGATTGGTGCGGGAGGTCGCGAAGTTCTTTACCACCGGCCGCGGCGCGCTGACCTTCGGGGTGACGACGGCGCAGGTGTTCTGTCGGTCGAGCCCGGAAAAGGCCAGCCCGGACCTGCAATTGTTGTTCACGCCCGCGAGCTATGACGCGGGCAAGTTCGGCGCGTTGGAGGAAAAGCCGGGGATGACGGTGGCGATCTGCCCGGTGCGGCCGGACAGCCGTGGCACCATCATGGCGAAGTCCCCGGAGCCGCACGTGGCGCCGGAGATTTCACCAAACTACATGTCGGACCCGAATGACGGCCGCGTTTTGCTGGCCGGGATGCGGATGACGCGCAACATCTTCGCCGCGCCGATGATCGCTCAGCACAGCAAGGGCGAAACCCTGCCCGGGCCGAATGTTCGCACGGATGACGAGCTTCTGGACTATGCCCGCCAGACCGGAACCACGATCTATCACCCTGTCGGCACGTGCCGGATGGGCGATGGGCCCTCGGCCGTGGTGGATTCCCGCCTGCGCGTGCATGGGATTGGCGGGCTGCGGGTGATCGACGCGTCCATCATGCCGACCCTGACGACGGGCAATACAAACGCGCCCACGATCATGATCGGAGAGAAAGGCGCCCAGATGATCAAGGAAGACGCCTGAATACTTAACAGTAGGGCACCTGGGCCGGAGGAGGCTGGCCCGGGATCCTCTTCCTACTAAGCCGAGATGTGGCCGCCCTTAGCGCTCGGCATCCACACGGTGATCGTGGTGCCAACGGTGAAGGCGCGCTTCAGGGAAGCCATCAGCGAGCGGCCCATCGCGGACATGGCCCGCGCGCGCTCCTGCGTCGCCGCGCGATGAATGTTGGCCAAGGTTTCGGCGGTCAGCGGGCGGGTCGTGGTTTCAATGTTCGTTGTCATATGAATTCTCCTCATGGGGCTATCTGTCGCTCCAAGAGGTAGTCCCCTATATCCTCTCAATCAAAGGACGTTCTCTCACCCGACGAATGAGGTTTTCTCATGCACCGTCCGCTCCCCCCGCTGAATGCCCTGCGTGCGTTCGAGGCCGCGGCCCGCCATCTGAGCCTGACCAAGGCCGCGGTGGAGCAGCATGTGACCCCCGGCGCGCTGAGCCACCAGATCCGCGGATTGGAGGATTTGTTGGGGGTTGAGCTGTTCCAACGCCTGCCGCGGGCGCTGGCGCTGACCGAGGCGGGGCGGAAGCTTTACCCAGGCCTGCACGCCGGGTTTGCGCAGATCAGGCAGGCGGTCGATACGCTGGACGAACAACCAGATGAGCGCGTCCTGGTCATCAGTACGCCACCCGGGTTCACCGCGAAATGGCTGGCGCCGCGGCTGTATCGGTTCCTTTTCGCGCACCCGGAGATCGACGCGCGCATCTCCTCCACCCTGGCCTTGGCGACGTTTGATGAGGATGGAATCGATGTGGCCATCCGCAATCTGTCGATTGATCATCCCGAGGATCCGGGCCTGGTGCGGGAGCATCTGGTGGATCTGGTCTATGTGCCGGCGTGCAGCCCGCGGCTGCTGCGGCAGGCGGGGCCGATCGTGACTCCGGACGATCTGCGGCACGTGCCGTTGATCCATGACGACATGCTGGCCGAGAGGCCGAACAATCCGTCCTGGGCGGATTGGCTGACGGCGAATGGTGTTCCGATCGGCGAGGGTGGCGTGGATCTGGGACGCGGCCTGCGGCTGAACAGCGCGGACCATGCGATCGATGCGGCCGAGGAGGGGGCTGGGATGCTGCTCGCGTTGCTGGTGCTGGCGCATGACGATCTGCGCAGCGGCCGGCTGGTGGCGCCGTTCCCTAAGCCGATCCGATCAGGACGGGCGTTCTACTTCGTCTGTCCCAAGACGCACCAGCGGCGGAAGAACGTGGTGGCGTTCCGCGACTGGATCAGGGCGGAGATCGACGGGATGGATCTGCAATCGATCATCGGACTGCCCGCGCCCGATGCTGATCCCACGCAAGAATCCCCCTCCCCCCCTGAGGGGGGGAGGGAAGGGGCGGGGGGTAGAAGCCGCTAAGCCGCCTCTGCCGGGTAGGCCCAGCAAAGATCAGGCGGCAGGCCGACGACGATGTTCGCGCCCTCGGCGTGGCGGGCACTGCTGCCCACCTCCAGCGCCTCGATCGTCGAGCCCAGAATATCGAGTTCATAGACCGTCTGGGTGCCCTGGTAGTGGCGGGACCGGACATGGGCCTTGAACCGATTCGGCCCTTCGCCCACCGGCGACAGGTCGACGTTATCGGGCCGCAGCGCGATCTTCACCGCGCTGTCGGGCGCCACGCCGCCGCCGATGCGGGCGACCAGACGTTCGTTGTTACCGACCGCGATGCTGCCGGCATCCCCGTCCCGGGATGCGACCCGGCCGTGGATGATGTTCGTCGCCCCGGTGAAGCCCGCCACGAACAGGTCGGCCGGCCGGTTGTAGATTTCCGTCGGCGTATCGAGTTGCAGCAGCTTGCCGTCCCGCATCACGCCGATACGGTCGCCCAGCACCACGGCCTCGGTCTGGTCATGCGTGACGTACAGCGCGGTCAGGCCGACCCGCTTTATGATCTTGCGCAGGTCATCGCGCAGCCGCAGCCGCAACTGGGCGTCGAGGTTGGACAGTGGTTCGTCCAGCAGCAGGATTTGCGGCTGGTAGACCATGCTGCGCGCCAGGGCGACGCGCTGCATCTGCCCGCCGGATAACTGCGTGACCGGCCGATCCGCGTAGGCGCCGAGTTCCACGAGGTCCAGGGCCTGGAGGATCGCCTTGTCCATCTCGGCCTTCGGCGTGCCGCGGGCCTTGAGCGGATAGGCAACGTTCTGGCGTACGGTCATGTGCGGCCAGACAGCGTAGGACTGGAACACCATCCCGAGGTTCCGGCTGCGCGGTGGCACTAGAACGCCCGCCTGCGGGTCGGTATAGACCGTCCCGCCGATGCGGATCTTGCCCGAGGTCGGATGCTCCAGCCCCGCCACGCAACGGAGCGTCGTGGTCTTGCCGCAGCCCGAGGGGCCCAGCAGAACCACGATTTCCCCGGCGGGGATGGTGAAGGAGACATCATCGACGGCGGCCTTCGCCACCGGCGGACGGCCGGTGAAGAATACCTTGCGCAGTTGCTCGACGCTGAGTTCGGACGACATGTTACTGCCGGTATCCGAAGGCCTTGTTCCAGTCTTCCAGCCAGGCGGCATGGAGGGACTCGAACTGCTTCGCGTCGGGCATCCACAGCTTGTCGGTCTTCGGATCGAAGCCCGGCGGCGCGATCGGCGGGTTCTTCAGGGCGGTCATGTTGCCCTGGTCACGCAGGGAGTGGGCCTGCCCTTCATCCGACAGCATCCAGTCCATCCACAGGCGGGCGGCATTGGGATGGCGGGCGGCGGCGGGGATGGCGGAGCCGTAGGGGATGATCGGCACGCCTTCCTTGGGGTACAGCCCGTCGATCGGCGCGCCGGCGACCTTCTTCGGATAGACGATGTTGAAGATCAGCGGCGCGATCAGGACTTCACCACGCACCACGGCGTCGGACAGCGGCGCGCCCGAGGGATACAGCTTGGTCTTGTTGGCGGCGAGCTTCGGCCAGAAATCCTCGCCCAGGACCTGACGTTCAAACATGGCGCGGGTCCAGGTCGTGCCGCCCGAGGGGGCGATGACCTGGCCGATCTTGCCGTCGTTCCATTCCGGCTTGGTCAGGTCCCACCAGGTCCGCGGCGGGTTCTTCACGAGCTCGGTGTTCCAGGCGATCGACCAGGCCGGTGTGATGGTCGGCCAGATCTTCGGAGAGACCAGGGCTTCCGGCATGTAGTCAGCTGCGTTCGGGGGCGCGTAGTCCGCCATGATCGCTTCCAGGCTTTTGACCTGGGCGCGGTCGGAGTGATCCAGGATGTCGGCTTCGAGCTTGTTCTGTGACGCTTCCGTGCGCACGCGGGTAATCAACTGGCCGCCTGAGGCGCGCACCATCCGCACCTTGATGCCGGAAAAACGCTTGTTGAACAGGGTGATCGTGTCCTGCATCACCTCGGGGAAGGCGGCGGTGTAGAGCACAAGCTCGCCTTCCTTCTTC
>CAMCDA010000217.1 GCA_945873195.1 Asaia bogorensis
GCGCCTGCGGCGGAAGGTCGCCGCATGGGATGATGACTTTCTCGCGGCCATCATCGCTCGGTGAAAAAGGCTTCACCCGATTCCCCTGGGTCTGGTCAACCCCCGGGACCAATGGGACAAGGCGCACAAGCAAACTCCGAGGACGTCCACGATGGCGAACAAAGCCGGCCCGAACGAGGTCGGCCCCAACGGAAACCCAGGCGAGGCGCCCACAACCCGCGCGCCCAAGGCGTCCTGGCGAACACTCGTCCTCCTCGGCTGCCTGATCGCGACCTTCATGGCCGCGGTCGAAAGCTCCATCGTCGCGACGACCATCCCGACCATCGTCGCCGACCTGGGCGGGTTCAACGTGTTCAGTTGGGTGTTCACGATCTACCTGCTGACCCAGGCCGTCAGCATCCCGATCTACGGACGGCTCGCCGACATGTACGGCCGGCGACCGGTCATGTTCGCCGGCATCGGGCTGTTCCTGATCGGGTCAACCCTGTGCGGGCTGGCCTGGGACATGCCCTCCCTGATTGCCTTCCGCGCGCTGGAGGGCATCGGCGCCGGCGCGATCCAGCCGATCGCCGCCACCATCCTGGGTGACATCTACTCCCCAACCGAGCGGGCGCGGGTCCAGGGCCTCGTGTCATCCGTCTTCGGCGTCGCCGCCGTCATCGGCCCGTCGCTGGGCGCCTTCCTGATCCAATACATTTCCTGGCGAGCCGTCTTCTGGGTCAATCTGCCGATCGGGCTCCTCGCGGTCATCATGCTGACCCTGTTCCTGAAGGAAGGCGTGGAGCCACGAAAACGCTCGATCGACTGGCTGGGTTCAGCCCTGCTGCTGGTCGGGTTCAGCGCGCTGATGGTCGCGCTGGTGCAAGGCAGCCAACTCGGCGCGCCGATCGTGATCAGCCTGGTCGCCGCCGGAGCCACCGCCCTCGTGGTCCTGTATCTGCACGAACGGACCACGCCCGAACCGATGCTGCCCCTGGAACTCTGGCGGACCAACCGCCTGGTCGTGGTGGGAAGCCTCGGGAGCTGTTTCGCCGGGGCCGTGATGATGGGCGTTTCCGCGTTCCTGCCGGCCTATGTCCAGGGGGCGATGGGACACACGGCGATGGCCGGTGGGCTTGTCCTGGGGGCGATGTCGGTCAGTTGGGCGCTCGCGAGCATACTGGCCGGCCGCCTCATGGCCCGCACAAGCTACCGCTTCGTCGCCATGCTCGGCGCATCGGCCCTGATCGCGGGTGGGCTGATGCTGGTGGCCCTGCGCCCCGACCACGGTCCGCTTTGGGCCAGCACCGGGTCCTTCGTGATCGGCATCGGCATGGGCTTCTGCAACACCGTGTTCATCGTCTCGATCCAGGCCTCGGTTCCCTGGGGCCAGCGCGGCGCGGCGACCTCCTCCAGCATGTTCCTCCGCTTCGTGGGCCAGGCCCTGGGCGCGGCGGGCTGCGGAGCGGTCCTGAACCTTACCATGCGCGCCCTTGATCCATCCGCGGCCGGCGCGGTGGACGGCATGCTCGACCCCGCCATCCGCGCCACGATCCATCCGGACGAAGTGGTCCGGCTGACCGGCATCCTGGCCGAGTCCCTCCGCAACGCCTATGTCCTGGCCGCCGTGCTGGCGGTGGCGACGCTGGCGATCTCCAGCGCCCTGCCCCGAGGCCTGAACCCGCGGATGCAGGTCAAACCAGACTGACCGCCGCCAGAGCGCGTTCAGCCTGACCGGAAAGGGAGAACGCGCTCTAGCTCTTTGTTTGATCGCATGATTCACGGCCTGTGACGTTTACGCTCAGGCCGATCATGCTCTAACGCCCGAACCCCTGGCCGCCGTTCACCTGGATGATTTGCGCCGTCACCCACCCGGCCATGGGGGACGCCAGGAACAGGACCACATTGGCGACCTCCTCTGGCCGCCCCAGCCGTCCGGCCGGGATGGCGTTGAGGATGGAATTGTACAGCGCCGGCGCCTCGGTCTTCCGGCGTTCCCATGATCCGCCGGGGAACTCGATCGAGCCGGGGGCCACGCAGTTCACGCGGATGCCCTTCCGCATCAGCGTGGCGGCCTGGGTCTTCGTGTAGTGAATGACCGCCGCCTTCGACGCCCCGTAGGCGGGCGTGCGAACCGACGGGTTCAGCCCCGACCCCGAGGCGATGTTGATGATCGTCGCCGCCTGTCCCTGTTCCAGAAACGGCAAAGCCTCCCGCGAGGCGCGCACCGCCGCCAGCAGATCGACCGACAGGCTCGTCTCCCAACTCGCCTCATCATCCGCTCGGCCGTACCCGGTCGCGTTGTTGACCAGGATGTCGATGCCGCCGAGCGCGGCGGCGGCAGCGGGGATGTAGGCGGCGATGGCAGCTGGGTCGGACAGGTCGCAGCTTGCCGCGTGGACGGTCCCACCAAAGGCGGCCATCTCAGCGCGGGTGACCTCCAGCGCCTGGGCGCCGCGAGCACAGATGGAAACGGCCGCCCCCTCGGAGGCAAATGCCAAGGCAATGGCACGGCCGATGCCTCGGCTGCCGCCGGCCACCACCACGCGTCGTCCGTTCAATCCCAGGTCCATCGTCTTGTCCCTCCCCTGCCGGCCTGGGGGCACGGTATCATTGCAGACCCCGCGCGTCATGGCGGACGATATCGGGTCCGTTGCTCGCAAAGCTGTCTTCATGGCTTCCGCCGCTGTAGAACCGGGGCATGCCGCGTTCCTGGGCCCCGTCTCGTGCCGCCATACCGTGGATTCTCGCCGCCCTGGCCGGGTTGATCCCCCCCGGTTCCAACGCCGCCGATCCGCAACCGTATGATGTGGTCCTGACCCCCACCGACAATGCGGCGGTGGACGCGGCGATCCGCGACAGCTCGACGCTGCTGTCGTTGCGGGAGACCGCTCCGGTCGGACCCTTTGCCCTGGCCCAGCGGGCGCGGGATGACGCGCTGCGGTTCCAGGCGGCGTTGCAGGGCCTCGGGTTCTATCGGGCCAAGATCGGCGTCACGATCGACGGGCTGCCGATCACCGACAGCGGCCTTGCGGGGCGGCTCGACGCGGCCCCGGCGGATACCACGGTCCCGGTCGTCGTGACCGTGGAGCCTGGGCCGATGTTCCAGGTCGGCAAGGTCTCGATCCAGGGGACCATCCCGCCCACGGTCGCCGCCGGCATGACCCTGGCCCCGGGCGCCAACGCCGTGGCCGCGGACATCCTGATCGCGCAGCAACGGCTGGTCTCGGCCTTGCGGGACGCGGGCTATCCGTTGGCCAGGGTCACCCTGCCACCGGCCACCCTGTTTCCCGATGCCAATCGCCTGGACGTCGTCTTCGTGGCCGATCCAGGACCACAGGCGAAAATCGGGACGATCACCTTCACCGGCCTGAGTGCCACGAACGAGTCCTTCGTCCGCCAGCGCCTGCTGCTCCACCCCGGCCAACCCTTCAACCCGCCCGCCATCGACGCCGCCCGCCAGGACCTTCTCTCGCTCGGCGTGTTCTCCGTCGTGCGGATGCAGCCGGATGAGGTGGTCGGCCCAGACGGCACCCTGCCGATGCGGATCGACGTGACCGAGCGGCCGGCGCGTGCGGTGGACCTGGGCGCGTCCTATTCCACCGACCTGGGCATCAGCCTCAGCGCCGCATGGCGCCACCGGAACCTGTTTGGGAACGCGGAACAGCTCCATCTGAACGCGGCGTTCCGGTTCGGCGGCAGCGCGACGGTGGCGCCGAGCTATGACGTGGGGGCGCGGTTCGTGAAGCCGGACTTTCTGGCGCGGGACCAGTCGCTTGAGGTCAGCCTGCAGGCGCTGAAGCAGAACCTGAAGGCCTATGACCAGACCGCCGTGATCGAACGTGTGACCCTCAACCGCCGTCTGACGCCGTTCTGGACCGTTGGCTTTGGTGTCCTTGGGGAGCAGGAGCGCATCACGCAGGAGGGCGTAACCAACACCTACAACCTGCTGGGACTGCCCTTGACCGCGAGATACGACAGCACCAACAGCCCCTTCGATCCGACCACGGGCATCCGGGCGACGTTCTCGATCATGCCGATGAAGTCCTTGGGCGGGAGTGGGGGGACGTTCGTGATCTCGCAAGCCGCCGCCTCCACCTATTTCGACGTGCTGGGCGATGGCCGGAGCGTCCTCGCCATGCGCGGGCTGGTGGGCCAGGCGGCTGGGGTTGGGGTGTTCGGCCTGCCGCCGGACCAGCGCTTCTATGCCGGCGGCAGCGGCACGGTCCGAGGGTTCCGCTTCCAGTCAGTCGGCCCCCGCTTCCCCAGCAACAACCCGACCGGTGGAACCGCGGTCGTCGCCGGCTCGGTGGAGGTCCGGCAGCGGGTGTACGGCGATTTCGGCGTCGTGGGCTTCGTCGACGCCGGCCAGGTCACCGCGGACGGTACGCCGTTCAGCGGCGGCTGGCAGATCGGCGCCGGCATTGGCGCGCGGTACTACACGCCGATCGGGCCGATCCGGCTGGACGTCGCCATCCCGCTGAACAAGCGGCCGGGGGATGAGTCGGTCGCGGTCTATATCGGCATCGGGCAGGCCTTCTGATGCGGCGCCTTGCCAAATGGAGCCTCGGTATCCTGGCCGTTCCGGTCGTTCTGATCGGCGGTGTGTGGGGGCTTGCGAACGTCGATCCGGGGCGGCGGGCAATCGAATCGCTCACGGCGTCCCTGACCGGCGGCACCGTGCGGATCGAGGGTCTGGCGGGGCGCTTTCCCACCGCGCCACGGGTCGGGCGGCTGACCGTCGTGGATAGCCAGGGTGGCTGGCTGACGATCGAGGACCTCGCGCTCGACTGGTACCCCTCCCGGCTGTTCTCGGGGCTTGCGCGGGTCGATGCCCTGACCGCGACCCGCGTGACCGTGGCGCGCCGGCCGGTGTCGGATACCGCCTCGACCAGCGGGGGCGGGTTCACCCTGCCCGTCCGGGTCGCCATCGACCGGCTGCATGTTGCTCGGCTGGAACTGGACGCTTCCGTTGCCGGCCAGACCGCGATCGTGAGCGTCGACGGATCGGCGCGCCTGGACTCCCCGCAAGCGGGTGACGCCTCCGTGAAGGTCACCGCCGGGGCCGACCGTTATGAAGCCGACCTGCGGATGACGCCGGACGGCCTGCGCGCCCATCTGACGGTTACCGAGGCCCCGCGCGGGCTGCTCGCCCGGTTGGCCTCCCTGCCCGATATCGGCGCGATCGAGGCGCGGGCGGCGGCGGACGGGCCGCTCGACCGCTTGGCCCTCGACCTGACGCTGGCCGCTGGCCCGCTGCGCGCGACGGCTGGCGGAACGCTGGACGTGATGGGGGCGAAAGCGGACCTGACCGTCTCGGCCACGGCCCCCGCGATGACCCCGGCGCCGGAGATCGCCTGGCGCGCCGTGAAACTCGCGGGGCGGGTCCAGGGTCCGTTCACCGCCCCCCATGCCACCGGCACGCTGACGGTCGAGGCTCTGACCGCCGCCGGCACCGCCATCGAGGCGATTCGGGCCACCCTGTCGGGCGATGCCGGCAAGGCCAGCGTGTCGGCGACGCTGGAGGGGTTGCGCCTTCCCGGTCCGAACCCGGACCTGTTCGCGGCGGCACCGATCTCGATCGACGCCACGGTCCAACTGGACTCGCCCGGCCTGCCCACAACCTTCGCCCTGCGCCATCCCCGCCTGCAAGCCGAGGGCACCGGCGCGATGGGCCCGATGGGCGCGAAACTGCGCCTGACCATCCCCGAGCTTGCCCCCTTCGCGGCGGGCGTGGTCGTCAAGGGCAGCACCGCGCTCGACATCGAAGTCCTTCAGGATGGCCCCCAGACCACGGCGACGCTGAAAGGCGGGCTGGCGGTGGACGGCGGGATCGATCCCCTGCCCGGCCTGATCGGACCATCCGGCACGGTCGACATCGCGGTCGCCCTCCAGAACGGCGACGTCACCCTGCGCCATGCCCGGATCGCCGGCCGGACGGCCAGCCTGTCCGCGTCGGGTGGCCAAATCGGAGGCGTCCTGGGCTTCGACTGGTCCGCGCGCCTGTCGGATGTCTCGGCCCTGCAACCGACCCTGTCCGGCGCGATCGAGGCGACGGGCCATATCGAGGGCGCGCCAGACAACATCTCGGTCACCACCGACCTGACGGGGGATGTCTCGGCACGGGGCTACAATTCCGGCCGGGTCACCGCTCGGCTGACGGCCGAGGCGCTGCCCGGCGCCCCGCGGTTCCAATTGACCGCCGAGGGGACGTTGCTCGACTCCCCGGTCTCGCTGTCGATCAACGGGACCCAGGACGCCGGCGCGACCCTGATCCGCGTCAACCCCTCCGCCTGGAAAAGCCTGTCCGCCGAGGGATCGGTCACCCTGCCCCATGACGCGAAACCGCCGACCGGACAGATCCAGATGCGGATGACCCGGCTGGCCGACCTTGCCCCCCTTGCCGGCACCCCGATCAGCGGGGCGATGACCGCCGACCTGAGCGCGGACGCGACCACCGCCCGGGCGCGGGTTGTGCTGGAGCGCGCGGCGGTCGCGGGCGCGGCCTCGCTGGAAAGCGCGATCCTGGATGCGGTCGTGACCGATCCGGCCGGCCGGCCCTTGGTGGACGCCACGCTGTCCCTGGCCGGAGTCCGCGCCAGCGGCGTGGCCGGGTCGGCGCGCCTCACCGCCAAGGGGCCGGTCGAGACCCTGGCGCTCTCGGCGACGGCCGATGTGACCGACCCGATGGGCACGCCCGTCAGGGCCGCCGCGGCCGGGACCCTGCGTGGGACGGACAAGGCGTTCGACCTTGCCACCCTGCGCGCGACCTGGAAGCAGCAGACGCTGAGCCTGGCCGCCCCGGCCCGGATCAGCTTCGCCAATGACCTGACCGTCGCGCCGCTCCGCCTGCTGTTCGGCCGAAGCGAGCTGACAGCGTCGGGGCGGGTCGGGGAAACGCTGGACGTGACGGCGAGCGTCAGGAACCTGCCCGCCGACCTCGTGGCCCTGTTCGCCCCCGACTTCGCGGCGGATGGCATGGTGAACGGCGACCTCCGCCTGTCCGGCCCCTCCGCCGCGCCGAACGGCACCCTGCGCGCCCGGGCCACCGGTTTGCGGCTGCGGCAAGGGGCCGGCGCCGCTCTTCCGGCTGGCACGGTCACCCTGGACGCGACGCTGCAAGCCGGCCGGGTGCGCGCGGACGCCAAGGCCATCGTCGGCGCCTCGAACCTGAGCGTGACCGGCACCCTCCCGTTGCGCCCCCAGGACAGTCTTGACCTGCGGGCGCGCGGCACAATCGACCTCGCGATGTCCGACCCGATCCTGACGCCCGGTGGACGCCGAGCGCGCGGGCGGCTGGAATTGGATATGGGCGTGGTTGGGAGGGTGGAGGCGCCTCGGGCGACCGGCACGATCCGGCTGGCCAATGCCGAATTCCAGGATGCGGTCCTGGGCGCGCGGGTGCGGGGAATCAACGCGACGGTCCAGGCGGACGGGGACACGCTGCGGCTGACCCGCTTCGATGCGCTCGCCGGTCCCGGAGCCGCATCAACCGCCCCCACCCAGGCCGGCTCCATCCAGGCCGGCACTATCCAGGCCACCGGTTCGCTCAGCCTCTCCGGCGACATGCCTGTCAGCCTGATCCTGCGCGCCAGCAATGCCCAGCCGCTGACGAGCGACCTGATGACCGTGCTGCTGGACGCCGACCTAACCCTGTCCGGGGCTGTCGCGACCAATGTCGCCCTGGGCGGAACAGTGCGGGTGCGGCGGGCGGACATCCGCATCCCCGAGCGGCTACCGTCCAGCGTCGCCACCATCCCGTTCCGGATTGCCGGTTCGCCCCCGCCGCCGCCCACCACAGCCCGACCCGCGCCCGCCATTGCCCTGGCCCTGACGCTGGACGCCCCCGAGCGGATCTTCGTGCGCGGCCGGGGGGTGGATGCCGAACTGGGCGGGCGGATCGTCTTTGGCGGCACGCTGGCCGATCCTCGGCCGACCGGCGCGCTCAGTCTGCGGCGGGGCACCTTTTCGCTGATCGGCCAGACGCTGACCTTGACCGAGGGCCGGATCGACTTCACCGGCGACGGGCTGGCCGATCCATCCCTGCGACTGGTCGCTTCGTCGCAGCGCGGCGGGATCACGGCCAATGCCATCGTCAGCGGCCGGGTTCGGGACCCGAAGGTGACGCTGAGCAGCGTGCCCGAACTGCCGCAGGATGAGGTCCTGTCCCAGTTGCTGTTCAACAGCTCGACCGCGAAGCTCAGCCCGTTCCAGATCGCGCAGGTGGCGAATGCCCTCGCGTCCCTGTCCGGGAACCCGCTGCTGGGCGATGACCCGCTGAACCGGATGCGGGAGGCGGTGGGGCTGGATCGGTTGACGGTCGGCACCGACGCCGCCGGCCGGCCGGTGCTGGAGGCCGGGCGGTACCTGGCCGATGGGGTCTATGTCGGCACGAAGCAAGGCGCGGGCGGTGGCGCGCAGGCGACGATCCAGATCGATATCGGCAGGGGCGTGAGGCTGGAGGCGACGACCGGGACCGGCCAGACCTCGGCCACCGGCGGGGTTGATCCGGGCAACGCCACCAGCGTTGGGATTACGTATCAGTTCGAATATTGATCCTTAATCGAAAAGGGTCGCCAGCCGCTGCTTCATCTGATCGGCGATGTACAGAGCAACCGCCTGGATCGTCGAAGTCGGGTTGACGCCGCCGGAGGTCACCCAGACGCTGCCATCGACGATGAACAGGTTCTTCACGTCATGCGACCGGCCCCATTCGTTCACCACGGAACGTTCCGGGTCGGTTCCCATCCGGGCGGTGCCGAGCAGATGGCCAGGGCTGTTGAGCAGGGTGCGGGCTCAGCCATCCCCTCATTTTTTATTCTGTGATTCCAAGGTAGTAGGTTGGTATGCCAAGTCGTCCCGCCACCTGCAACGGGAAGCTGGGCCAGCTGACCGGGTCACACCCCGAGTCACGTAACCCAGCCTGATACAAAAAGCGGTGT
>CAMCDA010000218.1 GCA_945873195.1 Asaia bogorensis
TGAAACGCTCGAATACATCCAGGAAGCGCGTCACATACGCCTCCCACAAGACACCGGGCCGACGCATGCGTGGTCTCCTGAACAGACCACGAACAGACCGGACAACTCATTCGCTTCAAACGGCGGACAACTCACCCGCTCCCGACAGGCGCGGGCCCGCCTCTTGCGGGCCTGCCAGCGATAGGCAAACATTGTCCCAAATCAACGGGACGAAACGATGGATACGCCTGTGCCGAGCCTCATGAGAAGAAATCTTCTTCTCTTGGCCTGCTGTCAGGCCGTCGGCCAGGCATCCAACACCATGATGTTTACGGCAACGGCGCTCTCGGTCGTGACGTTCATGAACGACCGGGAACTGGCGACGCTGCCGATCACGCTGCGCCATCTGGGCATCATGCTGTCGGTGTTCCCGGCTTCCTTGCTGATGCAGCGCTATGGCCGCCGGCTGGGATTCCAGACCGGGTCCGTCATGGGAATGATCGGCGCCGCGTGCAGCGGGTTCGGGCTTCTCCGCGCTGATTTCGGACTGATGTGCCTCGGCGGCCTGATCCTCGGCTATGCCACCGCGAACCTCCAGATGTACCGTTTCGCGGCGATCGAGCTGGCCCCCATCGATATGCGCGCGAAGGCGATTTCCTGGGTGACCTCGGGCGGAGTCGTCGCCGCGGTGCTGGGGCCGAGCCTGGCGCGGGTGACGCACGATCAATGGGTGCCGCTGTATCTCGGGACCTATGCGGCCATGGTGGTGCTGCACATGATCGTCTTCGCGATCCTGTCCTTCATCACCTTCCCGCCCCCCGTCGCCGCCACCCCCCAGACCCCGCAAGGCCAGGACCCATCCGCTCGGCCGCTCTGGGTCATCGCGACACAACCCCGGTTCGCCGTCGCCGTCATCGCCGGCATGATCGCCTACGGCACGATGTCCTTCCTCATGAGCGCCTCCCCCCTGGCGATCGTCGGCTGCGGATTGCCCCATACCGAGGCGCATTGGGTGATCTTCCTGCATGTCATGGGCATGTTCGTGCCGTCCTTCTTCACCGGCAATCTGATCCAGCGTTTCGGCGTCACGACGATCATGCTCCTCGGGATCGTCGGTCTGCTGGCCGGCGTCGCGGCCGCCCTCTCCGGCATGAGCGAATGGCATTTCCGCATAGCTCTCACGGTCAACGGGATTGGCTGGAACTTCCTGTTCGTCGGGGCGACAACCCTGGTTTCCACGACCTATCGGCCGTCGGAACGGGGCAAGACGCAGGCCCTGAACGATTTTCTCGTGTTCGGCACCACCGCGACGGCCAGTTTCTTCGCCGGCGTCCTGCAGGAGCGGATGGGGTGGTTCGCCTTGAACTGGTTCTCCCTGATCCTGCTGGCCGTGGCGACCGTGGCCGTGCTCTGGCTGCGTATCCAAAAGCCGCGGGAGGCCTTGGCCTGACCACAATGTGACCCGCCGACCGACCGCATCGAACCGATCAATGTCCCCGCCAGGAGGCCCCCCATGCTGACAGACCGCTACGGTCTCGCCGTCTCCACCACATCCCCCGCCGCGCGCGATGCCTATATCGAAGGCGTTGACCTGCTGCTGACCGTCTATCCCGGGGCCACGGCGGCCTTCGACCGCGCCATCGCCGCCGACCCGGGGTTCGCCCTGGCGCATGTCGCGAAGGGACGATCGCTCCAGCTCGCGGGCAATCTGCCGGCCATGCGCGAAGCCCTCGCCGCGGCTGAGACCGCCAGCGAAGGCGGTTCGGATCGGGATCGCAGCCATATCGAGGTGTTTCGGAACCTGTTCGGCGGCCAGCCGGTCGCCGCCCTGGCCGCGATCCGCGCCCATGTGGAGACCTGGCCGCGCGATGCCCTGGTGCTGAGCCTCGCCGCCAACCAGGGCGGGCTGATCGGCATGTCCGGGCTGTCCGGCCGGGAACAGGACCTGGTCGACTTCCTGGGCCGGCTCGCCCCGCAATACGGCGACGACTGGTGGTTCGGGTGTCATTACGGCATGGCATTGTCGGAGATCGGCCAGCATGACGCCGCCCGCCCGCTGATCGAGGGTTCCCTGTCCCAGGTCCGGCGCAACGCCTACGGCGCCCATGCCTTCGCCCATCTTTGTTACGAGACCGGCGAACGGGACAGCGGCATCGCGTTCATGCGTGACTGGCTGCCGCTGTACGACCGCAATGGCGGACTGTACGGCCACCTGACCTGGCATCTGGGCTTGTTTGAGCTGCATGCCGGCCATCTGGACGCCGGGTTCCAGCTTTATAACGACGCGTTCTCGGCCGACGATCACCGGGGCGCGGTGCATCAGAAGCTCGCCGATTCCGTTGCCTTTCTGTGGCGTTCGGAACTGGCGGGGCATCCGCGCGATCTGGCGCGCTGGGCGAAGATCCAGGACTTCGCGCGCGCGAAGTTTCCGCGTCCGGGCATGTCCCTCGCTGATTGGCACATCGCCCTGGCCCATGCCGCCGCGGGCGACGATGCGTCGTTCGAGGCCTGGCTCGCGGCGATCGAGGAGCTGGCGCGGGCCGGTCGCTATCCCTCCGGCACCATTGTCCCCACCACGGCGCGGGCCTTCGCCGCGTTCCAGCGGGGCGATCATGGCACGGTCATCGACATGCTCGTTCCGGTGCTGACCGAACGGGAGCGGATGGGCGGTAGCCGAGCGCAGGTGGATTTGGTGGAGGGGACTCTGCTGCGCGCCTATGTGTGCGCCGGGCGGGTGGAGGAGGCGCGGGACCTGCTCGCGCGCCGGCGCCCGGGTCCGGCGGCCGTGCCGGTCGCGGGACTCGAACAGGTGCACTGACCGCCCCGCGCGAGCATTCCATGGGGAGACAAAGGCTATCGGCGGCGACAAGCCGCTTGCATGGCAGTCCTGCCCATGCCAACGAGACGTCGTACAACAGGTAGGCTATTCGTCCCCCATGGACACGCTGCCAGAGAACGCCAGCACCCTGAGTGGGGCGATGCGGAGAAACTTGTTTCTCCTGACCTGCAGCCAGGCCATCGGCCAGGCGGGGAACATCATCATGCTCAGCGCCACCGCGCTGTCCGTGATCACGTTCTACCCGCATCGCGACCTGGCCACCCTGCCCACGACCTTGCAGCACATCGGGGTCATGCTGTCGGTCTTCCCGGCCGCCGCGCTGATGATGCGTATGGGACGGGGCTTCGGGTTCCGGGTCGGCTCGGTGTTCGGCATGGCCGGCGCCGCGAGCTGTGGCGTGGGCGTCTATATCGGCAGCTTCCCTCTCATGTGCCTGGGCGGCCTGCTGCTCGGCTATGCGGTGGCCAGTCTTCAGATGTATCGCTTCGCCGCGGTCGAACTGGTTCCGATTTCACACCGCGCCCGCGCGATTTCCTGGGTAACCGCCGGCGGGGTCGTGGCCGGCGTCCTGGGCGCGGCGATCACACGGCTGACCTATGACGTTTTGATGCCGTTCTATCTTGGCACCTATATCGCCATGGTCGGCGTACATCTCGTCGTGTTCCTGCTGATGACCTTCATCCGCTTCCCGCCCATGCCGGCCGCCACCCAGACGGAAGGCCCAAAGCGTTCCCTATGGGAGATCGCCCGGCAGCCCCGGTTCGCGGCGGCGGTCCTGTCCAGCATGGCGGCCTGGGCCACGATGCTGTTCCTCATGAGCGCCTCTCCCCTGGCCGTCGTCGGCTGCGGCCTGCCGCCGACCGAGGCGCCGGTCGTGATCTTCCTTCATGTCATGGGCATGTTCGTGCCGTCATTCTTCACCGGCAACCTGATCACCCGGTTCGGCACCGTGCGGGTCATGGCGGTCGGGGCGGCGCTGTTGCTGGCTGGGATCCTGGTCGCGCTTGCCGGGATCAGCGCCTGGCATTTCCGGATTTCCCTTGCCTTGAACGGTGTCGGCTGGAACTTCCTGTTCGTTGGCGCGACGATGCTGGTGACCACCTGCTACCGCCCGTCCGAGCGCGGCCGAGCGCAGGCGCTGAATGATTTCTTGATCTTCAGCACGACGGCGGTCGCGAGCTTCCTGGCGGGCTTCCTGCAGGATCGCCTGGGCTGGGTGGTACTGAACCAGGCCGGGCTGTTGCTGATCGCGGTTGCCTTCGTGGCCGTGATCTGGCTGCGCGTGCAACGGGACCCGATACCTGCCTGACGCCCACCCGTTGCACCGCCTTTTGGTACGGCGGTGCAATGGGTGGTGTCGCCTACACCCCAGGCCGGATCATGTTCCAGCCGGCGCGCCGTAGATCTTGTTCCGCAGGCGACGCATGCCGACGATCCAGCGATTGCGATCCTGGACCTTCCGCTTTTCATACTCATGCACCGTCGGATGCGACAGGATCATGAACCGTTCCGCCTCGATCGCTTCGAGCACGATTTGCGCGACCTCATCCGCGGTCATGACGCCATCGACGCTCGCGGCACCCGGCCGGCCGCTGGTCATGCCGGTCAGGACGGATTGCGGGCACAGCACCGACACGCCGATGCCGCGGTCGCCGTACTGAATGGCGAGATGTTCCGCCAGCGAGACGGCGGCGCTTTTGGTGACGCCATAGGCCATCGAGTTCATCGACGTGAGCAATCCGGCCGCCGACGCCGTGTTGACCAGATAGCCCGACCCCCGCGCCAACATGCCCGGCACCAGGACGCGCGCCGCGAAGACGTGGCTGAGGACATGCACCCGCCAGTTCAGGTCCCAGTCGGCATCGGACGCGCTTTCCATGCCAGCGCGGGAGATACCGGCGTTCGAATAATAGATATCGACCGGCCCATACTTTGCCTCGGCCGCGGCGATCAGGGCCTTGATGTCGGCTTCGCGCGAGACATCGGTCGGAACGGCCAGACCACCGATATCATCGGCAACCTTCGCGAGCTTTTCGGCGGCCAGGTCGGCCACGACCACGCCGCGCGCGCCCGCCGCGGCAAAGGCCCGCGCAACCGCCTCGCCGATCCCGCTTGCCGCGCCGGTTACCACGCAGACTTTGCCTCTTGGATGCATCTCTCAATTTCCCATTACGTTTATTGCGTTACGGCCATCACTGTCGCAGTGGCCGAGGGTGGTGACAACCGGCGGATCGTGCCGGACCCGTGAGCCCGGCATGACGGAGTGGCAACATTCACCTTCAAGCCGCCCCCTTCCCCCAATGGTAAGCCGCTTCCACCAGTTCCACCGCCCGCGCGTTGTCGGTCAGGTCCGCGATCGGCGGCCGTCCGTCCCGCAGGCGGCGCAGCGTGTCGCGCACGAACTCGGGGTAGAAAAATACATTTGTCAGCTTCATCTCCCGCACCGAGCGCTTGCGGTCGTTCGTCATGATCTCCAGCGTCGCATTGTCGCGCGCCGCGAAGTAATGCTTCTCGGTCCGGATGCTGTAATGCATGTCGAACACCGAGTTCGGCGCCGGATACAGATACCCCGTCTCGACCATGCAGCTCGCCCCACCGCCTTGCATCAGCACGACGGCGTGGTCCTCGATGGTCAACCCCTCGGCGCGGTTCGAAATCATGGCGCTCGTCACGTTCAGATCGGCGCCGCCCAGCATGACCCGGCAAAGATCGGTGAAATGAACACCAAGGTTGAGCAACGGGCCGCCGCCCGACTGCTTCTTGTCGATCACCCATTCGACCTTGTTCTGCCGGTAACGATCGACCATCCCGCCGACGAACTTGAACATCAGATAATGGATGGCCTCGTCCGCCGCGATCTCCCGCACCGTGTCGATGATCGGGCAATAGCGGAACACATAGGGGACGGCAGCGAAATGGTTCTTGGCGCTGGCGAGGCGGGCGATGTCCCAGGCCTCGGCCGCGTCGATCGCGCAGGGTTTCTCCATCGCGAAGGGAATGCCGGCCCCGATCAGGAACCGCGCCAGCTCCGCCATGTCGCAATGGCGCGCCAGGGCAAAGGCAAAATCGGGCTTCAACTGGGCGCACATCTCGCGATAATCCGCGAACACCTTCACGCCACCCGCCTTGGCCGCGACCGGTTCGGCCCTGCTGACATCTTGGTCGCTGACCCCGACGATCGCGACGTCCTTCATCTCCAGCAACGGATCGAGGAAGAATGGCGTATGCCAGTGCGAAACCCCGATCAAAACGATACGCATGACGCTTGTCCCCCTGCTTTCGCCGGCGCATCGTAGGCATCCTGGCCATGAAGGGAAGACCGGCGAATGATCACCCTTTCCGAGAACTTCCGCGCGCTGTTCTACGCGCCGTTCTATGCGACCTTCGCGATCGGCGCCTTCGAGGCGGAAGGGGTGGAGGTCACGCTCCGCAACTCCCCCGATCCGGCCCAGACCGCCGCCGACCTGCGCGCGGGCCGGATCGACGTGATGTGGGGCGGCCCGCTGCGGGTACTGCTGACCCATCAGGAGAACCCTGCCTCCGACATCGTCTGCTTCTGCGACGTGGTGGCCCGGGACCCGTTCTTCATCATCGGCCGGACGCCCCGGCCCGATTTTTCCCCGACCGACCTGGCCGGCCTGCGCTTTGCCTCGGTGGCCGAGGTCCCCACGCCCTGGCTCTGCTTCCAGGACGACATCAGGCGCGCCGGGCTTGACCCCGCCAGCCTGAACCGCGTGCCCGACCGGTCGATGGCCGAGAACACCGCGGCGTTGCGGGCCGGGACGCTGGATGCGATCCAGGTGTTCCAGCCTTATGCCGAGGACCTTCTGGCCTCGGGCGACGGCCATCTGTGGTACGCGGCGGCGAACCGGGGTCTGACCGCATATACGACCCTGGTCACCAGCCGGTCCCTGCTGGAGGCCCGCCGGCCGGAGATGCTGGCGATGGTCCGGGGCGTGCACCGCGCGCTGCGCTGGATCGCCGCCACGCCGGGGGCCGAGGTCGCCCGCGTCCTGGGCAGCTATTTCCCCGCCGTCCCCGCGCCGCTGTTCGCCGCCGCCATCGACCGCTATCGGGCGCTGGGGCTGTATGGGCCGGATCCGGTGACGCGGCGGGAGGGCTTCGATCGGCTGGCCGCCGCGATGGTCTCGGGCGGTGCTCTCAAGCAATTGATTCCGTTTGAAACCTGCGTCGATAACAGCCTGGCCGAGGAAGCCGTCGCCGCCGGCTGACGGAACCTCGCATCCCGGGCCGCGCGCCGCTATCATAAGGGGTGTCCAGCAAAGCCCCCTCTCCCGTCGATCTGTTCGGCGAGGCCCCCACTCCGGACTCACCGGTGGCCGTCGGCGCGCGCCCGCTCGCGGACCGGCTTCGGCCGCGCGGACTGGGGGACGTGGTCGGCCAGGATCATCTGCTGGGGGCAGAGGGGACGCTGACGCGGATGCTCGACCGGGGCTCGCTCGCGTCGCTGATCCTTTGGGGGCCGCCCGGTGTCGGCAAGACGACGATCGCGCGTTTGCTGGCCGAACGGGCAGGGCGGGTATTCGTGCAATTGTCCGCCGTGTTCTCGGGCGTCGCGGACCTGAAGAAGGCGTTTGAGGAAGCCACCCGCCGCCGCCGCACCGGCGAGGGGACGCTGCTGTTTGTCGATGAAATCCACCGCTTCAACCGCGCCCAGCAGGACGGGTTCCTGCCGGTGGTGGAGGACGGGACGATCATCCTGATCGGTGCGACGACCGAGAACCCGTCTTTCGCATTGAACGGCGCCTTGCTGTCGCGCTGCCAGGTTCTGGTGCTGCGCCGGCTGGATGACGCGGCGCTGGAACTGCTGCTGTCGCGCGCCGAGGCCGAGATCGGGCATCCGTTGCCGTTGATGGAGGAGGCGCGGAACATGCTGCGCGCCATGGCCGATGGCGACGGGCGCTATATCCTGAACATGGCCGAACAACTGGCGGCGCTGCCCGCGGGGGCTGCGGCGCTCGATACCAGCGCCCTGGCCGATCTGTTGGCCCGCCGAGCGGCTTTGTATGATAAGGATAGGGAAGAACACTATAATTTGATTTCGGCGCTGCATAAGTCGCTGCGCGGATCGGACCCTGACGCGGCGCTTTATTGGTTCGCCCGGATGCTGAATGGGGGGGAGGATCCGCGCTATATCGCGCGCCGCATGGTGCGTTTCGCGGCCGAGGATATCGGCATGGCGGACCCTCATGCCTTGCCCCAGGCTCTGGCGGGGTGGGAGACTTATGAGCGGCTTGGCAGCCCCGAGGGGGAATTGGCGCTGGCTCAGGTGATTGTCTATCTGGGCACGGCGCCGAAATCGAACGCGCTGTATACGGCGTTTGGGGCGGCCAAGGCCTCGGCCAAGGCGACCGGCAGCCTGATGCCCCCGGCGCATATCCTGAACGCGCCGACCAAGCTGATGAAGGAACTCGGCTATGGCGCCGGGTATGCCTATGACCACGAAGCGGAGGACGCGTTCAGCGGCCAGAACTACTTTCCCGACGGGATGGCGCGACATGCCTTCTATCAGCCCCGCGGGCGCGGGTTTGAGCGGGAGGTGGCCAAGCGGCTGGAGTATTGGGGCCGGCTGCGGGCGGAGAAGGCGGGGTCATGAGCGGCGCGCAGCATCGGACGTCGGGGCCAAGGTCCGACAACGTTTCGCACTGCCGGCTGTCGTTGGCCTGATTGGCGGTCAGATGAAAGTCGAGCTGACGGCCGTCGCGGTCGACCTTGATGTGGATTTTCGTGCCGAACCCGCCGCGTGAGCGTCCAAACACCTGATTTTTATGTCTTTTTTTGCGCCGGCGGCGGGGACATGCGCGCTGATAGAGATGCAGCCGAACATCTGGATCAAGTCCGACGTTCGGCTGCACGCAGCCAGCGCCTGGAAGAATGCCTCCCACGTTCCGTTTTGTGAGAGGTGTAAAACAGCGTGCAAATCTTTCCAGATTCCGGGGGTAAACAGCGTCCAATAGTTTCCACCCTGGTCCGTGCGATCATCCGGCATTTGCGCTGGAGAATCTGGGGTGTTGTTCATGGATATGATTGCCGAGATCCGGCGCCGTCG
>CAMCDA010000219.1 GCA_945873195.1 Asaia bogorensis
CGATCAACGCACGCACATCGGGAGGCAGTTCCATCCCGACGTTGACTCATGTTCCCGCTCCGCACGCAATCAGCTTCAAGCGCGGACGCGAAAACAGGAACCCATTGTTGCCAATCGGACTCACCCAGGGGGTGCTTGGGAGTTACCAACATTCAGCAGCTTCTGCTTCAGCCGGACGCGCGACCCGACAGGGACCGGCGAGGTGAAGCGCACCTTGTTCGATCCGTAGTTGATCCCGCGAGAGCGGTTCTTGATGTCGTGCGTCTGCCCGCCGAGGCCGGCGACCAGCGACAGGGTCAGGAACCCATGCGCGATCGTCTTGCCACCCGGCATTTCCTTCTTCGCCCGCTCGACATCGACGTGGATCCACTGAAAGTCGCCGGTCGCCTCGGCGAACTTGTCGATCCGCGCCTGGTCGATCGTCATCCATTCGCTGACGCCGAGTTCCTTGCCCACCAGGGCCTTCATCGCGCCGGGGCTGTCTACCGTAAGCATGTCCGTTCCCTTCCCGCTGAGTTGCGTTCCGGGATCAGACTACAGCCGGCGCGATCCCTGTGAAGGGGCGTTCGTTATCGCCGAACCTCGGCATAGTCCCACAGGGTGAAAGTGAAATCCTGTGCCGCCCGGGGCTTATGGCAGGTGAAGCAGGCCTCGACGGACGCGGGATTGCGGGCACCCGTAGGCAGGAAGCGCGCATATTCCCATTCGCCGTTGCGCTTTTCCTCGGCGTAGCCGACGCCCCAACCCTTGCGCTTCTCCTGCATGCCGATGGCGAGCACCGGCGCCAGCGGGATGAACCTTCCTTGTTGGTCCAGCATCGGCGTGCCGTCGCTGGCGAGTTTCGCGCCATGGTCTTCCATGATGATCGCGGTCCCATCGGGAAAGGGCGCGCCCTTCTTGATCGCGTCAAAGGCCTCGGGGTTCACGTACATGTACCGGATGATCTTGCGATCGGGCTTGTCGACGACCGAATAGCGGACGAAGCGGGTCTGGTAGTCGGCTGGCAATTGTACGTTGTCCGGTCCCGGTGGAGCGGGGGCCTGTGCCATGGCGGGCACGGAACCCGCCAGCAGAATGGCCAGGGTGAGCAGCGCTTTGCGCATGATGGAATCCTCCGATTGTAACGTGAGACGCACGATCCCCGGTTTTGTTCCATTGTTCCGGGTTGTCGGAGAATCTTACGGTCCCCCGATCGGCTTGGATCATACCGGCGATAAGGTCGTGGGAATATGGATATTATCTGGATGGCACGAGTATTGCTGTGAATCATCCATGAAACGCGAACATTCAGGAGCATGCCATGAAGCATAGAGCAGAAAATACCGTGGTATGTATCTCGTATGTAATCCAAAAAGCGATTTTCATACTTGCGATTGCATGTGGCCTCGCCACCATCATGCACCCCGCGGACGCCCAGGCCGAGGTCATCACGCGGCGCTTTGCCTTCACGGCGGCCGGTTTCGGATCGGGCGCGCCGGCCGATCCCGTCCTTGGCGCCGTCTCGGTCACCTGGGACAACGCGGTCGATGTCCAGGACCAAACCGCCGGCGTCGTGGCCTGGGATATCAACATTCCGTTCGGCGCCGCGATCGGCTTTTCCTATGTGGTCGCGACCGACGAACTCGCGATCGGCGGCATTGATCTCGGCGTCGGCATGCTGGGATCGAACCAGGACGATGTGTCCTTCATCATCCTCGACGCCTCCGCCGGCGCGGCGGGCGGCGACTTCTTCTACTCAGTCCAGGGATCGCCCGCGATCTTCCAGGCCAGTGCGTTCACGGTCCTGACCGAGATCCCGGAACCCGCGTCCGTGGTCCTGTTCGGCGGCGTAGTACTGGGCCTCGGCCTGCTGTGCCGGCGCCGCGCATCCTGAATTGCCGGCCTTCGCAGGCCCGCGTAGTCTGGCTTCAGGAGGATACCGCCGATGGACGCCGAGAAGATGTCGAAGCGGCAGGCCGCTTTCCGGGCCGATTTCCGCACCCGCATCGCCCCGCTGTATTTCGGCTGGGCGCATGTCGCGTTGATCTACACGCTGGGCTTCGCCGCCATCTGGTACTGCGTCCGGCAGATCAGCGCCCCGGCCTGGTACGAGTTCCTCGTGATCCCGATCGCCTTCGCCATCTCCAACACGTTCGAGTGGTGGATCCACCGTTACATCATGCACCGGCCGGTCAAGGGCTTCATGGGCATCTATAAGCGCCACACCCTGGCGCATCATCAGTTCTTCACGGAAGTCGAGCCGACGATCGACAACACCCGCGATTTCCGCATCGTCTTCTTCCCGCCCTATGCGCTGGTCGCCTTCATGGTGATGTCGCTGATCCCGGCGGCGATCCTGGGCGCGGTGGGCCTTGCCAACGCCGGCTGGCTGCTGCTGATCACCAATGTCAGCCTGTACTTGAATTATGAGCTGTTTCATTTTTGCTGCCACGTGAAGAGCGACCGGATCGTACGGCATATCCCGCTGATCAACTCGATCCGCCGCCACCACATCGCGCACCACAACACCGCGATCATGATGGAGCGGAACTTCAACCTCACTTACCCGATCGCGGACTGGTTCTTCGGCACCTCCGACCTGAAATGCGGGCTGCTGACCCATATCTTCAACGGGTATGACAAAAGCCACGTCCGCACCGACCTGAAGAAGGTCCGCAACACGACCGACGACGTGCGCGTGGGCCGGATCACGCGGGCCGCGGCGGAATGATCCCGGCGTCGCCCCGCGGCAAGATCAAGACCGGCAAGGCCAGTCTGGTCGGCGGGATCGCGGTCGCCATAGCGGCTTTTGCTCTATGGACCGTGATTACCCGCGAACTCGGCGCCGACACCACGGGCTGGCTGGTGCTGGGCCTTGCCGTGTCCGCCGGCGTCGGCGCCTGGATCCGGATCGCCGATCTCTGACCGGAGGCTTCTCCCGATGCCGCATCCCGCCGTTACCCGCGCCCAGGCCTTCGCCGACGCCCATGGCCTGCGCCTGCCGATCCTGATGGCGCCAATGGCCGGCGCCTGCCCGGCGTCCCTCGCCATCGCGGTCGCCAATGCAGGGGGCATGGGCGCCTGCGGGACCCTGCTGATGCAACCCGACGTCATCCGCGCCTGGGGCCAGGAAGTCCGGGCCGCCGGCAATGGCGCGTTCCAGTTGAACCTCTGGATCCCCGACGCCCCGCCGGAGCGCGACCCGGCGCGGGAAACGGCGGTACGGGACTTCCTCGGCCAATGGGGCCCCGCCGTCCCGCCCGAGGCCGCCGATGTCACGCCCCCCGACTTCGCCGCCCAGTGTGAGGCGATGCTGGAAGTCGGCCCGCCCGTCATCTCCTCCATCATGGGCGTCTATCCGCCCGAATTCGTCGCCCGAATGAAGGCAAGCGGCATCCGCTGGTGGGCCAATGTCACGACGGTCGCCGAGGCGCGCGAGGCCGTCGCCGCCGGCGCCGACGCGGTGATCGCCCAGGGGATGGAGGCCGGCGGTCATCGCGGCGCCTTCGATCCCGCCCGGGCCGAGGTCGCGCAGATCGGCCTGTTCGCTTTGCTGCCGGCTGTCGTGGACGCGGTGGATGTGCCCGTGATCGCGACCGGCGGCATCGCCGATGGGCGCGGCGTGGCGGCGGCGCTGCTGCTGGGGGCCTCGGCCGTGCAAATCGGCACCGGCCTGCTCCGTAGTCCCGAAGCAAAGATTGCCCCCGCCTGGGCCGCCGCCATCGGTCAGGCAAACCCCGAGGACACGCTGGTGACCCGCGCCTTCTCCGGCCGGCCCGCACGATCCATCGCCACGGCCTACGCCCGCGCCGCGACGGGGAAGGACGCCCCCAACCCCGCGCCCTATCCGATACAGCGGGCGCTGACCCAGGCCATGCGCGACGCTGGCACAAAGGCCGGCGACGTCGACCGCATGCAGGCCTGGGCCGGCCAGTCCGCCCGCCTCGCCCAGGCCGAACCGGCCGGCGCGATCGTTACGTCGCTCTGGGATTCGGCGCGGGGCTTGTTGGGGTAGTCGCTCTTAGCGGCCGAGCGTGTCGCCCCAGGCGGCACGCAGCGCGACCTTGTTGAGCTTTCCGGTGGCCCCACGCGGCAGGCTTTCCACCACGACCACCGCATCGGGAACCCACCATTTCGCGACCCGCCCCTCATAGGTGGCCAGCAGGGCAGCCGGGTCGATCGTCCGTCCCTCCCGCGGGACTACCAGCAGCAAGGGCCGTTCCTGCCAGCGCGGATGGGCGGCGGCGATCACCGCCGCATCGGCCACGTCCGGATGGGACAGCGCCACATCCTCCAGCGCTGTGGAGCTGATCCATTCCCCGCCCGACTTGATGACGTCCTTCGACCGGTCGACCAGCTCCACGTGCCCGGTCGGATCGATCGTCGCCACGTCGCCGGATCGGAACCAGCCCTCGGCGTCGACCGATCCGTCCTGGCCGAGATGCAGGTATTCCCGCGTCACCCAGGGGCCGCGCGCCAGCAGATCGCCAAAGGCCACGCCGTCATGCGGCAGGTCGCGGCCCTCGGCATCAACGATCCGAACATCGGTCCCGAACAGCGGCCGTCCCTGCTTCATGCGCAGGCGGGTCTGTCCCTCTGCGTCCAGGTCCGCGGTGGCCGGGATCGGCATGAAATGGGCGATGGTCGGGCTGGTCTCGGTCATGCCCCAGGCCTGGTAGACATCGACGCCGTATGCCGCGAAGCCATCGATCAGCGCGCGGGGCAGGGCCGAGCCGGCCGACATCAGCCGCTTTAGGGTCGGAACGCCGCCGCCGCTGGCGCGCAGGGCATCCAGCAGTCCCAGCAGCACCGTGGGCACGGCGCCCGAGAAGGTGATCCGCTCCTGGTTGATGGTCCGCAGCAGGCTGGCCCCATCCAGCCACCGCCCCGGCAGCACCAGCGACGCGCCGGCCATCGCCCCGCAATAGGGCCAGGCCCAGCCGGTAACATGATACATCGACGCGATCAGCAAAATCCGATCCGTTGCTCGCAGCGCATAGGCATTGGCGCTGTTCCCCGCCATCGCGTGCAAAACGGCCGACCGGTGGCTGTACAGCACGCCCTTGGGCCGCCCCGTGGTGCCGGAAGTATAGCACAGCGCGCTCGCGGTATTTTCGTCGAAGACCGGCCAGGCATAGTCATCGTCGGCCGCATCCATCAGCGTTTCGTAGTCATGCAGCCCGACCCCCGGCGGCAGCGTCATGGCGGGCATCGGTCCCGACAGCATCACGACATCGCGCACCGTATGGGCAACCGCCTGCACGATCGGGGCGAAATCCGGATCGGCGAACAGGACCGAGTCACCGGCATGGGTCATGATCCAGGCGATATCATCGACCGCCAGCCGCGGGTTCACCGTGTGGCAGACCGCGCCGATGCCTGAGATCGCCCAGTACAGTTCCAGATGCCGGTAATGGTTCCACGCCAGCGTCGCCACCCGGTCGCCCGGCCGCACGCCCAGCCCCAGCAGCACCTTTGCCAGCCGCCGGGACCGCCGCTCGATCCCCGCGTAATCCGTGCGATGGACTGTCGTTTCGTCCATCCGTGACACGACCTCGGCGTCTCCATGCCAGCGCGCGGCGTATTGGATGACCGAGGACAGCAGCAACGGATGCTGTTGCATCAGGCCGAACATCGTTTCCCCCACGGTCAGGCGCTGTTGCGTCGCCGATGCCGCCACCTGCGTCAACCCCAACATTTTCCGCTCCCGTCAACACATTGTTTACTCTTTTGCCGGAAGGTCACGGGTGAATGAGACCGGCGCACCGTCAGGCGGGCCGGCCGCCGCCGACATTGTCCGGAAGGATCGCCCATGCTCTCCACCCTCGCCGCCCTCGCCCTGGCCGCCACATTGGCCCACGGCGCCACCATGATGGTTCGTGTCGCCCCCGGTGGGGCTTTGGCGCCAATCCATACCCCCACGCGCTGACATCCCGGCAGGAGCGAGAACATGTCAAAAGGTCTGCGTTTCGGAATCGGCGCCCGGGTCTTTCTGGCCTTTGGCGCGATCGTCGCCGGCACCGTCGTGTCGGGCGTGGCGGCCAGCCTGCTGCTGACCCAGGTCGGTGGCCTGGTCCGGCAGGTGGGCACCGAGAGCGTGCCCGGCATCGTGGAAAGCCTGGAACTGCGCGCCAGCGTCGGAACCTTGCTCGCCGCCGTGCCAAGGCTGGCGCGCTCGGAAAGCGAAACCCAGAGATCCGACGAATGGTCCGCGCTGGAAAAGCAGCAGGCCGACGTGACCGCGAACCTGGACGCCTTGCGCGCGCTGATGGGCGACGATCCGTCCGTCCAGGCGATCGCCTCGCATACCCAGAACCTCGGTTCGGCCCTGAACAAGCTACATGACGCGGTGGGCGACCGGCTCATGGTCAGCGACCAACGGACCGAGGCGGTCCGCTCCGTCCTCCGCTCGTTTGAACGGGTGCGGACGATGATCGGAACGGCGCTGGAAGGCGTGCAGAACGACATCACGGCTGCCTCGTTGAACATCGGCGCGGACGCCGATGTGACGCAGCGCCTGCTGGTCGGCCTTGTCGGGACGCAAATCCCACTGTCCCAATCCCTGGCCGAACTGCGCGGCCTGACCAACCAGGCCCTGAACCTGCTGACCCGCTCCGCCCAACTGCCCTCCGCCGACGCCGTTGCCGCCGCCCGGAAGGAGTTCCAGGCCACGGTCGATCGGGCCAAGGAACAACTCGACATGGTGGAAGCCCTGACCGCGGTGCCCGGCATGCGCGCCGGGGTCGAGGCGGTGCTGCTGCGCGGCACCGGCGGCAACAATCTGTTTAACCAGCGCCTGAAGGAACTGAAGGCGATCGATCTTGGCCGCGACGCCATGGTCGATATCCATCGGGTCTCCGACCAACTCGGCACGAAAGTCGCCGCGGTCGTGGAACGAATCCGCGCCGAAACCGCGGCGGTCATTACCCGCTCCGACTCAACCATCGAAGCCGGCGTGGTGATCGTGCTCGCGATCGCCGCGGCGTCACTGATCGGGGCCTTGCTGATCGTCGTGCTCTATGTCGGCCGGAACCTGGTGGCCCGGATCGTCGGCCTGGAGCAGACGATGGGCCGCCTGGCCGAGGGCGATCTGACCGTCGATGTGCCGGCAGCGCGCGGCGGGGATGAGATCGCCAGCATGGCGGAGACCGTCGCCGTGTTCAAAACCAACGCCCTCGCCGCCCAGCGGGTCCGAGCCGAACAGGAGGCCGAACGGACCGCGCGGGAGGAACGCGCCGCCCGCCTCGAAGGCCTGGTCCATGAATTCCAGACCCAGCTCGGCTCCCTGGTAGGAGAGGTCGGGGTGGCGTCTTCCCAGCTTGATGCCACGGCAAAGGCCATGTCCTCGGTTGCCAGCCAGACCACGGCGCAGACCGAGACGGTGGCCTCGGCGGCCGAGGAAGCGAGCGTCAATGTCGGCACCGTCGCGGCGGCGGCCGAGGAACTGGCGGCATCCATCCGGGAAATCTCGCACCAGGTCGGCCGGTCCACCGAAATCGCTCGACGGGCGACAACGGAAGCCGCGCGCACCGATGCCGTGGTGCGGGAACTGTCCCTCGGCGCGCAGAAGATCGGCGATGTGGTCGAACTGATCACCAATATCGCCAGCCAGACCAATCTGCTGGCCCTGAACGCGACGATCGAGGCGGCGCGCGCCGGGGAAGCCGGCAAGGGGTTCGCGGTCGTCGCGAGCGAGGTCAAGGGCCTCGCGTCCCAGACCACCCGCGCGACCGAGGAGATCGGCCAGCAGATCACCCATATCCAGGCCTCGACCCGCGATGCCGCCGCCGCCATCAACGGCATTGCCGAGATCATCGGAGAGGTGAGCATGACCTTCACCTCCATCGCCGCCGCGATCGAGGAGCAGGGGGCGTCCACCAATGAGATCGCGCGGAACGTCCAGCAAGCGGCGCATGGGACACGATCGGTGACCGAGACGATCGCCGATGTCAGCAAGGGCGCAGGCGAAACCGGTGCCGCGGCAACCCAGGTGCTATCGGCCTCGGCGGGCCTGGCCCGTCAGTCGGAACGCCTGAGCGACGAGGTCGAGCGCTTCATCGCTGGTGTGAAGGCGGCTTAGTTCCATCCCGGACGCGAGGCGGGTCCTGACGGCCCGCCCGCTATCGAAAATGCGCCACCACGATGGTCACGATCCCGATCGCCAGGTTCACCGTGATCAGCTTCCGAAGCATGTCCGCCGCCGCGGCCTTGGACGGCCCGTCGGTCGCGGCCTGGAAGCGCCTATACGGAACGAAATAGAGGAACATGAACACCGCGGCCATGATCAGGCCCAGCAGCGTCATCACATGAACCGGCCAGCGCACGCCGGCCATGCCACCGAAGACCGCGAAGATCATCGCATAGCCGCTCAGGATGATCAGCGGCATCACGTGCCAGACGATCTTGAAGAAGCGGTGGAAGACCTGCGTATGCAACGCCATCCGCTGAGGCGGTTCGAGCGCCGCCAGGCTGGGCCGCAGGACCATGATCGCGAAGAACATCCCGCCCACCCACACGACGGCGCACAACACGTGCAGGGCTTTCATCAAGTAGTACGCCATCATCGGATCAACTCCATCACTTCGTCGAGCAGCGCGCGCAGTTCCCTGGCGCCGGTTGAACGTGGGGCCGCTTCGGTAATCCCCAAGCCCTGGGCGAACGCATGCGCGAAACCAGCGCGGTTGCCAATGCCGGTGCGCAACAGGGTCAGGCCCCGCGCCGTCAGGTCGGCCACGATCGAATCCCGCAGCCGCGATGTCGCCGGCACACGGTTCAGCACGATCGCCGCCCGCCGCCGCTCCTCCGCCGCCAGCTTCAGCGTCCCCTCCGCCGCCCATACATCCGGCAGGCTCGGC
>CAMCDA010000220.1 GCA_945873195.1 Asaia bogorensis
GATCAGCCCCCTCTCCTCGGTTGCCAACATGGTCTCGCCGGCACCTGAACACCGCATTTCGGGCAACGGTCAGGGTGGCATGCGCGACAAAAAGCCCGGCCGCAGCCTGAGCACGGACCCAGGCCAGTCGGCACGACGAGGTGCAAAGCGTCGTCACACACAAGGTTCGGCCGGTCCGCCGAGGCGGTGAATTCGCAGGCCGGTGCTTCCAGGCGCCGAACAATGGGGTTCCAGTCCAAATGGATTACCCTGTCTGCCTTGCGCCGGCGGATTTGGATCGCGAAGCGCTGCACCGGCATCACCAGTTCCAGCGTCCGCACCCATTCGATCGTCACCCGCGTGGCATACTGGCGGGCAAGGTCGTCAAGCCGAGCACGATATTCCCGCTCGATCGCTTCAGCACGCTGCTCTTCGCGTCCGCGCTTCGGATCACCCTCGGCCAGCGCCAAGCCGCGCCGCTTCGCCTCATGGTGCAGGTCGTTATGATATCGGTGCAATCGGTCCTGATCGCGAGCAAGACGCCGCCGCAGCCCCTTGATGAATGGGTCAAGCGCCGTCTCCAGCCGGGGCGGCAGCGCCCGCGCGACAAGGTTCAGCATGCGCGCGCTGTCCCAGGGCGCCGGTAGGTCGCCTTCGTCCGGTACTGCCGCGCCAGTCTCATCCATACCGAGCGAGGCAATTACCCCTGCCAATATCGCGTCCGGTATTGCCCCCGTTGCGAGGTTCACGCCCAGATGCAACATGAAATCGCGCTTGTCATCCGAAACGGCGGACGCCCGGAAATCCAGCACCAGATATCGCGTCCAGGCTGGTGACACACCCAACAACCGAAAGGTCGCGTTGTCGAGGATCAGTTCGCGTTCAACCACTCGCTCGGGTTCGCTCGGCGTCCGAGCCGGAACAGACAGGACACGCCGCGTGAAGCGGCCTCGCGGCCCCAGCAGGCGGGCAAAGCGGTCCAACCAGTTGCCTTCGATGCCGACCCGCTGCGCCGCTTGCGGGAGCGTGGTGCCGAAGCCCAGACGGGAAAGCTCTCCGATCCCCAGGGCTTGCTGCACCGGCGATGGCGCGAGAATTTCCAAGCCATCGGGTTCGATCGCCTCGACCAGAGCGCCCTCGTGCCGCAGCAGCGAGGCCACGAAGCCTTGCATCCGCCCCGGTTCATGCGATGCGTCAGGCGGCATCGAGTTCGTTCCCGAAGAGCGCCTCGTCAAGCTGCTTCACGCCTTCATAATCACGGCGTGCCGCAAGCAACTGGTTTTCAATCTGCGTGAAAGCGTCCGCACGCCCCTGCTCGGTTTCTTGCAACCAGGCGTCCAGGACCAGCGTGGGGAATTGCTGCTGGTCGTCCACTTCGCCGAGGATGGCACCGACCTCACCCACCACCAGCTCGAACATGTTGATCTTCTCGTCGAGGATTCGCAGCACCGCATCCTCGATCGTGCCGGCGGTGACGAGGTTGAAGATGAACACTTCCCGGGTTTGGCCGATCCGGTCGATCCGGCCGATACGCTGCTCGATCGCCATCGGGTTCCAGGGAATATCGAAGTTGATCAGCGTGTTGCAGAATTGTAAATTTCGCCCCTCGCCACCTGATTCGGTGCAGAGCAGCACCGGTACCTGTTCCCGGAACGCCTCCACTGCTTCGTCCTTCCGGGGACCGGACATGTCGCCCGAGAACATCGCGAACGTGATTTTTCGCCGCGTCAACTGACTGGCGAGATGGGTCATGCTGTCACGGTTATGCACGAACACCAGCTTTTTCTCGGTCGGATTCTGCGTCAGCAGCCGCAGCAGCGCGGCTTCCTTCGCGCCGGTCGTGATGGCACGCACGCGGTCGAGCAGCGAGGACCAACGCTCGTCACTGGGGTTTCGTTCGGCCATGCGGGCGATGGCGGCGGACGATGCCGCCGGTGAAGATCCCGCCGCGGCTAATAGATGTTGCAATGAAAGACGATGCTCCCCTGCACCGCCACTCGCCGCTACCGCCCGGACCAGCGCGGTCAGTTCCTCGTAGCAAGCAGCTTCCGCGGCCTCAGGCGTGGCACGCAGCGTGGAGGCGTGTCGCCGTGGCATCCGCAGCGCAGCCAGGGCGCGGGTGTTGCGCACCATCACGCCGCGCATCAGGTCGCGCAGTTTGTCGCGATTGGCCGGCTCGCGCGGCTTGCCTGGTACCATGTACGCGGCGCGGAATTCTTTCTGTGTCTTGAAAATACCGGGCTGGAGTAAGGTCAACAGATTGTACAGCTCCAGCAGGCTGTTCTGCACCGGGGTCGCCGACAGCAGCAGCAGGAAGCGCTTGCGCAGGCTATTCACCAACCGGTAGCTCGCACTGGCCTGGTCGCGCAGATGGTGCGCCTCATCGACCACCACAACATCGTAGTCCAGGTTTGCCAGCAGTTCCGCCTGACCCTTGCGGCGCGCCACGGCGATCGAGGCGATGACCCGCGGCTGCGCCCAGAAAGCGTCGGGATCAGCCCGAAGTAGCGGATCATGGCTGGTGGCGCAGTGGATGCCGAATTTCGCCGCCATCTCCTCGCGCCACTGTCCCACTAACGAGGCCGGGCAGAGGATCAGAACGCGTTCGGCCATCCCCCGCAGGATGTATTCCTTCAGGATCATCCCGGCCTCAATGGTCTTCCCGAGACCGACCTCGTCGGCCAGCAGCACGCGGCCCCGATACTGCTTCAGCACCTTGCGGACGGTTTCGACCTGGTACCAATGCGCGTCGACACCCTGTAGCGCGGGCAGGCAAAGCAATTCGTCGAACCCCTCGAAAAGGCTCAGTCGGATCAGTTCGCCCCGCAGGTCGAACAGGTCCGCGTCCGAGGCATTCGCGCCGTTGATGATTTCAAGAGCGTCCGGGTTAGCGAAGTCGAACGTCATATCGAAGCCGGCCTCCAGTCGCGGCAGGTCCGCCACCGTTGGAAGTGCGGAAGCAACCGGTGCGATGGCGCGGACAGGCGCTTTCTGCGCGGCGATTTTTGGATTTGCCTGGCCGCTGCCACCGACCAACGCTTTGGGTCCGCCCGAGATCAGTCCGTTGGCACGCAACCGCTCCCGCCGGATTTCGCGCAGCCGGTCGTACAGCCACTCTTCCATCACCGTGTTGCCGACGAACCAGTGATGGGCCGCACGGTCGGTGGTCAGTTCCTCGGCCGCCAGGATCGTCCAGGCCTGGGCGAAATGCCCTTGCTGGGCATGGGTGAGCGCCATGAGGAGGGACATCATTTTCCCGGGAACGTAGCGTTTGCCATAGCGTTTGAGCAGGCGCAGCGCGCGGTCGGGCTGGTTGCCACCCAGGGCCGTGAGGGCCGCTAGCAGCAGGATTTCCGCATCGGCGGGCCAGGCCTGAAGCGCATCATCGACGATCTGAAACGCGGAGGACGATCGCTTGGCTAGCGCAACACGGATACGATCCGCCCATTCCCCGCGTGTCGCCGGTTCGGTTGCCGGCAGGTCCGGCAGAGGGGCGGTTTCGACAAAACGCGTTTGTCCAGTGAGGCCCCGCAAGGGCGATACGCGGGCGCGGCTGGCGGGGTGGCGACTCGGGCTCTGATCCATCACAGACAAACTATCCCGCATGAAGCAGATGGATGCCAACAGGATCGCGGTCAGCCTGTGGCGCACGGACAGTGAGGGCGAGGCCGTAGGGTTGCACGGTTACACGACGCGCCTGGGCGCATACTCCCAGGCTGCCACCGTGGCCCGCTGCTCCCCCCATCCCACAGGAAACGCCTTAATCAGTACCGGGAGCGTTAACTCCGTCGACTGCCGCCCGTCCAGGATCGCCTCCACGATCTCCGGCGCCAGTAGACTGAGCCTCAGGATCCGCGACACGTAGGATTTGTTGATCTTCTCACGCACCGCGATTTCGCCAACCGTGGAAACCACCCCGCTTTCCATCATCCGACGCCACCGGAACGCCCGGGCCAGTGCCTTCACCAGCGTGCTGTCGATCCGGGCGGCGACGACAGCGGGGGCTTCCGTCCCGTCCGGTGCAATCACTACCTTCCGCCCCCCACGCCGGCGGACCGTCAGCGGGATATGCACCGTCAGTATCGGCGGGGTCGCGGTCACGCGGCCTCCTTGCGATCACGGGATCCGAGGTCGCGCACGAGATTCGCCAGCCCCTCCAGCCGCAGCCGGACCGTCGCACCGCTGGCGCCGATCTCGACCCGGTCCACCAGTAAATGGATGATCCGGGCCTGCTCCACCGGGAACAGTTCGTCCCAGAGCGGGTCCAGTTGGTCCAGGGCGGCTCGGACATCATGCTCCGTCACGTCCGGCGCCGCAGCCCGCGCGGCCTGCCAGGTGCCGACGATCACCTCTGGCTGGCGCACCAGCGCCCTCACCTGCGTCACCACCGCGGCCTCGATCTCGCCTGCCGGCACCCGGGCGACCTCCGGCCCATCCGCCGCGCTCCCCTTCAGCACCGACTGGCTGACATAATATCGGTAGATCTGACCTCGCTTGCCCCGCGCATGGGTGGGCGACATCGCTCGGCCGTCGGAACCGAAGATCAGCCCCCGCAGCAGCGCAGGCATCTGGCTCACCGTCTGGTTGCGTCGCACCCGCGGGCTGATTTGCAGGATGGCGTGCGCCGCCTCCCACTGTAGCGGGCTGACGATCGCCGTGTGCTCACCCGGATAGGCGGTCCCCCTATGCACGGCCTCTCCGCGATACACCCGGTTGTTCAGCACCCGGTAGATGTCGGTCTTGGTGAACGGCTTGCCTCGCTTGGTGGTCGCCCCTGCCTCCCGCAACTGCCGCAGCAGTACGGTGCCGGAGCGGGTCTCGACAAACCCGGTGAACACCGCGCGCACCAGGTCCGCCTCGCTGGGGTTCACCACCAGCTTGCGGTCGCGGACGTCGTAGCCCAGCGGCACGAACCCGCCCATCCACATACCGCGTTTCCGGGAGGCGGCGACCTTGTCGCGGATGCGCTCACCGATCACCTCACGCTCAAACTGGGCGAAGCTGAGCAGGATGTTGAGCGTCAACCGCCCCATCGACGTGGTGGTGTTAAACGCCTGCGTGATGCTGACGAAGGTCGCATTGTTGCGGTCGAACACCTCCACCAGCTTGGCGAAGTCCATCAGGGCCCGGGAAAGCCGATCGATCTTGTACACAACGATGACGTCGACCAGGCCTTCCTCGATGTCGGCCAGCAGCCGTTTCAGCGCGGGCCTTTCCAGTGTCCCGCCGGAGACGCCGCCGTCGTCGTAGCGATCCCGCACGAGCACCCAGCCCTCGGCCCGCTGGCTGGCGATGTAGGCCTCACAGGCTTCGCGCTGGGCGTCGAGGGAGTTGAACTCCATGTCGAGGCCTTCCTCGCTCGATTTCCTGGTGTAGATCCCGCAGCGCCGTTTCTGCACCGTTGCCGGCAGCCCGGTGGCTGGGGCCTGGCGCGTCATGCCGCCCCCCGCCGGTTTTTCAGGCCGAAGAAGACCAGCCCGTTCCAGCGTGTGCCGGTGATGGCGCGGGCGATCGAGGACAGCGACCGGAAAGCCCTGCCCTGGTATTCGTAGTCGTCGGCCCGCACCGTCACGCGGTGTTCGACGCCTTGATATTCCCGCACCAGGGTCGTGCCGGCGATGGGCTTCAGGTCCGCCCGGATACGACGGATGGTGATGTTCCCGCCGTCCAATTGCTCGCCCAGGGCCTCGAGGCGGGCGATGGTCGACGGCTTCAGGCCGCCGTAGGCCAGTTCCTGCACCCTGTAGGCCAGGCGATTGCGGAGGAATTTCTGGTTGTACGGCGGTGGCTCGGCGCCAAACAGGTCCCGCCATTGCTGTCTGAGGTCGGGCGTGGCCATTGTCGTCAGCGCGGCCAATCGGCCCAACACATCCGTCGGCGGGATAGAGGGGATTGCCGGCATTGGCTGAGTGCCGGCCTTGGTCTTTCGGGTCATGCGCCTCTCCGTGAAGTCGGGTTCGCATGACCGCGCTGGGGGGAAGTATCGCGTAGCGAATTGTCTCCCTGGTCCGGGTTCTGCGGGTCGTCGTGGGCGGGTTGTTCGGTGGAGTGGCGGCAAAGTCGCACCATGCCTCGGGCGAGGAGGGCGCAGAGTTCCTGGAGGTTTGGCGGGAGATGTGGATTCGTTTCGTGGGGCATGGTTGCGGAATGTCATCGCTCAGGCAGTTAAACAAGCAAAAACAATCGCTTGTCGAAGAAAATCGAAAAGGAAAGCAGCGCTGCGCAGTCGTTTGTGCGACAGTGTCAGAATCAGTGACCGAATCGCGTGCCGATGCTGGTATGCGCTGAATTCGGCGACCCGCGCGATTGGTCGGTCCCGGGCCGGCGGCCGACTTATGGAGAGACCCGTGATGGCACGAGATCCACGCAACCCGCTTCAACTGCGATGGTCGAACGGCTTACTACCCGACCGCTTTTCTGCTGCAGACGTCGACGGCATACTTCTGAAATCACGCACTCGGATGGCGGCAACCGCCTACGATTGGGCGGCTGTTACCCGCGAGGGTCAAGAGCATTTACCGCAAAGATCGCCTCAGGAGTGGGCCGCGCTATACCTCGATCACGCCGTTCTTGCCTTGCGTCAATCCTGGCAGACGATCCGTCTCGAAACACCAGTGGCACGGCGAGACTGGGCCAACGCCGTACATGACAGTGCGACGGCACTATTGGCGCACCTGAATGCTGCCCCAGGATATGCACCTGCAGTTCTCAATGATATTGCGCCAAGCATCATGGCACTGACCAGACCACAAGATAAGCCAGTCATGATGTCTGATTCGAGCATCGAGGATGCGACACCGTTGCTCCCCCTTCTGTCGGAGATGGCTGCCAGGAGCACGCGGCCTGATCCATACTGGATTCACCCGATGGAGGCGTGGTGGCCGAAGATTTCACCTGATTTCCTTGCGGCGGCTAACCAGCCGCTGCCCCCGTTGCCCCGCGGGCCGCTTCTATCGGATGCACTGCGAATAGCAATCGCGGGTGTTCAACTGCTTGCCTTGAGGGCGCGCATACTAGCGGACACTGCTGCACCGGACGCGAATAAGCGGCCAGAGACCGGCAGTCGGGCGATGATCTACTTTGCCCAGCAAGTCGGAAGTATTTACCGGAAACTGAGTGGCGAAAATTCACCATTTGAGACGCCTCCTGGCCACAAGAAGCCGCACCGAGCCGAGGTCAGGTTCTATCAGGGCGTTTGCCATCAGGCCGTAACGATATTGCGCGGTGGCTCGAAGGAACTGCTCGCGGCACTACGCGGCCGCGCCGGATCGCATGGCACAGCCACGGCGGAAAGCGATCTGCGCGAGGCATGGTCCGATGGGGGCGGATCGCCTCGAAAAAGGTAGCTCATCCGCCCCCAGTCTGATTTCGGTTCAGTGTCCTATGTGTCCAATCGTCTCCAACAGGACGAAACGGCATGCAAGACCAACCCCACCACCACGCATCCAGCGCATCATCCGTGCCAGGCAACGAGCCGCCGGTTGCCCGCCCGATCGAAGCGACGATGGCCCATTATGGCTGGACCCGCACGTTCATCTTCGATCGCCTCGCCAAAGGTAAACTGGAAGGGGTGAAGGCCGGCCGGCGGACCACGATCACATCGGTCTCGGCAGAGCGGCTCTTTCAGAGCCTGCCTAGGGGGAAATATCGGAAAGCCGGTGAGGGGATGGCGGTGTGATGGTTGTTGAGCATTGCGATCATCCTCGTCACGTCGGTACCGAGCCGGATCGCCCGGAGGTAGCAACGACCGTTCGCGGCGTTGTCCACTTTGACTACAGCGGCCTGACCGCCGAGCATGCCGACGCCGCACGGTCGGCTGCCGAGCGGATCAGGGCCCGGACCTCGGCCGCGATCCTCGACACCGGTCGTGATCTGATCGGTATCAAAACGGTTCTCGACCATGGGCAGTTCGAACGCTGGCTACGCGCCGAGTTCGGGATGACGCCGCGGACGGCGCAGAACTACATGCGCGCGGCGACGCTGGTGGCGGACAAAAGCGAAACTGTTTCGTATTTGCCGGCAGCCACGGTCTACGAGATTGCCCGGTCGCCTGCTGCGGTCCAGGACCAGGTACTGGCCGGTCTGGCGAGTGGGGAGATCAGCGCGGATCAGGTCCGCCCCGCCCTACGCGCCACGGTTCGGG
The DNA here is from genome assembly GCA_945873195.1 of Asaia bogorensis. Lineage (GTDB taxonomy): Bacteria > Pseudomonadota > Alphaproteobacteria > Acetobacterales > Acetobacteraceae > Rhodopila > Rhodopila bogorensis_A. Next base: position 8,123 of record CAMCDA010000220.1, read on the forward strand.
AGCTGCGGCTGGGCGACAAGGTCGGGGCGCGCCAAGCGGAGCCGCCACAGATCCAGGCGCAGGGTTCTGGGGACCGAGAGCCGTCGCTGGATGCCGATGTCGAAGCACGCCTGCAGTCGATCGTTTCGGATGCCGTCACCCGCCTCGGCGACCTGGCCGCAACGATTCTGGACGCAACACGGGCGGGTCCTGACGCAGATAACCATTGGGCCGCGTTCTGCCGCGCGCTGCGGGTCGGACTGGAACAGGCCGTCACGCAGCCTGCACCAGCAACACCGGTCACGGCCTGGCAGAACCTGCGCGACACGGCGTTCCTGTCGCCGACGATCACTCAGAGGCAGCGGGCATTCCTCGCAACGCTCGGCACACGTGGGCCGCCGACCGAGGAGCAGCTTGCGAAACTCCATCACATCGCTGGGACCGTGGGATGACCGATGTCACGTTTTCACCCACGCCTCACCAAGGTGAATCCTCGCCCCAAAACGTGACATCTCCCGCCCCACGGCGGGCGTTGTCGGCGACAGAACGCAAGCGGCGCCAGCGGGAGCGGGAACGCAGCCAGGCCAACACGGACACGCTGATGTTCGAGCGACCCGACTGGTCCCTGTTCATGGACCTGGAAACACTGGGGCAGAAGGCCGGGTGCCAGAGCCACCAGATCGGCGCCCTGGTCCTGCGCGAACTGGTCGACAATGCGCTG
>CAMCDA010000221.1 GCA_945873195.1 Asaia bogorensis
CTTGCGTTGCGGATCAATCGTCTGAACCGGGACTGGGACGCTTATTGGGCGGCGCTGGCCGACAGGCCGTCGGCACCCGCCAATCTCAACCAGCCAGAAGCGTCATCGAACGCCGCCGCTTGATCCCACAACTTTGGTTCGCACCCGAAATACGTTGCACCGCGCAGCGGCTTTCACATATACACCGCGTCCGCTTCGGCCTCAGTCAAAGGGCCGCGGCATTCACCGACGCCCGCACGTGCCGCGAGCCTCCCATAAAGAGGCACAGCAACGACGTAAGCGTCCTTTTCGGTCGAGCCGGCTTTCGCGCCGGGGTCGTTAGGGAGCTGCCTATGTTGGCTGATCAGGTCGCGGCGACGCGAAGTACGCGCATCGCCTGAACCCACCGCCGGAGTGCGCATCGCGCCTCCGCTGCTGGCTTCTGTTTTCCCCATCGTCGTTCGGCCAGGCCCCCCCGGGGCATGGCCGTCTGCTGTTGCGAGGATTTTCGCGATGTCCGTCATGCGTGTCCGTTCCGCCGTTTCTCCGCTCCGCCGTCGTGTCCGCGATATGGCGATGCCTGTCCCCGTTCCCGCGCCCCTGGGCACGGTTGACGCGCTGATCGCCGATCAGCGGCCGGAAGAGCCGATCCACTGCATTCGCCCGGCCACCCTGACGGCGACCGCGCGTGACTTCGTGGCGGCGTTCCCCGGCGATGTTCTCTATGCCGTGAAGTGCAACCCCGATCCGGCCGTGCTGCGCGCCCTGTGGGCGGGTGGCGTGCGTCATTTCGATTGCGCATCACCCAATGAGATCCTGCTGGTACGGCAGATGTTCCCGGATGCCGCGATTCATTTCATGCACCCGATCAAGGCGCGCGGCGCGATCCGTGAGGCCTGGACGCGGCATGGCGTGCGGGACTTCGTGCTCGACAGCCAGGCGGAGCTGGACAAGATCCGCGCGGAAACCACCCTGCGTGGCGCGGAAGACGACCTGGGACTGCTCGTGCGCCTCGCGCTGCCCAAGGGCGGCGCGGTGCTCGACCTGTCCGGCAAGTTCGGCGCCGAGGCCGAGGACGCCGTCGCCCTGCTGCGCGCCGCGCGCCCGCACGCCGTTCGGTTGGGGATCGCGTTCCATGTCGGCTCCCAGTGCCTGGACCCGCTGGCCTGGCGGGACGCCCTGGCGATGGCCGGCGCGGTGATCAAGGCGGCTGGTGTCCGCGTCGACATCATTGATGTCGGCGGCGGTTTCCCCGTGGCGTATCCGGACATGGAGCCGGTGGCGCTGGGCGCGTTCATGGCGGAAATCGAGGATGGTTTCGATCGTCTCGAACTGTCCGGGGTTCGGCTGTGGGCCGAGCCCGGGCGCGCGCTGGTCGCCGGCGGCGGCTCGGTTGTCGTGCAGGTGCAGGCCCGCCGTGGTGACATGCTGTATATCAATGACGGCGTGTATGGCAGCCTTGCCGATGCTGGCGTGCTGGGCTTCCGCTATCCGGTGCGGCGCATCCGTCCAGGTGTCGAAGCCGAGGACACGGAAGTTTGCGACTTCGGCTTCTTCGGCCCGACCTGCGACAGCGCCGATGTGATGCGCGGCCCGTTCATCCTGCCCGCGGACATCGCCGAGGGCGACTGGATCGAGATCGGTCAACTCGGCGCCTACGGCGCGTGCCTGCGCACCGGGTTCAACGGCTTCGATCGGGCCCGCATCGCCGAAGTCAGCGATGCGCCCGTCCTGTGCGACGACGTTCTCGGATACGCGCGCGAATACCCCCTGGCAGCCTGAGCCGCCTTACTTTCTCGTCTTTCAAGGATAACGAACCATGATCAAACATGCTGTGTTTGGTGGTCGCCTGCTGATGCTCGGCTTCGGCAGCATCGGCCAGGGCGTGTTGCCCCTGATACTGCGTCATATCGACATGCCGCGGGAGCGGATTCACGTGATCAGCGCGGATGATCGCGGCGCCGAGGTTGCCGCCGAATACGGCGTCCGCTTCACCGTGATGCCGCTGACGCGAGGGAATTATCGCGATGTCCTCGGCGCCGAACTGGGTCGCGGTGACTTCCTGCTGAACCTCTCGGTCGATGTCTCGTCGGTCGCGCTGGTCGCGGCGTGCCGAGAATTGGGCGCGCTGTACCTCGACACCTGCGTCGAGCCTTGGGAGGGCGGCTATACCGATCCGGCCTTGTCGGCTTCGGACCGCAGCAACTATGCGCTGCGCGAGAGCGCGCTGGCGCTTGCTCGGCCTGGCATGGGCGACCCGACCGCCGTCATGACGCATGGCGCCAATCCGGGCCTGGTGTCGCACTTCGTCAAGCAGGCGCTGCTGAACATCGCGGCCGACACCGGACACGAAGTCACGATGCCGGCCACCCGCGACGAATGGGCCGAACTGGCGCATGCGCTGGGCGTGAAGACGATCCACATCGCGGAGCGTGATACCCAGACGGCGGACATGGCGAAGAAGCCGGGTGAGTTCGTCAACACGTGGTCGATCGATGGTTTCGTTGGTGAAGGCAACCAGCCGGCGGAACTGGGCTGGGGCACGCATGAAAAGGTCCTGCCGATCGATGGCCAACGGCATCAAACCGGCTGCGACGCGGCGATCTATCTGAACCGCCGGGGCGCATCGACCCGGGTGCGGAGCTGGACGCCGCTGGAAGGCCCCTTCCACGGCTTCCTGATCACGCACAACGAGTCGATCTCGATCGCCGACTACTACACGCTGGCCGAGGGCGGCACGGTTCGCTACCGGCCGACCGTGCACTACGCCTACCATCCCTGTGACGACGCGGTGCTGTCGTTGCACGAGATCGCGGGCAAGAACTGGCGCATGCAGGCGGAAAAGCGCCTGATGATGCACGAGATCGCGCGCGGCATCGATGAGCTGGGCGTGCTGCTGATGGGCCACGCGCGGGGCGCCTACTGGTACGGTTCCCGCCTGTCGATCGAGGAGGCTCGGAGTCTGGCGCCGCACAACAACGCCACGTCGCTGCAGGTCACCGCGGCGGTCCTGGGCGGGATGATCTGGGCGATCGAAAACCCGACGGCGGGCGTCGTGGAGGCCGATCACCTCGATCACGCGCGGGTGCTGGAGGTTGCCGGCCCCTATCTGGGCGAGGTGGTCGGGGCCTACTCCGACTGGACGCCGCTGGAGGGTCGCGGGCAATTGTTCGCGGAAGATGTGGACACAAGCTGCCCGTGGCAGTTCGGTAACTTCCGCGTCGCCTGACGCCGCACAGGGCGCCCGACCAGCCGGTCGGGCGCCCCGCCTTCAACCCTGCTGCCATCAAAGATTCATCCCGTCCGCAAGCAATTGGTGTACCTAGGCACATTGGCGACATGCGTGAGGGGGGTAAGAGCGGTGCCAGCTTCAACAGGGAACGATCAGAAGGACGCTAAGTCCTGGCTGGACCTTGAACTCGAGGACGACCTCGACGAGGAGTTGGAACAGGAAATCGACGACAGCCGGCTTCCCCCGGAACTGCGCGCGCTTCTGGACACGCGGAAAAAGAGCACGATCGACCGGAACACCTACTTTCGCGAACTGATCCGCCTGCAATCCGAACTCTTGAAGCTACAAGACTGGGTCGCGTACCGGCGCATGAAGCTCGTGATCCTGTTCGAGGGACGCGACAGCGCGGGCAAGGGCGGTGCGATCAAGCGGATCACGCAGCGGGTGAACCCGCGCACCTGCCGTGTCGTGGCCTTGCCCGCGCCGTCAGATCGCGAAAAGACGCAGTGGTACTTTCAACGCTACGTGCCCCACCTGCCGGCCGCGGGTGAGATCGTCCTGTTCGACCGCAGTTGGTACAATCGGGCCGGCGTGGAGCGCGTGATGGGCTTCGCCAACGAGGCCGAGGTCGAGCAATTCTTCCGCGACGTCCCAGAATTCGAACGGATGCTCGTCCGCTCCGGCATCGTGGTCGTGAAATACTGGTTCTCCATCACGGATGAGGAGCAACAACTCCGCTTCCTGATGCGGGCTCATGATCCGATCAAGCAGTGGAAGCTGTCGCCCATGGACCTGCAATCCCGCGTGCGGTGGGAGCAGTACACCAAGGCCAAGGAGGAGATGTTCGAACGCACGAACATCCCCGAGGCCCCGTGGTACATCGTCGAGGGGAACGACAAGAAGAGAGCGCGCCTGAACTGCATCTCGCACCTCCTTTCGCTGATCCCGTATGAGGAAGTGCCGCATGTGCCAGTGGTCCTGCCCGAGCGGGTGTTCGATCCCAACTATGAACGCCGCACCCTGCCCGCCAACCTCTATGTCCCCCCAAAATACTGAGGCGGCGGCCGGACCTGGGTCGCGTCAGCGCGCGACCCAACCACCATCCACGGAGATCGGCGCGCCCGTCATCGTCCGCGCATGCTCCGAGCAGAGAAACACCACGAGACCACCGATGTCCTCGGGCGTCGAGAACGTGGCCATCGCCTGCTTCTCGGTCAGGAAGGCATGCTTCAGGGTTTCGACATCCGTGCCTTCCATGGCGGCTCGGTCTTCAAGCTGCTTCTGCACCAGCGGCGTCAGAACCCAACCCGGGCAGATCGCATTGACCGTGATGCCGTCATTGGCGGTTTCCAGCGCCGCGACCTTGGTCATGCCCAGGACACCGTGCTTGGCGGCGACATAGGCGACCTTCTGCGCACTGCCCACCAGGCCATGCGCGGAGGCGATGTTGATGATCCGCCCCCAGCGGCGCTGCTTCATCCCGGGGATCACGGCCTTCATGCCGTGGAAGACGCCCGAGAGATTGATCGCGATGATGGAATTCCAGCGTTCGTCGGGGAAGTCCTCGATGTTCGCGGTGAACTGCACGCCCGCGTTGTTCACCAGAATATCGACGGAGCCCAAGGTTTCGGTCGCGCCGGCGATCATCGCGCTGATCTGCTCGGCCTTTGAGATATCAGCCGCCGAATAGGTGACCCGCACGCCGAACTCGTCGGCGAGGGCAGCCCTGATTGCGTCGATCTGCGCCGCGTCACCAAACCCGTTGAGCACCAGATCAGCGCCGGCGGCGGCAAGCCCGCGCGCGATACCCAAGCCGATTCCGCTTGTTGATCCGGTAACAACCGCCACCCTGCCTCGAAGTGTCATGCTCAGGACTTCCATGTGATCATAGGACTCGTCCCTTCGAGTATGGTGCTTGGCTGTACTCGCGCGGATGGCAGACGGATTAAAGTTCCCGGACACTGAAACCAGTGCGTCAACCATTCACCGAGAAGCCTGACCCGATGCACGGGCCGCGGCTATCGGCGCCGCCAACCCTGTGTGAATCGATCCACAACCGCGCCGACCCCCAATTGGCCGATCTTGGCAATCATGTTGGCTCCCAGGATCACCACCGCCATCCCGGCCGCCGCGCTGGCCTGCCCGGCCTCATCCATGTGAACCACCGCGACCGAGGCGGGCTTCGTATCCGGCCCGTACAGGAAGATCACCGCCGAAACGGTGGTCATCGTATTGACGAAGAGATAGATCGCGATCTCCAGGATCGCCGGCAGGCAGATCGGCAGCGTCACACGCCAGAACGTCACCCAGACCGGCACCTGCAACGACGCGCCGACCGCTTCGAATTCCGCGTCAAGCTGGCGGATGGCCGCCGTCGCGGTCAGGTGACACACGGTATAGAAATGGGTCACTGAGTTCAGGACCAGGATGCCCAGCGTGGCATACATGAACCCGAGCGGATTGCCCGGTTGATTGAAGAACAGGATATAGGCCAGCCCCAGCACCAGGCCGGGCACCGCCAGCGGCAAGGTCGTGGCCAGGCGCACGAGGGGGGGCAGCACGCCGCCCTTGGGGCCTCGATCCAACAGATAGGCCACGACGAAGACCAACACCGACCCGATCACCGCCGCCGCCGCCGACATTTTCAGCGAAACCAGGAACGAAGCCCAGCCCGAGGAATCGAAACGCCCGAAGTCGTAGTTCTCCAGCGTCAATGTCAGGTTGTAGGGCCAGAACTTGATCAGAGAGCCCCAGACCGCGACCGCGACCACACCCACCAGCAACAGTGACACGACGGTGCAGAAGGCCAGCAACGGCAGATCACGCGGCGTCCTCGGCATCGGCGTATAGGGCACGGCGCGACCCGAAAAAGCCGCTGACTGGCGCTTCTGGGCCCAGGATTCCAGCAGATACGCGCCGATGGCCGGCACCAGCAGCAGCATGCCGACCACGGCGCCCATGTTGAAGTTCTGCAGTCCCACGACTTGTTTGTAGACATCGGTGGCGAGCACGTTGAACTGCCCGCCGATCACCTTGGGAATGCCGAAATCGGTGACCACCAGTGTGAACACCACCACGACGGACGACACCAGGCCGAACCGGGTCGCGGGCAGCGTCACCGTCCGCAGGATGCGCCCGCGGGAGGCCTTCAGCACCTCCGCCGCTTCGAACAGCCGAGCATCGGCGGCCGACAGGGCGACGCCCAGGATCAGGATCGCGTGCGGCAGGGTGTAGAACACCTGCGCCACCACGATGCCCCATGGACCGTAGATGGACCCGCCGATCAGCGGGCTCAGCATGCCCTGGTTGCCGAACAGGTAGATCAGGGACAGCGCCGGCAGCAGCGATGGCGCCAGGATCGGCAGCAACGCGATCGCGCGGAACACCGGCTTCAGCGGAATGCAGGACCGTTGCAGAGCGTAGGCGTAAAGAAACGCCGCCGGCACGACGATGATCGCCGTGATACCCGCCGTCCAGACACTGTTCCAGATTGATGACGCCAGCGAGGGCGTGGACAGATAGATGATATAGTTCGCCAGCCCGACGAAGGTTCCGTCCGGCCCCTCGAAGCTGCGCCACAGCAGCAGCGCCAGCGGCACGACCAGCGCCCCGGCCAGGAACAGCCCGGCCAGCGCCAGGCCAATCTGCATCGCCCGCGCATCGGCCGACATCACCAGCCGGACCGGAGCGCCCGACACTTCCCTTGGCACTTCCCCTGGGCGGCGGGCCACGAGGTCAGACATCGGTGCGGAACACCATGATACGGGACGCGGGCAGCCACAGCGGCAAGGTCTGCCTCTCCCGCGATATGTCGCGGCCGAGGGATTCGGAGGGGAGGTCGGCTTCGACGTTGATGGGGCCGCATTCCAGGGTCAGGCGGCAGGTTGGACCGAGGAATTCGGTGGCGACGACGTTTGCCTCCAGCATCCCAGGCTGGCCGTCGGCGACGCCGCCGACCACCGCATGCTCGGGCCGGATGAAGGCGCGCATGGGGGTTCCGGCGGGAAGGCCGCGCGCGCCGTCGGCTGGCAAGCGCATTCCTTGCACGTCCAGGGTGCCCGGCTCGAACACCGTGGCGTCGAAGGCGGTGCTGCGCCCGATGAAGGTGGCGACGAACGCGCTGGCGGGATTGCGGTAGATATCCTCGGGCGCGCCCACCTGCTCGATGCGGCCGTTGCTCATCACCACGATCCGGTCGGACACGCTCATGGCTTCCTCCTGGTCGTGCGTCACCATGATCGTGGTGACGCCCAGGCGGCGTTGCAGCGCGCGGATTTCAGAGCGCAGGTGCTGGCGCACGATCGCGTCCAGGGCCGATAGAGGCTCATCCAGCAGCAGCAGGCCGGGCTCGTTGGCCAGGGCGCGCGCCAGGGCGACGCGCTGCTGCTGGCCGCCGGACAACTGGGCGGGATATTTGTGGATGTGGTCCGAAAGGCCGACGATGCCGACCAGTTCGATCACACGCTCCCGCACCCGCGCCCGTGGCCAGGCGGGGCCGCGCAGGCCGTAGGCGATGTTCTGCGCCACCGTCATGTTGGGGAACAGGGCGTAGGACTGGAACACGATACCGAAGTCCCGCTGCCCGGGCGGCAGGCCGGTGATGTCGCGGCCGGCCTGAAGGATGGTTCCCTCGCTCGCCGGGTCCAGGCCGGCGATGGCACGCAGGAGCGTGGTCTTGCCGCAGCCGGAGGGGCCGACGAACGACACGAACTCGCTCGTGCGCACATCCATCGATACATCGCGCAGGGCGGTGAAAGCGCCGAAGCGCTTCCAGACGTTCCGCACCTTCAGATAGTCCTCACCAGGCGCACCCGTCGTGCCCGTTACGGGCGGCTTGTCCAACATGGCGAGTTCCATCCGCGACCTCCGTTTCGTCCGACCTGGAACCCTGGAGCGTGCCGGCCGGAACTGGTCAGCACGCTCCTGGGTCTTGTTTGACCGCGTGGTTCACACGCCGCGCCGTGTGAACCATGCCGAAGGCGTAGGGCTTTAGCGCGGCGCCGACTTGGCGTCGAAGCGGGATCCCCATTCCTTCAGGATCCGATCCCGATCGGCCGCGATCTTGGTGACATCGGCGTTGATCATCCGGGCCTCGAAGTCGGCGGGATAGCCTTTGACCTCGGACGTCACGCCGGGCAGAGCCAGCACGGCGTAATACTTGCCATACAGCGCCATCGCCGGGGCGCTGACCGCGTAGTCCGCCAGCCGTTCCGCCGCCGCCTGGTTCTTCGTTCCCTTGACGACCGCGGTGCCTTCCAGATCGTAGCC
>CAMCDA010000222.1 GCA_945873195.1 Asaia bogorensis
TGAAGGTGGGTCTGGCGGCCGGCGGCGTCAATGGATTTCGCAAAACATTATGGCACTACAAATGAATTCCCGGAGTCAAATGGCGGATTTCCACCATTTTCGGGCTGTTCGTTACGGTAAGTGGTCAAAAAGGCGTTAAAGATGGGCTACCTGGACAGCGGCGACCGGGCGAACTTCGACAATGGCGGCAGGGTGATCCGGCTGCATCCGGACTTCGCGCGGACAGTGTGGGAAGCGGCCGGCTGCGCCCCGCTGCACGTGACCGGTCCGGTCATCGACGCCGTCCGTGCTCGGCTTCAGGGCTGGCGCCCGACCGAGGCAGCCCACACCCGAGCGGGGTAACGCCCCCGCTCGGCCTTACGGCTCAGGGACGCGCGGCGGGCAGGGTCCGCAGATAGGCGATCATCGCGGACATGTCCCGGTCGTTGATGTGCCGGTACCAATCGAACGCCATCGGCGGTTGCAGCCGCCGTCCGTCCGGACGCACACCCTCTCGGATCGCGCGCGCGACCTGCGCGTCGGTCCATTTCGCCATGCCATCGGGATTGGCCGAGGTCAGGTTGGCGCTGACGACCTTGCCGCCGTTCGGCAGCCCTAGTTCAAACCCGCCGGCGCCCATCCGGGTCATGTCCGGCCGGCCGCGCACCATCGGTGTGTGACAATCCAGGCAGTGCCCGATATCGACCAGATATTTCCCCTGGGCGATCGGGTTGCCCATCGGCGGCGACGGCACGCGGGTCACTGTCGGGCCATAGGTCGGGGGGAGGGGAATCCGGTAGGTGGAGGCCTCGACCTTGTTCGACACCGGCTTGGCCGCCCGCAGATAGGCCACGATCGCCTTCACATCGGTGTCGGACATCCGGCGATAGAACTCATACGGCATGGGGGGGCCGAGCACGCGGCCGTCGGGGCGGCGGCCGTTGCGGATGGCGTCGATGATTTCTTGATCGGTCCAGGCGCCGATCCCGGTTTCCTTGTCGGGCGTGATGTTGGAGGCGACGGCCCGGAACACCGGCGCGTCGATGGCGAACCCGCCGGCGAGCTCCATCCCCGGGATCGGCGCGCCATCGGGTCCCTTGGGCGTGTGGCAATTGCCGCAGGCGACGACGCCGCGCATCAGATAGGTCCCGCGCTCCAGCGGCGTTTCGGCCCGGGCGGGCTGAAGCAGCCAAACCGAGAGGGCCAGGAACATGGTGAGGGCATGTTTCATTGGACTCGTTCTTTCCGGTGCGCGCTCCGGATCGTGATGGCCGGCGCGCGGTGACGTTCACCGATGATAGGGACGGTGCCGGAAAACGATCAATCCCGCCCCGGTATGATCGCCGGCTCGGGTTCCGGGCGGGCGGCGGCGGTCTGGATAGCGGCCAGCAGCTCCTCCACGTTGAACGGCTTGGCGACATAGCCGTTCTTGCCGGCCTCCTGGCAGGCGCGGATCTGCTCGGGGCTGGCATCGGCGGTCACGGCGATGATCGGAATGCCCGCGATGGGGCCGGGCAGGGCCCGGATATGGCGGGTCGCGGCCAGGCCATCCATGACCGGCATATAGACATCCATCAGGATCACATCCGGCGGCGGCGCATGCTCCAACGCCGCCAGGGCCGCGGCACCGTCCGCCGCGAGGTCCACGCTCAGGCCCGCCTGGCGCAGCAGTACATCCACGAGCTTGCGGTTCGCCGGCACGTCATCGACCACCAGGACCCGGACTTGCGTGCCGAACGCGGGCCTTGGCGGCGGCGGCGGGCGCGGCCTGGGCGTGACGGGCGGTTCGGCGCTGGGGACCGGAAGATCAACGATGAAGATGCTCCCGGTGCCGTCAGGGGCTGGCTGGTAGCTGATGCCGCCGCCCATGGTCTGCGCCAGGGACGCGCAGATCGAAAGCCCCATGCCGGTGCCGTCCGGTGTCGCGTTCGGCAGCGGACACAGCATGAAGTCCTGGAAAAGATAGGGCACGATCGCGTCCGGCACGCCCGGTCCGGTATCGCGCACCGACAGGACCACGCCTTCCCCGGCCGGCCGGCCCGAGACCGACAGTGTGATCGTTCCGCCCGCCGGGGTGAACTTGATCGCGTTGCCCAGCAGATTGAGGATGATCTGGCGCACCCGCACCGCGTCGGCCAGCACCGCCACTGGCGTGTTCTCCGCCACGATCCGCCGCAGCGACACGCCCTTGGCGGCGGCGGCCTCGGCCATCAGGTTCTGGCTGCCGCTGACCAGATCCTGGACACCCACCGGCTGGGGGGACATCTCGAACTTCCCGGCCTCGGCGCGGGCGAGGTCGAGGATGTCGTTCACAATCGCCAGCAGATGCTGCCCGGATTGCTCCAGCAGGATCGCCCATTGCCGGGGTTCACCGCGCAGGGTGGTGTCCCGCGTCAGGGCCTGCGCCATGCCTAGCATGCCATTGAGTGGGGTGCGGAGTTCGTGGCTCATGCGGGCGAGGAAGCGCGACTTCGCGAAATTGGCGCGTTCGGCGGCGTCGCGCGCCTCGGCGATGGCGGCGATGGCCTGCTGCTGCGCGTCGTCCTTCGCGATCGCGATCAGCAGGACCGAGATCACAATGGCCACGACAAGACCGGCCACCGCCGGCACCGCGAACCAGGCTGATTGCGGAAGGACGTAGGACGCCTGGTCAAAGCCGCCCGTCAGCGTCACCCCGAGGCGGGCCGCCTGCATGACGGCGTGGGCGCCGAACGTGACGGCCAGGGCGTGGCGCAGGGATCCCCTGGCAACCGGGCGGCGCAGGAACTCCCGCATCGCCAGCAGGTCGTAGGCCGCGATGCCCAGCGACACCACCGCGACTCGGCTGATCAGGCTGCCGTGGAAGTCGGGGAACTGGCACAGCACGAGCCAGACGAAGCCGCCCAGCAGGGTCAGCGCGATCGATGTGGGCTGCTGCTGGAAGCGTCGGGCGCCGAACCAGACCAGGCCATAGGTGACCAGCACGCAGGCGTTGGCGACATCGATGGACAGGCGCAGCGGCAGGACGCCTCGGCCGGCCAACAGAACGAAGCCCAGGGCGGCGAGCAGATGGGCCGATCCCCAGATGGCGAGCACGACCAGCGCGCGGTCCCGCCACCACAACCAAAGTTGCAGCCCACCCAGGACGGCGACAAGAACCACCGCCACGGCGACAAGCGTGATCAGGTCCAGCACCATGCGGGATCAAGCATGCACCACGGACCGAGGGCTGAACACCGGAATTCGGTCGATGGGGCCTTGGCCCTGTTGCGATCAGTCCGATGTGGACGACCACGGTCGCGCGCGGGTCACTCGGCCGGGGCGGTCACGGCCGAACGCCGGCGCGAACGCCAGTCGCTGGTCAGGCCCATCAACGCCGTCAGCACCATGAAGCCGACCGAGGAGAGGAACACCCAGCGCGGCATGTGCTGGTCCATGATCCAGCCGCCCAGCAGCGGGCCGAATACTCCGCCGATGTTGAAGCCGGTGGTGACGATGCCGAAGACCCGGCCAAACGCGCCGGGGGGCGAGGCCGCGCGCACCAGCATGTCGCGGGAGGGGGAGATCATGCCCGACAGGAACCCCGCGCCGGCCATCACGACCGACAGCAGGATCGGACCGAGATCGACCATGCCGACCAGCAGGATCAGCACCGCCGCTCCGCCAAAGCCGAAGCCCGCCACATCGCCGTGCCGCTTGGTCGCGTCGGCGATGAACCCGCCCGCCAGCACGCCCACCGCCGAGGCTACCAGGAAGCACGTCAGCGCCACGTTCGCCGCCGACAGGGTCAGGTCATAAAGCTGCGTCAGCGCGACGGCCGAGTAGTTGGTGAGCGCCGCGCTCGACAGGGCCAGCAGCGTGAAGAACCCGATCAGGCCCACCACGGCAGGTGTCAGCAGGCCGCGCAGCGGGATATCGGCGGCGCTCGCGGGGGTCTTGGCGGCGGCGGCCTTGTCCATCCAGCCGGCCGCCATCAACGGCATCGCTACCACGATACCCAGCGTTCCGGCGGCGAGGATGGCCGCGTTGATCCCCCAGGCATGCGCCATGCCGAGCATGAGCAGGGGCGCGATCGCCCCCCCAAGGAACCCCGAAAATGTATGCAGCGAAAATGCTCGGCCTACCCGCGTAGGCTCGATGATGGAGCCGAGGATGGAATAATTGGCCGGATGATAGACGGCGTTGGCGATCCCCAGCAGGACGGAGGCGACCAGCAGCCACGCATAGTTGGGATACAGCCCGACCGAAATATAGGCGAATCCGCCCAGCAACAGCCCGGCGATCAGCACGATCCGCGCGCCGAACTTGTCCACGGCATAGCCCATCGGCGTCTGCACGATGCCGCTGACGACGTTGAACAGGGTCAGCGCCAGCCCAAGCTCCACATAGCCGACGCCCAGCAGGTCCTTCAGCATGGGGAACAGCGGGACCAGGACCAAATAGTAGTAGTGGCTGACCAGATGCGCGCCGCAGATGAGGCCGAGGGCCTGGCGTTCAGCGCCGCGTTCGGTGCGGGGGGCGAACATGGATCAGGTGAATGCCTTCTTGATGCGGGCCCAATCCTCGATCGCGCGCTCCTCGCCCGGGACGATGGGCATGACGAACTGGTTCCAGCCGGCGTCGCGCAGGGATTCGATCCGCTGCTTCAGCTCCTGCTCGGTGGCCGTGAAGGTGGTGCGGCGGATCAGTTCGGCGTTCACGAACTGCTTTTCCTCCGGCTTTACGAAAAGGAAATGGCCGCGGTGGTTGTTCAGATAGCGGGCGTCGGCGGGTTCGAACTCCCGCGCCATCTTGATGTAGCCGTCGATGCTTTCCTGGGTCGAGGGCGGGACATCGGTCGTGTTCTTCCAGCCGCTCATGTCCAGGTCGGCGGCGCGATGCAGCAGCACGGCGGCGCGCGGGCCGGCCTGGCGCATGGCGCGGGGGCTGTCGGCGGGTTCCCCAGGTTCCAGCACGCAGCCGCAGACCCAGGCGGTGGCATAGAGATCGGACAGCGCGCGGCCGGCGTCGGTCCAGTCCTTCTTTATGCTCTCCAGCTTGTTCATGGCGTCGGGCGCGTCGGAGATGAAGGTCTTCCAGGCGGCGCCCATCTTGGCCACGAGCTGCTGCGACTTCGGCCCGTAGGCGGAGACATGCAGCTTGATCGGGTCCTGCAGGTTGAACAGGCCGGCATCGGGGTTGAGGAAGCGGATCTTGCGCTGCTTGCCCTCGACCGCGGTTTCCAGCGTTTCGCCAGCCAGCAGGCCGTAGACGACGCGGATATACTCCTCCATGTCCGCGAGCTTCATCGCGTTCAGGCCCATGGCGCGCCGGGCGGAGAAGCCGGTGCCGACGCCGAAATCCAGCCGCCCGGGCGCGAGGCCGTTCAGCGTCGCGAAGGCATTGGCGGTGACGGCGGCGATGCGGTTGGAGGGGACGAGCACGCCGGTGCCGAGGCGGATTTTCGAGGTCTTCACCGCGGCGGCGCCCATGGCGACGAAGCAATCGGCGGTGATCATCTGGGTGTCATAGAACCAAGCATGGGAGAAGCCGAGTTCCTCGGCCCGCTGCGCGAGCTTCCAGGAGTCACTGGACGTGGCGATGCCGATGCCGAATTCCATGGTCTTGGGTTCCTCTTGGATTGTCCCTCGGGAGCAGGGTATCGCGGGAATGGGATGGGGGGAAGAAGCGGTATTCGGAGGTCGGTGATCCCGTTTTGACATGGGACGGCGGCTTTCGTCATGGTCGGACTTGATCCGACCATCGCCAAGGAGTCCTGCCGATGGCAATCGTCCCACTTCGTGGCGATGGTCGGATCAAGTCCGACCATGACGGGGTGGCACCGGCTGGACGCCCGAACGAGGTCCGTGTGCTCAGAACCGCGGGCTTTTCGCGCCGAACCATACGGCCGCCATCCGGGTCAGGAACGCGCCCGCGACCGTCAGCACGACCGCGAGGCGCAGCAGCTCCGGCCGTTCCTCGCGCGCCAGGAAATCCACCGTCAGCGACAGCGCGAGGCCCCAGACGATGCAGACCTCGGCATAGATCGACGTGCGCAGGGCCGGAATATTGCCGCTGGCGCGCAGCACGTCGCGCAGGATGCCGCCCCCCGCGCCCGACAGCGCGGCGCACAAGGGCCCCCATAACCACAACGGTTCGGCCCAATAGCGCACGGCAACGGCGACCCCGATCACGGTGAAGGCCGCGAGACCCAGCGCGTCCGTGACCTCATAAAGGTTCCGGATCGACAGCAAGCGCTGGCCCGCCGCGCGGGACCGATCCCAATGGCGCAGCCGGTCGGTCGCGCCGCCGAACAGGCGGAACAGGACGAAGCAGGCCGCCACCGTGCCGGCCACCAGCAGCAAGGGCATGGGCGAGGCCATGATGCCGATAGGGCTCCGACCCACCAGCAGGTCGCGCACCACGCCGCCGCCCACCGCCGGCAGCGCGGCCAGGATGAAGGCGCCGACCAGCGAATACTGCTCCCGCCGAGCGATCAGCACGCCCGAGAGGGCGAAGGCGATGGTGCCGAGGACGTCGAGTGCGTTGAACCAGCGTGTCGCGGCGGCGAGGCGGAGCAGGATCGGCGTCGTCGCCTGCTCCCGTATGTGCGCTTCCACGCCCTCGGCCCGCAAAGCCAGGATGGTCCGGTTGATATGGTCGATCGTCGCGGGATCGACGCGCGCCGCGCTGAACCGGATATGGACGTCGTGGATTTCGACCGGGGTTGGCAGAACCCGAATTTCCTGGCCCTTGGCGGGGCGGGCGGCGATGGCCTCCAGCCCGGCCAGGCGAACCGCGAGGAACCCATCCAGCGTGCCGGCCAGCACGCGATCCAGGTTATCGACGGCGCGTGGTGTCTGGACAATCTGGCCGGCGAAGCGCGGATCGGTCAGCAGCGCGGTGACGGCCGGACCGTGGCGGATATCGCGGTTGACCCCGATGCGGAGCCCGAGTTCCAGCGCGGCGCGGAGCGAGGCAATGCCGGTTTCCCGGATCGCCGGCGCGTTCGGCGACAGGAACAGCAGGTCGGTCCGCTGGCGATAGGGCAGGGAGAGAATGGTGCCGGCGGGTTCGGCCGGCCCGACGATATCGGGCAAGGCGAAATCGATCTCGCCCCGGGTCAGGGCCGCGTCGATGTGCTGCCCTTCCCGTGCCAACAGGACGAAGCCGAACTCGGCCCGATCGCCGATCGCGTCCAGCAGGCGCAGGTCGAAGGTCTTGCGTGTGGCCGGCGTGACGCCGGAGGGGCCGAGCAGACCGACTTCGTCTGGGGTCCAGGCGCCAAACAGGAGGGTGCGGCCGGCGGATGGCTGCGCCGTGGCCGACGCGAGGTTCAGCAGCCAGAACAGGGCCAACAGGAGACAGGCGGCGATGGTCCGTTGCATGGCCGCGACTATTGCCGGTGTGGCGAAAGGGGGCAAGGCAGCCCCCTTTCGCGGCCGTTACGCGAAAATTTCGCCCAGGCGCTTGATCGAGGCCAGCGTCTGTTCGACCGGCAGGCCGGGCCACTGGCAGCGCATGATGAAGTGATCGACGCCCAGCAATTCGTGATAGCGGGCGATTTCCTCCTTCACCGAGACCTTGTCGCCGATGATGAACTTGTCGCGCGCGAAGTCCTCGAAGCTGGTCTCGGTCTGGCGCCCTTGCAGGCCCCAGGAGGCATAGGCGTTGTATTTGTATTGCAGCGGCCCGCGGCATTCCTCATGCGCGGTGGCGTGGTTGGCGCCGACATAGCATTCGATCGTGATCGGGTAGTCGATCGGCTTGCGGCCATATTCCGCCAGCGCGGCCTTGTAGGTCTTCATCAGCGGCGCGGTCTTCGACAGGCCGCTGCTGTTGACGATCAGCCATGCGTCGCCGATGCGCGCCGCGCGCCGGACCGAGACATCGGCCTGGCCGGCGATATACAGCGGCGGGCCGCCAGCGCGGGCCGGCTTCAGGCTGATGCCGGAGTCCTTGATGGTGTAGAAACGACCCGCGTGATCGACCTTGTCCTCGGTCCAGAGGCGCTTCATCAGGCCGATCTGTTCGTTGAACCGCGCCGCCCGCTCGGTCTGGGAAATCCCGAAGGCGGTGAATTCCGGCTCCCGATAGCCGAGGCCGAGGCCGAGGATGTAGTTGCCGCCGGTCAGCACGTCGAGCGTCGCCGATTCCTCGGCCACATGCATCGGGTTCTGCGGCGGCAGGATCAAGATGTTCGGCCCAATGGTCATGCCTTCGGCATGCGCGGCGATATAGGCCATCATCGGCGTGATCGAGAGCATCTGCATCGGGTAGGTCAGCCAGTGGTGCGGAAACCACAGCGAACTGAACCCGGCGTCGCGGGCCGCCTTTACCTGCGTGACCATCTCGGGCACGCGGTCCATGACGTTGGTGCCCTCGGGGAACTGGGTATTGATGAACAGGCCGACCTTCATGGCGGACTTCCTCCTGACTGATCGTTAACAATAAACCCGGAAGCGCCGGGCTTGAACAGGCCGGAGGGGCGGTCCATTTTCTAGTTATGCGCGAAAGAC
>CAMCDA010000223.1 GCA_945873195.1 Asaia bogorensis
GGTTACCTCTGGTGCTGGTGTTGGCGCACCGGTCTCTCTACTCTTTCTCATGGCGTTGCTTTCCTTTGTGGATTCGACACCCCGAGCCTATCGGCTCAAGGGAGGCAACGCCGCCAGGAAAGTTTCAACATCGCGCGGGACATCCCCTCAGCAACCCCTACGAACAGCGCGTCACCCTGATCAAGCGCCTTGCCGAAGCGGAAACCGGCGTCGATTCCGCCCGCGTCGAACCGGAACAGACCGAGGCGGCATCGCGGCAGTTCGCCCAGGCGCGGGACGGCGGCGAGCAGGAACTCGCGATGTTCGCCGTGTCCAGCTTCGGGACGGCGCTGCAACAGACCCTGGCCGGCCAGCTCGCCACCGCCGCCGCCCGCTGGCTCTCCGCCCAGACCACGCT
The DNA here is from genome assembly GCA_945873195.1 of Asaia bogorensis. GTDB lineage: Bacteria > Pseudomonadota > Alphaproteobacteria > Acetobacterales > Acetobacteraceae > Rhodopila > Rhodopila bogorensis_A. Next base: position 398 of record CAMCDA010000223.1, read on the forward strand.
CGGCCCCCAGGACCAGAGCATGCGCCGGCTGAAATCGGAGATCAGCGCGATCTCCGGCATGCTGCTGCAACAGATCCAGGCCAAGGTCACCGAACGGCGGGAAGCGCTGACCCTGCGGGAGACACTGCGCGATGACATCCGCGCCGAACTGCGCCTGTTGCAGGATGCGATGGTGCAGTGGCACGAGCTCAAGCGAGCAGTCTCCAGCAGCGCCCGCGCCTATGAATTCAACGACAACAAGCTGAACGAAACCGTGGGCATCGCCGCGCTGGAACAGGCCCGGATCGGCAACGTCGTCCTCGCCCAGCAACCGTCGGAGCAGGCGCTGCCGATCGGCGTGCGCAAAAGCTCCATGCTGCTGCTGTCGCTGGCTGGCGGCATCGTTCTGGCCGGTATCTGGGTCACCGCGGGGGAGTTCTTCGACCACAGCCTGCATGGCCTGGATGATATCGAGCGCCGGCTGCATCTGCGCGCGCTGGGCGCGGTGCCGCTGAACAAGCGACGCTTCGCCGATGGGGCCGATACCGAAGGCGCCTTTGGCCGAATCGCCGCGACGCTGGGCCACTCGATGGCGCGCGACAGCGGCCAGGCCTTTGTCGTGACCGGCGGCGACCGGGGGGAAGGCGTGACGACCGTCACCGCCCATCTCGGCTACCAGCTGGTCCGGCTCCTGGGCCTGCGCGTGCTCCTCGTTAAGCTTTCCACCCAGGCGCCATCCCTGACCGAGGTCACCGCCCGCCTGCCAACCCCGCCGGTGCGCCTGACCCCCGGCGCCACGCCCAACTGGGCCATCGCATCCCTGGGGCCGGAGAACGGATCGGCCTTGCCGGAGCGGCTCGCGGCCTTCCTCAAGGCCCAGAGTGGCGCCTTCGACATCATCCTGATCGACGCCCCGCCAACGCCCGCCGATGTCGGCGCCCTATTGGCGGGCCGCGCCTGCGGCAACGTCTTGCTGGTCTGTTCCGCCGAACGGTTGCCGTTTCGGACCTTGCTGCGCGTCTGCCACGAACTGACCTCCGAACAGATTCAGATCGCAGGCTGCGTGCTCAACCGTTATCGCCGTCCCCTGCCGCAATGGCTGGAAGGAATGCTGCGGTGACCCTGGCTGTCTCCGTCGTCATCTCCGTCAAGAACCGTTCCGTGCTGATGTGGGATTGCCTGAGCGGACTCGCGCGCCAAAGCCTCGGGCGGGACCGGTTCGAGGTGGTGATGATCGACAACGTCTCCTCGGAAGACCTGCGCACGGTGGCGGAGCGGGCGGAGCGGGAACTTGGCCTGAACATGCGCTACGCCCGGATGACCGAGGATCACGGCCCCGCGCCGGCCCGCAACCACGGCGTGACGTTGGCTGCCGCGCCCATCATCGCGTTTACCGACAGCGATTGCCGCCCCGATCCGAACTGGCTGGCCCAGGGGCTGACCGCCTTCGACGACCCGATGGTCGCCTTCTGCACCGGCCCGGTCCTGGCGAAACCCGAAGGCGAGGTTCGGCTGACCAGCAAGCTCACGTTCGAGACCCAGGCCGAACATCCGACCTTCCCCACCGCCAATGCCTTCTATCGGCGCGACCTGTTCCTCGGGTTCAACGGCTTCGACGCCAGCCTGAGTTACCGCGATCCCTTCGATCGCGCGACGGAATGCGCCGACACCGACCTGGCGTGGCGGTTGATCGAGGCCGGCTATACCCGCCGCTTCCTGCCCGACGCGATCATGTATCACGAGATCGAGGAGCAGGGCCTGCTGCTGTGGATGCTGGAACCAACCCGGCTGTTCGTGCTGCCGGAACTGGTGCGCCGCCATCCGACCCTGCGCGATGTCCTGCTGCACGCCCGCTACTTCTTCTACCCGGCGAGCTGGCTCCTCTACCTCGCCGCGCTGCTCGGCTTGCTGGCGATCATGACCTGGGCGTGGCTGGCCCTGCTGGTGCCCGTGTTGCTGCTCGCCAAGGGCATCGCCCGCACCGGTTCGGCCGACCCGCGCGTGCTGGCCCGCTTCATCGGCCGCGTCCTGCTGCATCTGCCCCGCATGCTGATCATGACCGCCAGCCTGCTGTATGGCAGCGCGCGGTTCCGTTGCCTGGTGTTGTGACCCCATCGATGCGCGTTGCCGTCACGCACCCGACCTGCTGGCCGGAAATCCGCCGAGGGTCGGAGCGGCTGCTGCATGACCTGTCCCATTTCCTGGCTGATCGCGGCCATGACGTGACCGTGATCTCGACCGTCGATGGCCCCGCCCGCGTGGAACGGGACGGCAATGTGACACGCCAGTTGCTCGCGCGGCGGCTTCGATGCCGTCCACTGCCTGAACTACCACGACGCCTGGGGCGCCGCCCGCGTCCGGCGGACGGCCGGGTTCCGGCTGGTCTATCAACTGACCGGCATCCCGATGCGGCGCTATTTCCGGCGCATCCCGCTCGATGGCTTGATCTTTCAGCGCGCGGTGCGCGACGCCGACGCGGTGCTGGCCCTGTCCACCCACGCGCTGGGCCAGTTACGGGATCAATATGACCGCGCCGGGCTGCTGGTGGCCGCGCCGACCGACCTCCGCCTCTATGCCACCCAAGCCAAGACCCCCCGGGCCGAACCGCTGATCCTGTTCGTGGGCGATGCGGATGAGCCTCGGAAGGGCGCGATCCTGCTCGCCCAGGCCGCCGCCCTGCTGCTGGACCGGGGTCAGCCCTTGCATCTGGCCTATTCGGGACGGGCGAGCGAGGCCACAAGGCAAGCCATCGCCGCCACCCTGGCCCATCCCGGGCGGGTCACCTTCCACGGCGTCGGCCAGACCGACGATCTGCCCGCGCTTTATGCCGCCGCGACGGTCGTCGTGAACCCGGCGATCTGGGAGGCGCAGGGGATGGTCCTGGTGGAGGCGCTGGCCGCCGGCACCCCGGTCGTCGGTTGCGATCATGCCGGCACGCCGGACATCATAACCGATCCCGCCATCGGCCGGCTGTTCGACCCCGGCCCGATGGGCATCGCCGCCACCAACGCCGCCGGCCTGGCCGAGGCCATCGCCGCCACCCTGCCCCTCGCCGCAAGCCCGGACACCGTCGCACGCTGCCGCCAGCGCGCCGCCGCCTTCGGGTGGAACCGCGTCGGCCCATTGTATGAGGCCGCTCTTATGGGTATCGCCCCAACCGATATGACCCAGGAAAAGGAGCCAGCGTCTTGACCATGGTCCCGCGGTGGCTACGACGGATAGGGGACAAGGCGCGCCCGGCCGGTCTGCTCGCGGCGGCCGTCCTGGCCTTGGCGGCGTGCGAGGGCGACAAGCGCAGCTTCGAGCTGACCTATGGCGACGAGGCGCCGGTCTACCTGGACGAACTCACCCCGGAACAGAGGGACGCCGCCGCCGCCTCCATCACCGCCGGCCTGCAACGCGGCACCCAGTCCTATCAACTGCGCCCCGGCGATCACATCGAGGTGATGTTCAAGCTCAACAACCGCCAGTTGCGCCCCTATCGGATCGCGGTGGGCGATGAGCTGGAGCTTGATTTCCAGTTCGACCGCTCGATCAATAAAAAGCGTGGTCGTGCGGCCGGACGGCGTCATCTCCCTGCCCGGCAAGGGCGAAATGCGGGCGATCGACCTGCGGCCGATGGACCTCGCGCGCGATATCGGCAAGCGCTATGTCGACATCGCTCAGGAACCCGTCGTCACGGTCAGCGTCCGCAAATTCACCGCCCCGGCGGATGAGTTGGTGGACGTGGTCCGCACCGGCACCGAGGGCCGATCGCGCAGCGCGATCATCCGCCCCGACGGGCTGGTTGACCTGCCTCTCGCCACCGCCGTCACCGCCGCCGGCCTGACCCCGGCCGACCTGCAGGCGCAGCTCGATTCCCGATACGAGCGCACGGTGGGCGGCGTCACCACGACCGTCCGCGTGACCGGGATCGCCGCCAGTCAGATCTTCGTGTTCGGAGAGGTGAAAAACCCCGGCGCCATCCCCGCGACCTCCCCGCGCACCCTGATCCAGACGATCGCCCTGGCCGGCGGGCCGCTGACCACCGGCGCGCTGGACCAGGTGCGGGTGCTGTTTTTCGACCCGATCGGCCGCCCGAGGCTGCGCCGCGTCAACCTGGACCTGGTGCTGAACGACCTGAAAATGGACCAGGACATGATCGTGCCGCCCAACAGCACGGTGTTCGTGCCACCGACCGGGTTGGCCAAGGCCGGCCGCTTCGTCGACCAGATCATGCGCCAGATCATCCAGTACAATGGCATATCGATCGGCATCACGCCGTTCTACCCGAAATACTAGCGGCATGCGGCGGTCCGCACCTCCTCCCCGTCTTCCCCAGCCACGTCATCCCCGGGCTTGTCCCGGGGACCGATCGCGGCATGGGCGGTGGGGTTGGCCCCCGGGACAAGCCCGGTAGCCTGCCCCCGACTGGATCGGGGGATGACGTGGGTGGGAATGACCGCCGCACGCACCGGGGATGGCCGCGGGATGGCCCTGATCCTGGTGACATTCCGCTTCGTCGGCATCGCGATCCTGGGCATCGCCTGCGCCACCGCGGTCGCTCTGCTGCCGTCGATCGGCATCAAGGCGATGGTGGCACTGGCGGCGGGCGGCGCGGCCATCGCGCTGGCCATTTGGCTGGGCCGGCCACTGGAAGTGCTGCTCGCCGCCTATATCGCGGCACTCAGCTACAACCGGCAGTATTTCTCCTTCGACGACCTGCTGGGCGCATCGGGCACCAGCGGCCTCTACTGGATGATCGCCGATCCCGTCCTGGCACTGCTGCTGCTCGTCTCCCTGACCGTGCCGGACCGAGGCACGCCCGCCGGACAGGCCCGCCTCGGCGTCACCCCGATCCTGCCCTTTCTCGCGGTCTGCGTTATCTCGACGCTGTTCGCGCTGCGCCCCGACTGGGCCGCCAACGACACCTATCGCGTGCTGAAATTCGCCATCCTCCTGGCCTGGCTGCACCGCAACATGACGCCGTCGCTCTGGCTGACCGCGGTCACCACCCTGGGCGCCGTCGCGACGCTGCAGATCCTCCTGGGCATCGCGCAGGTGGCCCTGAAGGGAGAAGCCAGCCTGCTGGCCATGGCCGGCCTCGCCACCCAGACCGGCGGCGTGGAAACCGAGATCGAGAACCGCGCCCGCGGCACGCTGGGCCACCCCAACATGTTCGCCCCCTATTTGCTGATGATGATCCCGGCGGCCTTCGGCCTCGCGCTGTTCGCCCGCGGCCGTCTTCTGAGCCTTGTCGGCCTGGCCATCACCGCGCTGGGCGTGATCGGCATCTTCGTCAGCAAGTCCCGCGCCCCGGTGGCGCTGCTGGGGCTGGCCCTGGTTGCCGTCGCCATCGCCGCCGTCCAACTGCGCGCGCTGTCGGTCCGGGCCTTCCTGGGCACCGCCATCCTTCTGACCGCCCTAGGCGCCGCCGCGACCATCCCGTTCCTGGATCAGATCATCGAACGGATCGGGGGCGATTTCGCCAGTTCCATCTCGTTTCGCTCCGACTTCAACACCGCCGCCACCCTGATCTGGAGCGATCATCCCATCTGGGGCATCGGCCCCAACAACCTGAACCTGGAACTCGGCCGGCATTTCCCGATGCTGGCCGCACTGATCCAGGAATCCGAAGCGTTTCGCGACGTCGGCAATGCGCGCAGCCCGACGGTCCACAACGTCTACTTCCTGATGCTGGCCGAGACCGGCCTGATCGGGCTGGTGTCATTCCTGTATCTGCTCGCCTCCGCCCTGAGCCGGACCATCCGCTCGGCGGCAGCCACCACGGGCGCCGTGCGCGGCCTCTGCGTGGGTCTGGCGATCGGGTTCGCCGCGCAATACCTGCAACAATTGGTCGATTTCTCACTGTGGTATGATTCGTGCAGGTTCACCTTCGCGATCCTGATCGCCCTCGCCGGCACCGCCCCGCGCTGCGCCCCTCAAGCCGCACAAGACGAAGCGCCAAAGGGGGCACCCAAGGGGGCAACAGGTCAATACCAAACCGTTATGGTCTGGCCCTGACCCGACCATCGCCCAACAGCACGGCTGTTTGAACCGGCGCACCTTCCAACCGCCCGGACTCCCTGGCGATGGTCTGGTCGAGCCCGACCAGGACGATGTCCGCCGGCCCAAGCCGGTGCCGCCCGGCCACCAAGCTTCCTTGACCTGCGCCACCGCCCCGATACTGTCGCCCACACGGATGTCCCGAAGGAACCGCCCATGTCAGCCTCCCCCAGCCTGGTGATCCGCAACGGCACCATCGTCGACGGCACGGGCGGTGAGCCCTACCAGGCCGACCTCGCCATCACCGGGGACCGCATCACCGCGATCGGCGGCAACATCCCCCAGGGCACCCAGGAAATCGACGCAACCGGCAAGCTTGTCACGCCCGGCTTCGTCGACGTCCACACCCATTACGACGCCCAGGTCACCTGGTCCTCCCGCCTGTCGCCGTCATCCTGGAACGGCGTCACCACCGTCCTGCTGGGCAATTGCGGCGTCGGCTTCGCCCCCTGCCATCCCGACCAGCACGACATGCTGGTCAAGCTGATGGAGGGCGTGGAAGACATCCCCGAGGTCGTCCTGACCGAGGGCCTTCCCTGGACCTGGCACTCCTTCCCCGATTTCCTCGATACGCTCGGCCGCAACGAATACGACGTGGACGTGGCCGCGCAGGTGCCGCACGCCGCGCTGCGGGTCTATGTCATGGGCCAGCGCGGCGCCGACCGTGAACCCGCGACCGAGGCCGATCGCGCCCGCATGGCGGAACTGACAGCCGAGGGGCTGCGCGCCGGTGCGCTCGGGTTCTCGACATCCCGCACGCTCAATCACCGCACGTTGGACGGCAAGCACATTCCTACGCTGCGGGCCGAGGAAGCGGAACTGACCGCGATCGCCCACGCCATGCGCCAGGAAGGTGCGGGCTGGATGCAGATCGTCTCCGACTTCGAGGACCAGGAGGGTGAGTTCGGCCTGTTCCGCCGCTTGGCCGAGGAATCGACCCGACCCGTGACGCTGACCCTGCTGCAGTCGGATGTCCGGCCGGAAGGCTGGCGCGAATTGCTGGGCCAGATCGCCGAGGCCAACGACGCCGGCCTGCGCATCACCGGCCAGGTCCGTTCCCGCCCCACATCGGTGCTGCTGGGGTTTGAACTGTCGCAGAACCCCTTCATGCGCTGCGAATCCTACATGGCCATCGCGCATCTGCCGTTCGAGGAGCGGATGAAGTCGCTCCGCGATCCCGCCTTCCGCGCCCGGGTGCTGACCGAACCGTTCCAGGGCGGTCGGCGGGCATCGCGGGTGCAGCGCTGGGACCGGATGTTCCCGCTGGGCGATCCGCCGAACTACGAACCCGCGCCCGAGGACAGCGTCGCCGCCCGCGCCGCCCGCGAAGGCCGCACGCCCGAGGAAGTCGCCTACGACCTGATGCTGGGCGATGACGGGCGAGCGATCCTTTACCTGCCCGTGACGAACTACGCGGCCGGCAACCTGGACATCGTGCGCGACATGATCGCCGATCCGAACACGCTGCTGGGCCTCGGCGATGGCGGAGCGCATGTCGGGATCATGTGCGACGCGACGGCGACCAGCTACACGCTCACGCATTGGACCAGGGACCGGCCGCGCGGCGGACTGTTCCCCGTGGCCTGGGCGATCAAGCGCCTTTCGGCGGACAACGCCCACGCGATCGGCCTGCATGACCGCGGCGTGCTCGCGGCCGGGAAGAAGGCCGATCTCAACATCATCGACTACGACCGACTGCGTTTGCGCTCCCCCCGGATCGTCTACGACCTGCCCGCGGGTGGGAAGCGCCTGGTGCAGGTGACCGAGGGGTTCGAAGCGACGATTGTCTCGGGCGCGGTGGTGTACCGGAACGGAGAAGCCACCGGCGCGCTGCCCGGCCGCCTGGTGCGGGGGCAACAGGGGTAGGCCGCCCCTCTCCCCATCCGTCATGGCGGAAAGTGACGCCGCCGCCACCTCCCTACCCGTCATGGCCGGGCTTGACCCGGCCACCCGCCCTCAATCCGCATAACCACCTGAAAACG
>CAMCDA010000224.1 GCA_945873195.1 Asaia bogorensis
CCAAGATCGAGATCACTCTGTCGCGTAAATTCGGATGGGAGTGGAAGAACGCCAAAAGTGCTTCGTCGCTGAGGCTCGCCGTCGCCATGGGTCCGATTCCCTTATCGAGGAGGCGTCAAAGTACTCCCCACAACGTTGAATCGCACCCACGTATTTCTTCGACCTGAGGCAGAACCCCAGCGCATGGCGCCGTCCGCTTACGCCTGCAGGAGCGCCAGGTATTCCCAAACAACCGTGGCGGCGGCGAGGGCCGTGATCTCGGCGGTGTCATAGGCGGGCGCGACTTCGACCACATCCATGCCCTGGAAGCGGAGGCCACGCAGCCCGCGCAGGATCGCTTGTGCCTGCCAACTGGCGAGACCGCCGATCTCCGGTGTGCCGGTGCCGGGCGCGAAGGCCGGGTCCAGCGCGTCGATGTCGAAGCTCAGATAGGCGGGTGCGTCGCCGACGACCGTCCTGATGCGGTCGATGACGGCGACAGGTCCCTGAGTGTGCACATCAATCGCGGACAGGATCGTGACGCCCTGCCCGACGGTCCAATCCCACACGTCGCGCTGCATGGGAGAACGGATGCCGATCTGGATCATCCGCTTCGGATCAACCAAGCCCTCCTGGATGGCGTGGTAGAAGACAGAGCCATGGGCATAGGCCTGACCGAAATTATCGGCCCAGGTGTCGACATGGGCATCGAAATGAACCAGCGCGACAGGCTTCCCCAGGCGGCGCCGTAACGACCGCAGCAATGGCAGGGAGATGCCGTGCTCCCCGCCCAGGCACAGCAAATGCGCCAGCCCGTCAGCCTGCGCCTCGATCAGGGCAAGAGAGGCGGGGATGTCGCCCAAGGCGAGATCGAAGTCGCCAATATCAGCCAGGTCGAGGGTCAGCGGATCCACCCAGAAGCCGGGATGGGCGCCATCCACCAGCATGCGGCTGGCGCGCCTTATGGCTGCCGGCCCCTCCCGCGTGCCCGATCGGTTCGTTGTCCCGATATCCATCGGAACGCCGGCCACCGTGTAGGCCGCGGACCGGTCGGTTCGGCTGATCCCAAGAAATCCTGCCGGGGTGGCATAGGTTGGCGTGCCGGCCATTGGGGGGGGTCCTGCTGCTTGTCGGAGAACGCGAACGCTCATTGCCCGAACGAATGCCTGCCGTCACGCCCAAACTGGTTGTGTAGATGAATTATCATCTTGTCGGGTTTTAGCGCCTGTGGCATGCCATACGTCCATGGAACACAAACGGTCGGAGGCGGTGAGCCGCCTGTGCAGTCAGTTGGCCCCGTTGCGGGGGCTGTGGAACGGCTTCGAGTCGGATTTGGTTGATATGGGCGTCACCAGCCTTGACGACCTGCGCGGCCGATCCGCGGATGAACTCTTGCAGGATTATTGCCGACGCAATCAGCGTCCCGTGGACGCTCTGCTACGGCCGTATTTCTCGGCGGTCGTGCGCTTCTCCGAAACCCGCCAGGACTATCCGTGGTGGCGAATCATGCGGGAGGAAGTCCTGCGGGAGCGCGACCAGATCATCGCGGCGGGCCCGAGATAATCGTTATCCGATCCCCCCTTATCAATGGCCGGTGAGGGTGAGCACAATCTCGATCACGATCAACGCAACGATCGCTATTTCCAGCACCTCCCCTCGACCGCCGGCCGCTTCGCCGTGGAGGGCGGTATAGGTCTCCCGGATGCTTGCGAGTTTGCGGTTCACCGCCTCGCTCACGTTGGGGACACGGAAAAGCTCGATGGCGGTGCCGTAGACCCGCGCAAGATAGACGTCCTCGGTCACCTGCAGCGCGTTATCGACCCGTTCGGTCAGTTCGCTGACCTCTGAAACCAACGCGTGCAGATGGCGCGCCAGACGTGCGTAACGGCGCGCTGCCAGCAAAGTCACGACATGCCGAGCGGCTGCGACCATTGCGCGCATGCGTGGCAGCTCGGCGTCGAGCATTTCGTCGTAGGTCCGTATCTCCAGCAACTGCGCGTTCGCCATCTCCAGGACATCGGCGACGTCGGTTTCGGCGCGCGGCTCGTAGATGAAGGCGCGATCCCAGGTGATCACGGCCAGGTCATCCAGATAGTAGGAAAAGCGGTTCCGCAGCAGATCGCGCCGAGACGCTTCGGATAGCGGTTTTTCCTCGCCGGACAGGAGCGGAACGAGATCGACCCGGGACATGAGTTGGTCCGCCGTCAGCGGGCTGTCGAATGCCGTGACCATCGCGAGCAGATAATCCTCCTGCAACGGCGTCGTGGTCGGACGGTCCAGGGCATCGGCCAGCAGGCGGCGCAAGGTCGCGGCCAGCGTGTCCCAGGCGTCGCTGATCGCGTCGGGTCCGATCGTTCGATCGACATCGTTCACGCGCTGAACGAAGTCGTTCCAGGGCAGGTCGGCGACCGGCACCTTGATCGCCAGCGCGGCGATCCCGAAATCGTAGAGGCGAACACTTGCGGAGGCGGTCAGTGTCTGTCCGGCCAGTGACAGGCTGACGGGTCCCAGTTCCAACGCCAGCGGAGGCACTCCGAACGACACCGCTTTTGGTGATGTGGTCGAAAGCTTGGTGCGGGCGCTGCCGCCCTGCGCCAGATCGGACCACAGCCGTTCGGCCTTCTTCAGGTCGATTTCATAGGCCAGGTCGATCAGGCGGAGTGCAATGACCTGGCCCGATGCCACACGGGGTCCGTCGGGCATCACGTGTTGTGTCTCCATCGGTGCATCAAAGCATGGAAACGGGGCGGGCGCACGTCCTGAGATGAAGGGGTGCCGCGTCCTCGGTTCGCCGTTCAGGTGGGGACCATGGCCGCCTGACGCAGGACCGCGTGCGTGTGGGACGCGATCATCGCTTCTTCGTCGGTCGGGATGACGAAGACCTTCACCCGCGACCGGGGCGAGGAGATCACCTTGGCCCCCTGGCGGTTGGCGCCGCGGTCAAGATCGATGCCGATCCATCCCATGCCTTCCAGCACCCGTTCCCGCTCCCTCCAGGCGTGCTCGCCAATGCGGCCAAGCTTGTCCACGGCGGTCGCTGAAATGGCTCGCCGCATGGTGTGGTCCCCTTTACGCGACGATGTGCAGGCCGGCATCGACGTAGATGGTATCGCCGGTCATCCCGGAGGCCGCGCCGCCTACCAGGAACGACACCTCCCGTCCGACCTCGGCGATATCCACCAACCGGTGCGCGGGCGTTCGGCTGACCGCGGCATCGACCAGTTCGTCGAACTGCTCGATGCCGCTGGCGGCCCGGGTCTTCAGTGGCCCAGGAGACACGGCGAATACGCGGATGCCGTTCTCTCCCAGTTCCGCGCCAAAGGCCCGCAGCTTGACCGCTCAGCCATGGGCGATGCTGTGTTCATTGGCGATGCCGACGATCAGGCCGCGCCGTCCGCGCAGCATGTCCCCGACGCGACTATTGGGCTCCCACGCCGTTGGTAACGGATCAACGGGTCCCGCTGTATGGGGCATGATCGACCTCAAATATATTGACGGTGGGGACGATCGAGTGCGGCACCCAATCCTTCCACTTATTCTGCTCTCGAAGAAGATATAGGGCATTATCTGCTGGGCTCGGATGACAAATAAATTTATCCGGAACAACCATGGGGCATGAATTCTACAAATATTTCTCCTTTCGGAAGTTCCATTCTCGAACTCTCTTGTTGGATATTTTTTGAATTGGAAATGGAAGTTATGGTCGCGGTATTTGCGACATGGATTTTCTCGATCTGCCGCGTGGCCGGATCTGCTGAAACTATATTTATTGTATCAAATGTACCATATTCAGCGACCTTGCCAGGATATGACAGGAGTACTACGGTCGTGCATGCAAACAAACCCTCAGTATCGTCATATTAGTTTAATACTTAAAAGCGATCTTTCTCGTCGCGAATCTGACAATTGAGTGCAATAAATATCGACCAAGCGTCGCGTAACTGGGGTGCATGGACACGCGAAGCGATGTTGCGTTCGGGACGTCGGTCACCTGAATGGCCGCGTGAAAATGGCCTGGGAACAGTCCGACCAGCCGACCGATTGACGCTCGTATGCCCATCTTGCACGCACGACAGACACTCAGAGGATGAAGATGGCCTTAGCGAGCGTGATGGACCGGGATCAGGTAGCGGATGCTTATGCCCGCTGGGCGCCGATCTACGATCTGGTCTTTGGTCCGGTGTTTCGGCGTGGACGCCGAGCGGCGGTGAGGGCGGCGGAGGCGGTCGGGGGACGCGTTCTGGAGGTCGGGGTTGGCACGGGTCTGTCCCTGTCCGACTACGGCGCCGGGACCCGCATCGTCGGCATCGATATCTCGGAGCCGATGCTGGACAAGGCCCGCAAGCGGGTCGCGGCCCAGGGCCTGACCAATGTCGAAGCGCTCGAAGTCATGGACGCGGAGCAGTTGGCCGTTCCGGACGCGTCGTTCGACGTCGTGGTGGCGCAGTACGTCGTGACCGCCATTCCGAACCCGGAAAAGGCACTCGACGAATTCGCGCGTGTCGTCCGGCCGGGCGGTGAGATCATCCTGACCACCCGCATTGGCGCCGAGAGCGGCATGCGCGGAACGATCGAGAAATGGCTGATGCCGGTCACCAGCCGCATGGGATTTCGTACCGAATTCTCCTGGTCCCGTTACGAACAATGGGCCGAAGGATCGGACACCGTGCGACTGCTGGAACGGCGCGCACTGCCGCCGCTCGGGCATTTCTGGCTCCTCCGCTATGTCCGCCTTACGGACCAGGCTTGATCCTTCCTCCCACGGAAGACCAATAACCGTCCCCCCGGATCTACAAGGAACATCGATGTCCGGCTTTCTCGACCTACTCAGAGTTCAACGATGGGACGACCATCGGTACTACCATCACAGTGTGGTCAATCAATCGCTCCATCTTCTGAGCGCGATCAGCTTTGTTTGTGCCTATCTGCTGATGTTCAAGGATCCCGCCCTAGCGGCCTTGATCGGATGGCTGGTCGCCATGACAAGCCGGCAAATCGGCCACTTCTTTTTTGAGCCGCGGGACTATGACGTCGTCAATCAGGCGACCGACGAGTACAAGGAAGAGATCAAGATCGGCTATAATATCCGCCGCAAGATGGTGCTGATGGCCGTCTGGGCGTTGTCGCCGATCCTTCTGCTTGTCGATCCCACGGCGCTGGGCCTTCTGACACCGGCCAACACCTGGACGGATTTCGCCCGCAATGTTGGGTATTCCTGGCTGTTCGTCGGCCTAAGCGGCCTGGTGTTCCGCACGGTGCAATTGTTCGTGATCAAGGACTGGATGACGGGCCTGGTTTGGGCGACCAAGATCATCACCGACCCGTTTCATGACATCAAACTCTACCATCGGGCGCCGCTTCAACTCATGCGCGGCACGCTGATCGCGCCGCCGATGGCGCTCGACCCCGAGGATGACAGGATCAAGTCGCGTCACTGACCCCGCGTCACACCGCCCTATTCGGCCGGTTGAGGAATACTCGACCGGTCGGAGGGGCGGGATGACGTCAGAAAGCGCCGATGGGTCCACATCTCACGCAGGATCCCTCGCTTGATGGAACGGTTGGTCGTGGCATCATCGGCCCACCACCATCCATCCGCCTGCATCGCAACACAGGCAGCCGTGAAACGGTCGACAACCGCGTCGTAATCGGCCTCCGAGAAATTCAGGCTGAATATCAGGCGTCCTGTCCCGACCCAGCTCAACGCAAGGCCCTCGGCGCGCAGATAGTACTGCAGCATCCAGTTGTAGCGCGACGGGCGTGTATAGCAGACCGTCCAGATCGATGAGAGGTTCTCGATCCTGACTGGTACCTGTGCCGACCGTAGCCGATCGTTCAGCCGTTCGGTGCGGTCATTCCACAGATCGTCCAGGCCTTGATACAGATCCTCGGTCGACGGCTTGTCCATATGTTGCAGGAAGGCCGCCATAGCGCCCATGACATAGGGATGGGCGTTGAAGGTCCCGCGGGCGAAGCAGACATCCACCGGACGATCCGCGTTGTAGCGCTTCATCAACGTGCGTCGGCCGCACAGGACACCGACCGGCAGCCCTCCGCCAAGGGTTTTGCCATAGGTGATCAGGTCGGGCTGGACCCCGAAATATTCTTTCGCGCCGCCCATCGCCAGGCGGAAGCCAACGAAGACCTCATCGAAAATCAGGACGATCCCGCGTTCGTCGCATACCTGCCGGAGTTCCCGCAGCCATGCTGTATAGGCCTGCCGGTCGAACCCGGCGGTACGCCCGCTGTCCACCAATGAGGAATCCGCGGGCGCGGCTTGGTTCGGATGCAAGGCCTGCAGCGGGTTCACCAGCACGCAGGCAATATCGCGGCGGCTCCGCAGAACCTGGAGCGTGCGGGCCGACATGTCCGACAGGGTATAGGTATCGCGCGCGGCGGTGGGGTTGCCGATACCCGGCTGCACGTCGCCCCACCAGCCATGATAGGCGCCGCAGAACCGCACCAGATGTGACCGATTGGTGTGATACCGCGCCAGACGCACGGCCTGCATCACCGCCTCGGTTCCTGACATGTGGAACGAAACTTCATCCAGGCCGGAGATCGTGCGCAGCCGCCCGACATTGTAGGCAACAGTCGGATGGTATGCGCCCAGCACCGGCCCCAGATCGCGCACCAGATCGGCCCCGCGATCGATGCAGTCCTTATAGAAATCATGTCCCAGCAGGTTGACCCCATAGGAACCGGTCAGGTCGTAGAAGACGTTGCCATCCAGGTCGGTGACCGTCACGCCGGAGGAGGATGCCAGAAACGATCCCGTGGGAAGTGCCTGCCGAACGACTCGACTGAACTGGAACGGCACGCGGTAGGCGGCCGTAAATTGGAGATCGGAAACGCCGGCAGCGGCGCCCGATGTCATCTCGGTGGTTTGTGGGAAGCGTTCACGCCACAATGCCGACAGGCGCGCGAATCCGTCGCGGCGCAACCGTACGACGGAGTCGGGCGCATCGTCGGCGCGGAAGAACCGCTGTTCGTCGTACTCATAGAAAGGAATCAGCGAGGCCACGCGGCGCGCCATGCGGGAATGCCCGGTCAGCGACCGATGCTTCGCCATCGACAGTTCGGCTCGAGCCTTTCCCTTGACGGCGAGTGCGGTCAACGCGCCAGCCCCGCCGGCGAGATACAGGAATGTCATTAACATCTAACGGACACCGGCTAGCCCTTCATGTTAGCAACCTCTTCTCATGACATTTCGGTCAACGATAATGAATTTTCTGCAGCAGGAGGAGTTGAACTTCCTGCTGACCAACCGCATCCCCCGGCGCACGCTGACCCGCTTCATGGGTTGGTTCAGCCGGATCGAGCAGCCGCTCGTGCGCGATGTCTCTATGTTCGTGTGGAAGCTCTTTGCCGATCTCGATCTGAGCGACGCGCGAGAGACCCGATTTCGAAGCATGCATGATTGCTTCACCCGCACGCTGAAGGATGGCGCGCGTCCTATCGATATGGACCCGAACGTCATCGTCAGCCCCTGCGATGCCATTGTCGGGGCGTGTGGTCGCGTGACCGATGGCCAGATCCTTCAGGTCAAGGGGCTTCCCTATGCCGTGGAGGAGTTGCTCGGTGATCCCCAGCACGCGGCGACTTTTCGCAACGGGTGCTATGTCACGCTGCGCCTCACCTCCAGCATGTATCACCGTTTTCACGCGCCGCATAACTGCGTGGTGGAACGGGTCTCGCACTTTCCCGGGGATGTCTGGAACGTCAATCCGCCGACGCTCAAGCGGATCAAGGGCGTGTTCTGCAAGAACGAGCGGGCCGTGATCCGCACACGCCTGGCCGCAACTGGGCATGCCATGACCCTGGTGCCTGTCGCGGCCATCCTGGTGGCCGGCATCCGCCTGCGATTCCTCGACCTGCCGCGGGGGACGCAACGGCGCGACCTGCCCTGCGATGCCTCGATACGAAAGGGCGAGGAGATGGGATGGTTCGAGCATGGCTCCACCATCATCATGTTCCTCCCGGACGATTGCCGACTATGCGACGACGTGACCGAGGGTCGCACGATTCGGGTTGGCCAAGGGTTGTTTCAGATCGGCGCCGGTCCCGCCGCATAGGTCACGGCGAGTCTCACAGTTGTCACATCGTTGTGCTTGCGCATTCCGGGTGGGGCGCGTACGCGCGGAACATGACCATCCAGACCTATGATCTTGCTGTTACCGGGGCCGGCATCGTCGGGTTGGCCCATGCTTTGGCGGGGCTCCGCCAGGGGCTGCGGGTCGCGGTGATTGATCGTGAAGCCCGTGCCGCGGGTGCCTCGGTGCGCAATTTCGGTTTTGTGACCGTGACTGGGCAACAAGAAGGGCTCGTTTGGCGCCGAGCAATGCGATCCCGGATGGTTTGGGGCCAGATCGCGCCGGTCGCGGGGATCGCCGTGCACCAGCGGGGCCTGCTCATGGTCGCACG
>CAMCDA010000225.1 GCA_945873195.1 Asaia bogorensis
TGCTTGCGTTGCGGATCAATCGTCTGAACCGGGACTGGGACGCTTATTGGGCGGCGCTGGCCGACAGGCCGTCGGCACCCGCCAATCTCAACCAGCCAGAAGCGTCATCGAACGCCGCCGCTTGATCCCACAACTTTGGTTCGCACCCTTCCGCGCCTTTGCATCTTTTCGGATTGATCCCGGTTGCTATAATGGGCCGCTTCGTCGTCGGCGCCGCCGATTAGCCGGCGATGGTCGTGGTTAACCCAACTCGCTTTAACAAACAGTCCAAGAGGCTAAAAATCATGCATTTCCTCCCGAACGAGCGCGTTGCCTTGTTCATCGATGGCGCCAATCTTTATTCAGCATCACGAAATCTTGGCTTTGATGTCGATTATCGCAATCTGCTGGACTACTTCCGCCGCAAGGCGCACGTGATCCGCGCCTATTACTACTCGGCTGTTCTGGAATCGGACGAATACTCCCCCTTGAAGCCGCTAACCGACTGGCTGGCCTATAACGGCTATACGCTGGTGACCAAGCCGGCCAAGGAATTTACCGACGCGACCGGCCGCCGCCGGGTCAAGGGCAACATGGATATCGAGGTCGCGGTCGACATGCTCGAACTCGCGGACCGGATTGATCACGCGGTGCTGTTCAGCGGTGATTCCGACTTCCGCCGTCTGGTGGAGGCGGTGCAGCGCAAGGGCGTGCGGGTGTCCGTCGTGTCCTCGATTCGCACCAGCCCGCCGATGGTCGCCGATGAACTGCGCCGGCAGGCCGATCAGTTCCTGGAACTCTCGGAGATCGCGTCGGAATTCACCCGCCGGCAAACCGAGCCGCGGACCCGGCCGATGCCGGTGCGCCAGACCCCGGCGGAACCGTATTCCGATCCCAACGACGCCGCGTGAGCGGAGGGGCCTTGGCCGAACCGGAGGCACCCGGGCGCGACTGCGCGCTGTGCCCCCGGCTGGAGGCCTATCGCCTGGCCAACCGGGCGGCGCACGGGGATTGGCATAACGCGCCGGTGCCGAGCTTCGGCACGCTGGCGGGGCGGCTGCTGGTGGTGGGGCTGGCGCCGGGCGTGCGCGGGGCCAATCGCACCGGGCGGCCCTTTACCGGCGATTTCGCCGGCATGCTGCTGTATCGGACGCTGCTGAAATATGGCTTCGCGTCCGGGGCTTATGGGGCGGATGCAGCGGATGGCATGACCCTGGTCGGCTGCCGCGTGACCAATGCGGTGCGCTGCGTGCCGCCCGGCAACCTGCCTGTCCCGGCCGAGATCAATGCCTGCAACCCATTCCTGGTGCGAGAATTAGCGGCGATGCCGGCGCTGCGGGTGGTGCTCGCATTGGGTGGCGTGGCCCATAAGGCGGTGTTGCGGGCGCGCGGCCTGCGCGCGAGCCATGTGCCCTTCACGCATGGGGCTCTGCATGAATTGCCCGGTGGGCTGCTGCTGGCGGACAGCTATCACGTGTCCCGGCTCAACACGAACACAGGCCGGCTGACCGAGGCGATGTTCGATTCGGTCGTGCGGGATATCCAGGCGCGGGTGGCATGATACGGGGCCTCATCAGCCGCACCGTGGCGCTGTTGCTGGTAGCCTTGCCGGCGGTGGCCGCGGGACCTGCTGGTCCGGCGCCGGGACCCGTGCGCATCATCGGCGGATCGCCGACCGGTGGCTGCATCGCCGGAGCCGTCGCCCTGCCGGAAACCGGACCCGGCTATGCCGCCATTCGCATGACCCGCAGCGATGTCTGGGGCGCGCCGCAGACGATCGAGCGGGTCCAGTTGCTCGCCCGCCAGGTCCAGGCGGCGGGGCTGCCCGATGTGCTGGTCGGCGATATCAGCCACCCCAGGGGCGGGCCGATGGGCGGCGGGCACATGAGCCACCAGCGCGGGCTGGAGGTCGATATCGGCCTGGACATGCGGCCACGCGCGCCGATGACGCGGGCGCAGCGGGACGCCTATGAGCAGCCGACGCTGGTGCGCCCCGATCGGCGCGGGGTGGAGATGTCGCGCTGGAACCAGGGCGTCATCACGCTGCTGCGGCTGGCCGCGAGCCTGCCCGATGTCGATCGGGTGCTGGTCAATCCGGCGATCAAGAAACAACTCTGCGAGGACGTGACCGGCGACCGGTCCTGGCTGCGGCTGATCCGGCCGTTCTATGCGCATGCCGCGCATCTGCATCTGACGTTCAAATGCCCCGCGGGCCAGGCCGAGTGCCACAACCTGCCGCCGCCGCCTCCGGGCGATGGCTGCGATGCCACCCTGCAATGGTGGTTCGATCAGTTGGACGCGCCGCCAGTGCCTCGGACCGGGCCGCCGCCGAAGCCGCCTGCCATGCCCGAGGCCTGTCAGGCGATCTTCGCGGCACCCCGCTGAGGATTCACATCCCCAGCACGTCCATCATCGAATAGAGGCCAGGCTTGCGGCCGGCTGCCCACAGGGCCGCTCGGACGGCGCCGGTCGCGAAGGTGCGGCGGTCGAAGGCGCGGTGGGTCAGGGCAATGTGTTCCGTGCCCGAGGCGAAGATCAGCGTGTGCTCCCCCACCACCTGGCCGCCGCGCAGGGCCGCGAAGCCGATGGCGCCGGTCTTGCGGGCGCCGGTATGGCCGTGGCGGCCGCTTTCCATCACGTCCTCCAGCTTCTGGCCTCGGCCCTTGGCGACGCCTCGGCCCATGCCGATGGCAGTGCCGGACGGGGCATCGACCTTCTGGCGGTGGTGCATTTCGACGATTTCGGCGTCGTATTGTTCGGCTGGCAGGGCAGCGCCCATGCGTTCGCACAGCGCCAGGACCAGGTTGACGCCGGCGGAGAAGTTGGAGGCGTAGACGACGGGGATGGACCGGGCGGCGACCTCGACCGCGGCTTCATCGGCGAGCGACAGGCCGGAGGAGCCGAGGATCCAGGCCTTGCCCGACGCCGCCATCAGGGAGGCGGTGGCCTGGGCGGTGGCCGCATTGGTGAAGTCGATGACGACGTCGGAGACGGTGGCAAGTTCGGTGATGCCTGGGAACAGGAGGGCGCCCGCCGGTGCCGCGTTGGCGGTGCCCGCTCGGCCGATGCCGCCGGAGAGTGTGGCGCCGGCGGTGGGGACTTCCTCCGCCAGGAGACGGCCCATCCGGCCGGTGATCCCGGCGATGCCGATGCGTTGGGTCATGGGGTTGTCCGTTGGTGGGGGTGGTGGCCCGGAGATGTGTTCGGGGGTCGGTCCGGGGTGGGTGCTGGGGTTGGTCCCCGGCACAAGGCCGGGGATGACGAAGGTGGGCCGGGATGACGAGAGTGGGGGCCAGCGCCGACGATCGCGGGCCGGCCCGGGTCTCCTACCCCGCGCAGAGCGCCATGATGCCGCGGACGTCGGGCTGCGCTTCCAGCTTGGCGATCTCGGCGATCAGAGCGTTGGCGGAGTTTCCGCCCAGCACGGGTTCCACCAGGGAGGCGAATTTCTCCTCCAGCCGGCGGCCCTGTTCAGCGGTGTCGGCCGCCGGGATGCCGGCGTCATGGCGCGCGGTGACCTTCGAGCCATCGTTCAGCGTCAGTTCGATCTCGGCGAAGGTGTTGGGAATCCCGGTGCGAAAATCGAGTTCGATCCGATCCCGCATGGCAATGAGCGTCGGGTCGGCAGCGACTTCTTCCGAGTAGGTCGACAGACGGCTTGTATCCACACCCGCCAGCCCCATCGCGGTGGCGAGGCGCAGGGAGAACTTCGCCTCCAACCCCGTCTTCGGCGCGGGGATGTTGCAGATACGGTCGCAGGCTTCTTCCAACTGCACGCGGATGGAGCCGATCCGGTCCGGCGTCAGCCCATGCGTGTCGCGCAGCTTGCGCGCGGCCTCGATCGAGGAATGCACCATGTAGCAGGCGGCATGGTACTTAAACAGGTTGTTGCGGATATACCAACCTTGCGGCGGGGTTTCCAACGCGGCCTCGGGGTTGAAGTCCGGGCTGTGCGTCTTGGCGAACCCCTGGGCGCATTCGACGACATCGGTGCGGCTGGTGAAGCCTCGGGCGGCGAGCTTGGCGGCCATCAGCCCGTGATAGGACGCCTTGCCGGCATGCAGCGGCTTGCACATCGTGCCGAACATCGACTTCAGGCCGGCCGCCTGGGTGCCGGCGATGCCCAGCGCGATGGCGGTCTTCTCGACATCAAGGCCCATCAGATGGGCGCAGGCGGCGGCGGAACCAAAACTGCCCACGGTCGCCGTCGCGTGGAAACCCAGCACGTCATAATGACCGGGGGACATGACGCGGCCGATGCGGCATTGCAGTTCATAGCCGGCGACGAAGGCGGTCAGAACCTCGGCGCCGGTGGCACCCCGTTCCTCGGCCAGCGCCAACAGCGCGGGCAGGATCGCAACGGTCGGATGGCCCGGCATCGCCAGGTTCACGTCGTCGTAATCGAGCGCGTGGGCCGCCGCCCCATTGACGATCGCCGCGGCGGCGGGCGGCAGCTTCACGCCATGGCCCATGATGGTGGCGGAGCCCTTGCCACCCTGCTCCTGCATCTCGGCCAGCAGGATTTCGGTCAGTTCGTCCTTGGCGCCGGCCAGGGTGCAGGCGACGTAGTCGAGCACGCATTGGCGGGCCCAGGCGCGGATGTCCTCGGGGATGTCTTCCAGCCGCAGGGCGCGGGCCTGTTCGGCGAGCTTGCGGGTGAGGCCCTGGCCGGGGATGTCGGTGATCGCGTTCATGGCACGTTTCCTTTGGGTTCAGCGCCCCTTGTAGACGGGTTTCCGCTTTTCATTGAACGCCAGGATGCCTTCCCGGCGGTCGTCGGTGGGGACCATGCGGTTATAGGCCTCGATCTCGAACATCATGGCGCTGTGCAGGTCCATCCCGATGCCCATGTTGACCGAGTGCTTGATCTGCCGCGTCGAGATCGGCGCGTTGCCGGCAATCGTCGCCGCCGTTTCCAGCACGTCATCCATCAGGGCTTCGACGGTGCAGAGCTTGTTCACCATGCCCCAGTCATAGGCGTCCTGGGCGGAGAACGGCTTGCCGGTCAGCAGGATCTCCTTGGCGCGCCGCGTGCCCACCGCGCGGGGCAGGTTCTGGGTCCCGCCCGCGCCGGGCATGATGCCGAGCGTGACTTCGGTCAGGGCGAAGCGGGCGGTGTCGGCGGCGTAGATGAAGTCGCAGCAGAGCGCCATTTCCATCCCGCCGGCGAAGGCGTGGCCGTTGACGGCGGCGATCACGGGGACCGGGCAGCCGACGATGGCGCGGACGGCACGCTCAAAGATCAGATGCTGGTCCTGCCATTGTTCGTCGGTCATGCCCTTGCGCTGCTTCAGGTCTCCCCCGGCGCAGAAGGCACGTCCGGCGCCGGTCAGCACGATGCAGCGCTGGGCGCGGGGATCGGCGCAGAACCCGTCGAAGGCATCCAGCAGATCGATGCCCATCTGGGTGTTCATCGCGTTCAGCGATTCCGGCCGGTTCAGCGTCACCAGGGCGGTGTGTTCGCGCGGGTGGGTGATCGTGATCGTCTCGTAGGTCTTCATTCCATCGCCTGCATGATCAGTCGTGCGAATGTATCAACCGCGGCCGGGTCGATCCAGCGCATCACCGCGACCAGGTCCTGCTCCGGCGCGACCCAGGTGACGTTGCCCCCCGCACCCGAGGCGAAAAAGCTGCTCGTCGGCGCACTGGCATAGCGCGTGGCCCCGGTGTTCAGCCACCACAGCAACCCATAGTTCGGGTTCAGCGCGCAGGGCGTCAGCGACTCCGCGACCCAGGCTTCGGGGATGATCCGCTTTCCGTTCCACTCCCCGCGCCGCAGCATCAGCAGGCCGAGGCGCGCCTGGTCCTCGGCGTGGATCAGCACCCCGCCCCCCCAATGCGTGCCGCCCGAGACGCTTTCGACCATCCGCCCGTCGACCTCGACCGAGGACGTCCGATAGCCATGCCAGGACCATGAATCGGACGCTCCGATCGGGCGCATGATCCGTTCGGCGAAGACCTCCGGCAGCGGGCGGCGGAACACCCGCAGCAGCGCCAGGGCCAGCCGGTTCACCCGCACATCGTTGTATTCCCAATGCGTGCCGGGCGCCTTCAAGGCACGGGCATCGCCCTTCCGGCCGCGGCCTTCGACGGCCACGCTGCGGTTGCGGTCGATCTGGTCGGCTTTGCCGAACAGCTCCCCCTCCCACTCCGAGGTGTTCTGCAGCAGATGCCGCCAGGTGATGGCCCCGTTGTGGTTGCCCTCGAACCCGCCATCATCGACCAGCCGGCGCACCGGCTCGTCGAGGTCCGGGATCAGCCCGTCCATCACCGCGATGCCGGCCAGCAGGGACAGATAGCTCTTGGCAGCCGAGAAGGTGAAATCCACCTGATCCGTATCGCCCCAGGTCGCCACCTTGTAGCCACCGCGCAGGATCAGCCCGTTGGCCGGCCCGCGCGGGCGGATCGGCCCCAGGATCTCGTTGAACGGCGGCTTCTCGAAATGGCCGCTTTCGAGATGGAGCCGCAGGTCATAGGGCCAGGGCACCTCGTTCTCGGTGGCAAAGCGGGCGCCTTCCTCCAGCCACATCCAGTTCATGCCGGCGTCGTCGGCCCGCGCCTCCGGCCAGGGGGCTGGATCAGCGGGCGGGACGATCGGTTTCAGATGCATGATGGGCTCCAGGAGAACGCGGGGACTATGGCGAAGCCTGGGGCTGGCGCAAGCCGGGAGCGGGGTGATTGAATGGCCCGCAAGGAGGCCCACATGGGGCGACCCGATTTTTCCGCCACCGCGCCGGCCATCGCCTGGTATGCGCGCCAGACGCCGCAAGCGACCGCGCTCGTCGAATTTGGCGTGGCGCATTCCTACCAGGCCCTCGCCGCCGATCTGGCGCGGTGCGTGCAGGGGTTGGCCACACTCGGGGTCGGGCCTGGGATGCTGGTGGGCATTGGGGTCCGGCACGAACGCACCACCCATCTGCTGTTGCAACTCGCCTGCGAGATCATCGGGGCCGCGACGGTATCCCTGACCCGCGAGGACCTGACCGGTGGCGATCCGCTGGCAGGCCAATGCGAGATCCTGCTGCTGGCCAATGTGGGGATGGCTGGCGCGCCCGCGGCGGCGCGGGTCATTCCGGCCGATTGGCCGCGGCATTTGCCCGCGGCGTCGGCCGATGCGCTCAGCCGCCTCGACCACCCGCCGCCGCCCGATGGGATCGTCGGCATCGTCCGGACCTCGGGCACCACGGGCGCGCCGAAGGCGATCACCCTGTCCCAGGGCCGCCAGCAGCGGATGGTCATCATGCATCTGGCTCGGATGACGGGGGACATCCTGCCGCACCCGACCTCGCTGTGCCTCTATGGGCTGGCCGTGCGGGCGGTCAATTTGCGGGTTCTGGGCGTGCTGCAACACGGCGGAACGGTGCTGTTCGCCCAGGAGGACCACGCCCCGGCGCTGCTGGCTGGCGGCATCGTCAACCACGCGATGTTCGCCGTGGGGGACATCGCGCGCCTGGTCCACCGCTGCGCGCCGCCGCCGGCCGGCCATGTCCTGCACGTGGAACTGTTCGGCGCCGGCACCAGCCGTGACCTGCGACGCCTGATCGGCCAGCGCCTGACCGACCGGCTGAGCACCCGTTACTCCGCCAATGAAACCGGGCTGATCGCCGATACCGACGCCGACGATGTCGGCACCCTGGCCGACGGCGTCACCATACGAATCGTGGATGAAACCGGCGCGGACCGGCCGCTCGGCGAGCCCGGGATGATCCAGGCGCGGACCACGACCATGGTGGAGTCCTATCTGGGCGATCCCGCCCTCACGGCGGCGGCCTTTGTCGATGGCTGGTACCGGACCAACGACATCGGCTACCAGCCCGCGCCGGGGAAGCTCGTGGTGCTGGGGCGGGCGGATGATGTGTTGAATATCGGCGGGGTGAAGGTGCCGCCAGGGGCGCTGGAGGACGCGCTACGGCGCATCCCCGGCGTGCGGGACGCGGTCGTCATGAGCATCGACCGGCCCGATCACACGACGACATTGCTGGTCGCCATCGAAATGGCGGGCGAGCACGCGCAAGCCGGTTTGCGGGACAGCGTGAGCGCGATCCTGTCCCGCCATGTCCGGCACTTCGAGATCATGCCCCTGCCCTGGTTTCCCCGCACCGAGACGGGGAAGGTGCGGCGCCAGGACATCAAGGCCGCGTTCCTGCGGCGGCTTCCCGATCCGGAGGCAGGGAAGCCGCCCAAGGCCCAGGGTCATTCGGTTCTCGGCTGCATGACGGCGGCGATGGCCTGGACCCGGTGTTCGGCGAAGTGCTCGAAGCCCTCGACGATCCGCAGTCCCATCCGGCGCAGCAACGTCAGCGCCGTGTTCCGGCACGCGGCGAGCGCCTGA
>CAMCDA010000226.1 GCA_945873195.1 Asaia bogorensis
TGAAACGCTCGAATACATCCAGGAAGCGCGTCACATACGCCTCCCACAAGACACCGGGCCGACGCATGCGTGGTCTCCTGAACAGACCACGAACAGACCGGACAACTCATTCGCTTCAAACGGCGGACAACTCACCCGCTCCCGACACATGTCACGGTGCCCCTTTCCAGTCGCACGCCGCCGCCGCATCCTGGGCACGCCGACAACGGGAGCCGTAAGATCATGGGGAGCGAACACGCCAACGCACGGGCCATCGGCCTGTTCATTGCCACGACGGGCGAACGCCCCATACCGCCCGCGGTGCTGGATGCCGCTCGGCTGTGCCTGACCGATTGGATGTGCGTGGCGATCGGCGCCGCGGATGAACCCGCCGGCCGCATCGTGCGCGAGACCGTCGCCGGCTGGCACAGCGCCGGCCGCGCCAGCGTGCTGTACGGGCAAACCGCCGCTGCCCCGTTCGCGGCGCTGGCCAACGGCACGCTCGCCCACTGCCTGGATTTCGACGACACTTATGTGGACGCCGTCACCCATACCAGCGCGCCGGTCTGGGCCGCGACGCTGGCGCTGGGGGAGGAAACCGGCGCCTCCGAGGCCGCCATGCTCGCCGCATTTGTCACGGGGTTCGAGGTTGGCGCACGGGTCGGCCACGGCCTCGGCCAGGCCGCGACGGCGCGCGGCTGGCACAGTACCGGCCTGTTCGGCCGAATCGGGGCAGCCGCCGCCGCGTCCGCCCTGCTGGGCCTGGACGCCGAAAAGGCCCGCCACGCGGTCGCCCTGGCCGCGACCCAGACCAGCGGGCTGACCGCCTCCTTCGGCACCATGGCCAAGCCGTTTCATGCCGGGAAAGCTGCCATGGACGGGATCCTGGCAGCCCAACTCGCAGCCGGCGGCTTCACTGGCGCGATCAGCCTGATGGAGGCCGGGGGCGGGCTGGACAATGCCGTCATCCAGGACGGCACGCTGAGCATCACCCCGATCGCGTTCGATGACTGGCGCATCCTGCGCAACAGCTTCAAGCCCTATGCCGCGTGCCATCTGATCCACCCAGCGGTTGACGCCGCGCGCGCCTTGCTGGCCGAGGGGCTTGATCCGATCACCATCCAGGCAGGCCGAGCGGATGTTGGCCCGCTGGCGTTGCAGGTGACGGGGATGGGGGATGGGCGGCCCAACACGGCCTTGGCAGGAAAATTTGACCTCCGCTACTGCGTCGCGCTGGCGCTGCACGGGCGGGATGTCTCGGCGGCCGACTTCCGGGAGCCTTGGGCGCTGGAACCGGCCATCGCGGACACCGCGACCCGGATCGCCGTGCATCATCATCCGGACATGGCCTTCGCCTCGGCCGGCCTGACGATCGAGGCCGGCGCCGCCCCGCGTTCGGCGCGCATCGCGGTGGCCAAGGGCCATCCAGGCAACCCAATGTCCTGGGATGACATGGACCGCAAGTTCCACGGCCTGACCCTACCCGCGCTCGGCAACCGCTCCGGCGCCCTGTTCGGGTTGCTGCGGCGGTTCGGCGAGGGTGGCTCCCTGGCCGAGGTTCAGGGCATGATCGGCGGTCTTTCGGCCTGATCGGTCGCGATACGTCTCCCAACGCAGGAAGCACCTGATGGCGTCCCAAGATTATGATGTGATCGTTGTTGGCGCGGGCCTCGCCGGCCTGGTCGCCGGCACCCGCGCCGCCGAACGCGGGCTGCGCGTCGCGGTGCTGGAGAAGGGCGCGGACCCACGCTACGCCTGCAACACGCGCTGGTCCGGCGGCATCATCCATGTCGGCTACACCGACCCCAAGGAACCGCCGCAAGCGATCCGGGCCGCAATCGAGCGTCACACCCGCGGCCACACCGATCCCGATTTGGCCGAGGCGCTGATCACCGACACCGGCAAGGTCATCGACTGGTTGCGCGTCCAGGGCGGCCGCTTCATCCGCGCCGGCGGCGTCGCCTGGCAGAACTGGATGATGGCGCCGCCGCGCCGCCTGGCCGCCGGGCTGGATTGGGAAGGCCGGGGACCCGACGTGATGCTGCGCCTGCTGGGTGACCGGCTGCGCCATTTCGGCGGCACGCTGATCCTCGACGCAAGGGCGCGAGCGCTCGCGATGGAGGACGGGCACTGCGTGGGCGTGGACCTTGATCACGCCGGATCGGCAAAGCGGTTGACCGCCCGCGCCGTGGTGCTCGCCGATGGCGGGTTCCAGGGCAATTTCGACCTGCTGCGCGAACACATCATGACGGCGCCCGAACAGGTCAAGCAGCGCGGCACGTCCACTGGCATCGGTGATGGTCTCCGCATGGCGCGGGAGGCCGGGGCGGACATCACGACGCTGGAGAGTTTCTACGGCCATCTGCTGTGCCGCGAGGCGATGACCAATGACCGCGTCTGGCCTTATCCCGAGTTGGACGGCATCGCCTCGGCCGGCATCGTCGTGAATGGGGCCGGTGTCCGCACCCTGGATGAGGGGATGGGCGGCATCCACATGGCCAACACGCTGGCGCGCTCCGCCGAACCTTTGTCCGCGACGCTGGTGTTCGACAGCCGTATCTGGGACACGGCCGGCAAATCGGCGCGCATTCCGGTCAACCCGGAGTTGGTGCGCGCGGGCGGCACCGTCCATCGGGCTGACACGCTGGACGCCCTGGCTCGGCTGGCCGGCACTGACTCGGACGGCCTGACCCAGACCGTGGCCGCCTATAACGCGGCCTGCGCATCGGGTGCCCTGGCCAGCCTGACCCCGCCCCGTTCAGCCGATCGCTACAAGCCCATGCCGATCGCCACGGCGCCATTCCTGGCGATCCCGGCCTGCGCGGGCATCACCTACACGATGGGCGGCATCCGGATCGACGCCGACGCCAGGGTGCGGCACCCGGATGGAGGGGCCATTCCTGGTCTCTACGCGGCGGGCGCGACGACCGGAGGAATCGAGGGCGGAGCCTGGATCGGCTATACCGGCGGCCTGTCAAAAGCAGCGGTGTTCGGCTTCCGCGCCGCCAACCATGCCGCCGCAACCATCAAGGAAACGCAGTCATGATCTATATGGTGGAGATGGCCCTGATCGACCTGTCGCGCCGGGTCGAATGGGATGCCTGGTACTTGTCGCACATGAAGTTGCTGATCTCGATCCCCGGCATCCAGGCCACCCAGCGGTTCGAGGCTCTGTCGCCGCATCCGTCCCCCTTTGTCGCCCTGCATCAGGTGACGGGGCCGGACGTGTTCACCAGCGACGCCTACCGCGCCAAGGCCGGCCCGACCGGCACCGGCGAATGGCGCGACCGGATGAACAACTGGCACCGCAACGTGCTGACCGGATTGGATGAAACGCCGGAGGTGCCACTGGATGGCGCGCTGGTGGTGGTCGAAGACGGCGCCTCCGCGCCGGTGCCGCTGCAATGGACCGAGGCGATCGGCCTGGATCGCAGCGTGACGCGGCGGGGTTTCGCGGTGATGGGGAAACTGGCTGACGCGACCGGCCTGATCGGGCTGCAGGGCGTGCGGGTCTGCCGTCCGCTCACGCCCCGGCTGCGCGCCGCCTGATGTCGGACCTCGATTATCCGGAGCCCGAAGCGGCTGACGCCCCCTACCCCGCTATCCGCCTGCTGCGGCGGCACGGGAACTGGATCGCTCTGGGGTTTGGCCTGGCGCCCGCCTTGGCGGGGCTTTGGGCGACTCTGACGTTCGGCGGACTGGCCTGGCTGGTCGGCGGCGTGATCGTCGGCGCCGCGACCGGGTTCCTGATGCGGAGCTTCGTTGAACTGGTCCGTATCATCGCGGACATGCTCCTGCCGCGTTGATACGGGGGTACTCCGGCTAGAAGCTGGCTACTGGGCCTCGATCCCGGCGGTCTTCAGCGCCACTTTCCAGACGCCAAGCTGGTCCTTCATGAACGCGCCGAGTTCCTCAGGCGTGGATGAGCGGGGGACAAACCCGTGCTTTTCCATCTGTTCCCGCACCGACGGCTTGGCCAGAACGGCCACCATCGCCTTGTTCATGGTCGTGACGATCTCGGGCGGCAAACCGGCCGGGCCGACCAGCGCGAACCAGGGGCCAATCGGGAATTTCGGCTGCCCGGCCTCGGGGAAGGAAGGCACGTCGGGCATCAGCGGGCTGCGCTGGGCCAGGGTGGTGGCGAGCGCGCGAAGCTTCCCCTCCCGGATATGGGCGGAGGTGGAGGTCGAGGTGCCATTCATGATCTCGACCCGGCCGGCCAGCAGATCGACGATCGCATCGGGCTCGGACTTATAGGGGATCGCCTGCAACTCGATGCCGTTGTTCGAGGCGAACAGCGCGGTTCCCACCAAGGCGAAAGTGTTGCCCGCCGCGTGGTTCAGCGGCTTCGGGGTGGTTTTTGCATAGGCGATCAATTCGGCAAGCGTCTTCGCCGGGACGGACGGATGCACGACGATGAAGAACGTGTTGTCGCCGAGGAACGTGACCGGCGTGAAATCCGTCATCACGTTGTAGGGCGGGTCCTTCCGCATGTTCGGCACGACCGCGAGCGGGCTGTTGGTGCCGAACAGGAACGTATAGCCGTCCGGGGCGGAACGCTGCACCTCCACCGCGGAGATGGCGCCGTCCGCGCCGGGCTTGTGCACGACGACGATTGGCTGGCCAAGGATGGCGGTCAGTTCCTGGCCGGCAATACGGGCGAGCGCGTCACTGGCCGATCCAGGGCCGAAGGGGATGACGAAGCGGATCGGCTTGGACGGATAGGACTGGGCCTGCGCCATCACTGGCGCCCACAGCAACAGCGCGGCCAATACCGCACCGAGGAATTTCAGCATTGATCAACCCTCCCTGAGTTTCTTGGTCCGTGCCGCATCGGCTGGGGCGGCGCGGTTCGCACTACCATGTGTCGTGACAGCGGGGTAGCCACGGATGCAGGAACTTGGTGTTGGGCCGCGTGCGGGATCACCCGTTCGGATCAAGGGACAATTTCCCTTATCCCTCTTTCGTCTTGGCCGGGCTTGACCCGGCCATCGCCAAGAAGGCTGTCGATTAAGGCCTCACGAAGCTCTCAACGCGGGCGTCTCTGGCGATGGTCGGGTCAAGCCCGGCCAAGACGGGAGGGATGGCCAAAGCCTGGATGGCGCCCCCCTGTCCGCCATGGAGAGCCGGGTCGTCGGCTTTACCACGCATCCACCCAGCCGCGCTTTTTGCCCTCGCGCTTCGGCACCGGTGGCATCGCGCGCAGGCCGGCGACGATCCATTTGCGCGTCTCGGCTGGGTCGATGACGTCATCGACTTCGTACAGCGACCCGACATTCAGCGCCTTGCCGCGTTCATATTCCTCGGCCACCAGCTTCTCGTACAGCGCGATCCGTTCCGCCGGGTCCTGGATCGCGGCAAACGCGCGCTGGTGGCCGAGCTTGACCTTGCCTTCGAGGCCCATGCCACCGAATTCGCCGGTGGGCCAGGAGATGCAGAAAGCCCCGATCATCAGGTTCCCGCCACCCATGGCCTGCGCCCCCAGGCCATAGGCCTTGCGGGTGATCACCATGAACGTCGGCACGGTGACATTGGCGCCCACCACGTAGGCGCGGGCGCAATGACGAACCAGCGCGGTCTTTTCCGCCTCCGGCCCCACCATGTTCCCGGGCGTATCGCACAGATACAGCAGCGGCACTTCATGCGCGTCGCAGAGTTGCATGAACCGCGCCGCCTTGTCCGCGGCATCGCTGTCGATCGCGCCGCCGAGGTGCAAGGGATTGTTGGCAACGACACCCATCGGCCGGCCCTCCACCCGGATCAGGGCGGTGATCATGCCGAACCCGAATCCCTTGCGGATTTCCAGCATCGAATCCGTGTCGGCCAGCGTGGCGATCAGCGCCCGCATGTCATAGGCGCGCATGCGGTTCTCCGGCACCGCGTGCCGCAAAAGCCGCTGATCGGCGCAGGACCAATCCTTCACCCGGCCCTGGAAGTAGGAGAGATATTGCCGCGCCACCCGCGCCGCCTCCCGTTCGTCGGAGACGGCGATATCCACAACGCCGTTCGGCACCTGGATGCTCATCGGCCCGACTTCTTCCGGGCGATAGACGCCGAGGCCACCGCCCTCGATCATCGCCGGGCCGGCCATGCCGATCGTGGCGTTTTCCGTGGCGATGATGACGTCGCAGCAGCCCAGCAGCACGGCGTTGCCAGCGAAGCAACGACCGGAGGCGATGCCGACCACGGGCACCAGGCCGCTCAGGCGCGGGAACTGGTTGAACGTGTCGCTGGTGCCGCCAAGGATCGAGATGTAGTCGGGATCGCTGCCCCGCCCGCCGCCGCCCTCGGTAAAGATCACCGTCGGCAGGCGCCACTTCTCGGCCAGTTCATACATCCGGTCCTGCTTGCGGTGGCTGTGCTTGCCCTGCGTGCCGGCCATCACCGTGTAGTCATAGGCACCGACGCAAACGCGGCTGGTATCCTCCGCGAATTGCTCGCCGTTGATATGCGCGAGGCCCATCACAAACCCATCGGCCGGCGATTCATTGACCAGTTGCGCGATCGGCGTCGTGCTGCGGCGGGCGGCGATGGTCAGCGCGCCGTATTCGACGAAGGAGCCTGGATCGACCAGGTCCTCCAGATTCTCCCGCGCCGTGCGCTGGCCGGTCTTGCGGCGACGCGCCACCGCGGCGGGACGCGCCTCATCGAGTGCTTTCGCCTGCCGAGCCATTACCTCCGCGAGGTCGGGGCGGATCAGGTCGAGGTCGATTTCCCTCGCCGCCGCCGCGACGCCGCTGGCGTCATCGGTTTCCTCGATGAACAGCAGCGGATGGTCCTCGAACACCGTGTCGCCGGTCGCGATCGTGATGGCGCGCACGATGCCGCCGACCGGGGCGGCGATCTCGTGCTGCATCTTCATCGCCTCCATCACCAGCACGGCCTGGCCGCGGCGCACCGTATCGCCTTCCTTGACGTCGAGACTGACGATCGTGCCCTGCATCGGCGCGGGGACCGGCTTCGTGCCATCCGGCGCGTCGATGTCGGCGGCGACACCGGGTTCGGCCGGGGCGGCGTCCACCATCGGCACGGTGGCGTCGGGTCCCTTGCCCAGCGCGACGATGGCGAGCGGATCGTTGGTCTTCAACCGGATACCGGCCGTGCGCGGGGCGCCGGGCGCGGCGGCGGGTTCAAAGTAAAGCCGCGGCTGCGGCCCGCTGGCGGTCGCGAGGAGGGTGCCGATCTCCTCCTCCACAAACCGTGTATGCACCTGTCCGGATAGCAGGCCAGGATGGCGCAACAGGGCCTGCAGGAACGGCATGTTCGTGGCCGCCCCCGCAATCCGGAATTCCCCCAACGCCCGTCCCGCTCGACCTGCCACATCCTCCAGCCGGCCGGAGGGGGCGGTGACGATCACCTTGGCCAGCAGGGAATCAAAGGCCGGGCTGGTCCGATACCCCGCATACCCATACCCATCCACCCGCACGCCCGCCCCGCTCGGCGGATCATAGGCACTCAGCACGCCGCCGGCCGGTTTCGCGTTGCCGTCGGCGGTCATGGTTTCCAGGTTGACGCGCAATTGCATGGAGATACCGCGCGGCGCGGGGATATCGGCCTGGGTCAGGCGCAGGTCGGCCAGGGTCGCGCCAGCCGCGATCCGCAACTGCGCTTCGACCAGATCGACGCCAGTGACTTCCTCGGTGACGGTATGTTCGACCTGGAGGCGGGCATTGGCCTCGATGAACGCAATCTCCTCGGTACCGGTGGCATCCACCAGGAACTCGAACGTGCCGGCGTTGCGGTATTTCGCGGCGGATGCCAGGGCGACGGCGGCTTCCAACAGGCGGGCGCGCACGGCTGGGGCCAGGCCGGGCGCGGGCGCGATCTCGATCAGCTTCTGACGCTGGCGCTGGACGCTGCATTCGCGTTCCCACAGATGCGCCACCGCGCCAGTGCCGTCGCCGAGGACCTGGACCTCGATATGGCGGGCACGCGGAAACAGCCGCTCCACATACAATTCCCCATTTCCAAACGCCGCCAGCGCCTCCGCTCGGCAGCGCTCGAAAGCCGTGGGCAGGTCGGCGAGGGCATGGACCGGCCGCATGCCGCGCCCGCCGCCGCCGGCGATGGCCTTGACCATGATCGCCGCGCCCTCTCCGAGGCTGGCCATGAAGGCCTGCGCCGCCGCGAGATCGGTGGCGCCCGCGCTGCCAGGCACCAAGGGCACGCCAGTGCGTTCGGCGAAGGCGCGGGCCGCGGCCTTGTCGCCGAACAGGTCCAGCGAGTCGGGCGTGGGGCCGACGAAGGTGAGTCCGGCGGCCTCACACGCGCGGGCGAAGGCGGCGTTCTCGGCCAGGAAGCCGTAGCCGGGATGGATGGCG
>CAMCDA010000227.1 GCA_945873195.1 Asaia bogorensis
CACCGCTATGTCGCGCAAAAGCGTCTGAAACTTCCTGGCGCCTGGTGGCTCGTCGACCATGCGGAACATATGCTTGCGTTGCGGATCAATCGTCTGAACCGGGACTGGGACGCTTATTGGGCGGCGCTGGCCGACAGGCCGTCGGCACCGGCCAATCTCAACCAGCCAGAAGCGTCATCGAACGCCGCCGCTTGATCCCACAACTTTGGTTCGCACCCTTTCGGAGAGAGGGGCGCGCGGTCGGTTCAGTTCCAAAGATTCGGCAGCACCGGCGATGAATAACCTGACGTGAAATCTTTTTGCTCACCGGTTTCGGCGACGAAGACGTGCCGGCGGATCCGGCCGATATTGCCGCCATACAAATGAATCGAAATCGACGGCCGGTCGGCCAGGGCATTCGATACGGTATGGATATCGCCGATATGGGGCGATACCGCATCGACCATGCCGGGCTTGAGGCGCGCGGGTGTGCCGGGGATCACCTGGCCGTTCGAGATGGCATAGGGAACGGAGATTTCCTCTCCGCGCAGCATCCCGATCAGGCCCCACATCAGATGGTCGTGCACCGGTGTCTGCTGGCCAGGGCCCCAGACGAAGCTGACCAGGGAAAACCGGTCCAGCGGGTCGCCATACAGCAGATATTGCCGGTAGCGCGCCGGGTCTGGTGCGGCGAATGCGTCCGGCAGCCAGTCATCCCGCTGGACCAGTTCGGCCATCAGCGCGCGGGCTGGTTCCAGGATTTCCTGTTCGGCATTCCCACGGGCCTCTACCAGGCGCGTCATGGAGCATACGAAGTCGCGGAGGCGGCCTATCGACATGTTATTCTCCCCAGGACCGTCTTCAGAGATAAAATGTTACCTCGATCGCGGGTCTGAGTCAAAAAATCCGCGCGGTTTCGGGTTGGGAGGCCGGTCGATGCGTATTCGCCATGGTCTGGCCTGACCCGACCATCGCCCAGCACGGGGTCGGTCGAAATCGCCCGCCACGCCCATCAACGGCATGCGTCACGATCCGCCGGCGGGACGACAAACCCGTGCCAAATCGGAAATGCCGGTGGGCCTGGCCATACCAGGTAGCTTTGCTTTCGATCCCTGTGGCCGCCACGACGTGGTGGCGCCGGCCAAGGGGCTCCATCAACGGCGCTGGTATTACGTCTTTGCAGCCGAGGCCAGTTCCTCGCGCAGCACCGCGCGCTGGACCTTCCCGGTTTCGGTCCGGGGCAGGGCGGGCCGCAAGCGGCCCGTGAAACGCCGGACCGTGCCGGCCAGGATACTGACGATCGCCTGTTGCAGCGGGGCCGGCAGATGCGTCGCGTCGGTTTCCAGCACGACGATCAGTTCGTTCGTCCCATCTGTCGTCGGAACGCCCAGCAGGACCGCGTCACGAATGCCCGGCAGCCCGCGGATGCGGTTTTCCAACGCCTGCGGTGCGAACTTCACCCCGCCGATATTCACCATATCGTCCGCGCGCCCCAGAACGATCAGCCTGCCAGGCTCCGGCATCAGGCCAAGATCGAAGGTGCGATACCATCCGTCGCGAAAGGCGCGCGCGGTTGCCTCGGGATCCCATAAATATCCATCGACGAGCGTCGGGGTCACCTCGATCTGACCGATGGTGCCGATTGGCAGTTCGACACCGTCATCATCCACGATCCGCGCGCGGACTCCGTGTTCCAGCGTACCGACCCCATCGTCGCCGATATTCGCGATCCGGTTTACTTCGTTCGCGCCGTAGTTGTGATAGAGATGCGTGACGAGCCGTTCCCGCAACACGTTCCGCGCCGCGGTGGACAGGGCCCCGCCCTTGACCAGAAGAAGGCCGTGCCGCGGGCCGCGCCAGTCCGCCGGTATCGAGTCAGCAAGGTACATCGCCTCGCCCGAGACCACCGTGCATCGGAACTCCACGAAGCGGCGCATATCCGTCAGCAGGGTCGCCCCGCTTGACGCTACGACGGTCTGCCCGAAGCGCAGGGCTATCTCGGTTTCCCGCAAGGCCGAGCGGAGTGTGAAATCATAGAGATTGAGGAAGTTCCAGGCGTAGCCCGGGTCGTTTGGGATCCGCAGGGTCTTGCGCAGTAGCTCGTTCATGGCCGCGTGCGACATCGCCATGACCTTGGGCCGTCCGGTGGAGCCGGAGGTCTTCACCAGCCGCAAGATCATATCGTCGTCAGGGCAACGATCCAGCAGGCGCAGGTCGGCCTGGGTCACCGGCATCTGAACAACCCGGTCGACCACCTCCTGCGACAGCGTGAGCATCCCATCCGACGACAGATCCCCGGGCGCTTGCAGGCAGAGGAAATCGCACCGATCCAGGATCGGATCATGAATGGCGATATCACCGCGTGAGAGCGACACCGAGGTCGCTCCCAGAAGCTGGCAGGCCTGGATCAGCAGGAAATGGAGGTAACGCTGGTCGTGTTGCAGCCCGACCAGCATTCCCGGCCGGATGGATGACGCTGCGAGCGCCCGCGTCCATTGCGCGATGTTCGCCGCGAGATCGCCGTACCCATAGGTCGCATCCTGTTCGATCATCGCCGGCGCGCGGGGCGTCGCCGCGGCCCAATGCAGGATTCGCTGTGGCGTGGACGCGAGGGGTTGTGGAGTGATCAGACGGACCTCCTGTTTCCGGTCAGGCACGGACTTTGCGCCCGTTGATACCAACGCGGGAGGCCTAATCGGCCTCCACGCGGTCAGCCGGGGTTGTTCTGCCCCGCCTTGCCGGCCGCGAAGCGGACCGCTTCCTCGGCCGCGCGAACCAAGGCGCGGGCCTTCTGCCTGGTTTCCTCGAACTCCGCGTCGGCGACCGAGTCGGCGACGATCCCGGCGCCGGCCTGGACATACATGACCCCGTCCTTCACCACGGCGGTCCGCAGCGCGATGCAGGTGTCCATCGTGCCGTTGGCGGCGAAGTAGCCGATGCAGCCGGCGTAGATGCCGCGGCGGTCGGGTTCCAGTTCCTCGATGATCTCCATCGCGCGGACCTTGGGCGCGCCAGACAGCGTGCCGGCTGGGAAGCCCGCCACCAGCGCGTCCAGCGCATCGAGGCCCGGACGGATCGTGCCCTCCACGTTGGAGGAGATGTGCATGACGTGGCTGAACCGCTCGATCACGAAGGATTCCGTGACCTTGACCGAGCCGATGGCGGCGACGCGGCCCACATCGTTGCGGCCGAGGTCGAGCAGCATCAGATGTTCGGCCCGCTCCTTCGGATCGGCGAGCAGTTCGGCTTCCAGCGCCAGGTCTTCTTCCCGCGTCGCGCCACGGCGGCGAGTGCCGGCGAGGGGGCGGATCGTGACTTTCTCATCGCGCAGCCGCACCAGGATTTCCGGTGACGACCCGACGATCGAGAAGTTGCCGAAGTCGAGATAGAACAGGAACGGTGCCGGATTGATCCGCCGCAGCGCGCGATACAGCGCGAAGGGCGGCAGGGCGAAGGGTACCGAGAAGCGCTGGGAAATCACGATCTGGAACGCGTCGCCCGCGGCGATGTATTCCTTGCAGCGGGCCACCGCCTCCAGGAACCCATCCTTGGTGAAGTTGGAGCCGGGGGTTTCCGGATCGGGCAGCATCACCGGCGGCGGCTGGTGCGGCAGCGGCCGTTCCAGCGCCGCCTCCGCCGCCTCGAGCGTCGCCTGCGCGCGGTCCCAGGCGGTCTGTGCGGTCACGTCCGGGGCGGGATAGACCGGGGCGATCAGGGTCAGTTCGTCGTTCACATTGTCGAAGATCGCGAACAGGGTCGGGCGGACCATCAGCCCTTCCGGGACGCCGATCGTGTCGGCGTTCTTGGTCGGCAGCTTCTCCATCAGCCGGACCATGTCGTAGCCGAGGTAGCCCACCAGCCCGCCCGCCATCGGCGGCAGGCTGGACGGCACCTCCAGCCGTACCTCCTCGACCAGCGCCCGCAGACTGTCGAGCGGGGCGCGCGCGTCGGGGACAAAGGCGTGCGGCGCGGACAAAGCGTGCCGGTTGATCGCCACCTTGCCATCCTGGCAGCGCCAGATCAGGTCGGGCGCCATGCCGATGATGGAGTAGCGGCCGCGGTTGGCCCCGCCCTCCACGCTTTCCAGCAGGAACGCATTCGGCTTGCCATGCGCGAGCTTGAGGTATGCCGCGACCGGGGTTTCCAGGTCGGACACGCCGCGTCGCCACAGCAGGCTGCCGCGCCCGTCCTCGTAGGCGGAGCGGAAGGCGGCGAAGCCGGGGGCGACGGACACGTTCATCGGGCTCTCTGTTGGTTCAGGGTTGTACGATCTGGTCGAGCGTCTTCTGGTTGATCCTGGGATTGGCGCGCAAACGCAAGGCTTCCGTGAAGGTCGCGCCAATATCACTGCCAACCGAGCGCGCCACCGCCTGCCGCACCTGGCGGTAGCCATCGGCGTCGGCTTTTACGTCGGGATCGATCACCTCGGCCAGGAGCATGACGATGAAGGCCTCGGCGGTTTCGATCATCGTCGGTTCGTTGGGCTTGAGGCTGAAGGCCGCGCGGGCGACCTCGGCCGGCACGCCCTCGGGCGCCTCGCCACGGGTCATGAGCGGGGTGGTCCGTTCGGTGACGCCGGCGACGGTGGCCGCGTCGTCGAAACCCTGCCCGCCCTTGACCGCCGCGAGCATCTTCGCCGCGGCTTCTTCCTGGGTGCGGCGTTGCTGGTCGGCGCGCCAATCCTCCATCACCTGTTCGGCGACGGTGTCGAAGGGCTTGAGGGCGGAGGGGATGATGTCCTCCACGATCAGCGCATAGTATTCCGAGCCGCCGGCGGACGGCGCCTGCACCTCGACCAGGCGCGGCGGATCGCCCTTTTGCGTCTGGAACGCGGCGGCGATCACGGCGGCCCGCATCTCCTGCGAGCCGGGGATCGGCGCGGGTTCGTTGTCGGCGGTCATGCCCTGGGCGTCCAGCGTACCGGCGAAGCCAATCAGGCCCAGATTGTCGGGCATGTCGTCCAGGCCGGTGCCGTTGGCG
Organism: Asaia bogorensis; assembly: GCA_945873195.1. Taxonomy (GTDB): domain Bacteria; phylum Pseudomonadota; class Alphaproteobacteria; order Acetobacterales; family Acetobacteraceae; genus Rhodopila; species Rhodopila bogorensis_A. Next base: position 4,960 of record CAMCDA010000227.1, read on the forward strand.
AGCAGGCTGTCCACCTTGTTGGCGTGGTCATACATCAGGTCGGCGGCTTTTTCCGCGACGACGCGTTCCTTCACCCGGTCGGCCACCTGCTCAAAGGTCGGGTTTTCGCCGGCGGTGATGTTGGTCACGCGCACGACATACCAGCCGAACGCGCCCTTGATCGGGTCGCTGACGGCATCGAGTGCCGCGCCGAACACGCCCTTGCTGAGGTCCGGATCGGGGAACTGGGCCTCTGTCGCGTCATCCATCCGGATCGCCACCGCCCCCTGTTCGGTCGCGGCCGCCTGCATCGCGGCCCAATCGGCCCCGCCGCGCCATTGGTCCGCCAGCGCCTTGGCCTTGGCTTCGTCCGGCACCGAGATCACCTCGGCCGTCCGCTTGCCCTCGGTCACATATTGCGCGCGCGTGCGCTCAAACGCGGCGCGCAGGTCGGCGTCAGTCGTCTCCACATCCTGGCCGATGCGGCGGAGCGTCAGGGCGATGGCCTTGATGCGGCGGAACTCGGGGGTTTTGTAGCTGTCGGGGTGGTTGTCGTACCAGCGTTGCAGCGTCGCGTCATCGGGCGCGGGCGGTTCGGCGGCGGCGGCCAGCGGGAACTCCGCGAGGCGCACGGACCGCTTCTGGAACTCACCCACATAGATCGGCGTCACCAGCGCATCCGACGCCGTCGCGCCGACGCTGACCGCGGTCAGCAATTGCCGCTGCGCCAGGTCGCCGCGCAGCATGTCGAGGAACCGCGCCTCGGTCAGGCCGTTGTTGCGCAGCAGCATGTCGAAGGTGGTCTTGCTGAACTTGCCGTCGGGGCCGCGGAAGGCGGGCATTTCCCGCGCCATCTCGGCGACCGAGGCATCCGGCGCGACGATCCGAAGGTTCCGCAGTTCCCCGCCGAGCGCGGCCTGGGTGACGAGGCGCTGGACGGTGTCCTCGCCCATGCGGCGGCGGAGTTCGGGCGGGGCGTCCTGGCCGGGGGGCAGGCTGCGGGTCGCGTTGGCCATGGCGCGCTGATACTCGGCCTGGACGGCGGCGGCCTCGATGGTCGTGTCGCCGACCTTTGCCACCCAGGTATCGGTTCCCGACATCCGCACGACGTCGCCCACGCCCCAGAAGACGAAGGACAGCACCATGATTCCGAAGAAGATCCGGACGACCCAGGAATCGAGATAGCGGCGGAAGGCGGTGATCATGCAAGGGGCCTCGGTGGCGGAATGGCCAGCATATACGGGGCGCGGGCGCGGTTCGCCAGAGTGGGGGAGAATTGTGGGTGGGGGGATGGGGTTGGAGGGTGTGTGGGGGTCATCCTCCTTCAACGTCATCCCCGGCCTTGTGCCGGGGACCATCCGCCGCACCGGTGTTGGGGATGTTGAGGCGCACCGCCCCGCATGCCTACACTGCCCACAGAAACGAGGGCCGCCCGTCGCGATGGACAGAAAAAAGGGCTTCATCTGCTACGCCCACGACGATAAGCTGATGTTCGAGGAAGTCCGGAAGCAGCTCACGGCGCTCGAAAGCGCGTTTCCGATCGATTTCTGGAACGACCCGAGCCTGCGCGGCGGGGATTTGTGGGACTCGGTGATCAAGGCCGAGGTCGCCGCCGCTGATCTGTTCCTGCTGTTGTTCACATCGAGCTGGTTTGCCAGCAAATACATCCGCGAAACCGAATTCCCGGCGATCCAGGCGCGCGTCCAGGCCGCCGGGTCGTTGATCGTGCCGGTCATTCTGCGCGGCTGCCGCTGGCAGGCGCGGTTCGGTGATTTCCAGGCGGTCCCGACCGACCAGGCCGGCAAGTGCGTGCCGGTGGCGAGCTGGAAGCGCTATCACGACGGCTATGAACGGGTGGCGGAGCAGATCGAGGGCGTTCTGCTCGATAGGATGCATCTGAAACCCGTCCCGCTGATGCCGCCCGAGTCACTTCGCGGGTTCCCGCAGGACAAGGGCGCTCCGATCTGGATCAAGAAGGACTCGGCCTTCGTGATCGTGACAGGGGGAGACCTTTCCGACGCCCTGGCCGCCCAGGACGCGGCGGTCCGCCAACTCCATGAACGGCTGCGGGCGATGGCCGGCGCGCTGGCCGACCGGCTGGCGGTTCCGGCACCCGACCCCGACATCGAAGCCGAACGCCGCCCCATCGCCGAACGGGCGCGTGCGCTCGCCCAAGGGCTGGCGGTCGAGACCGACGCGGTGCCCGGCCGGATCGGAGACCTCTACAGCGCGATCCAGACCCTCGGCGCCAGCCGCGACGCGCTGCGGCGGCTGCGGGAGGTGCGGACCAACGCACCCGACCCGCTCAGCCCGACCGAGTATGCCGACCTCGATGTTCTGGTGACCCAGGCGACGCTGTGGATCAGGCAGTTCCCCCGCGCGCGCGACCTGGACGACGGGTCGGTGATCCCATCCGACCTGCCGCGCCTGATTCCCCTCGCCCAGACCACCATCACGGCCGCCCACGCCGCCCATTTGATCGAGGACGCGGACGCCGAACGCATCCTGTCCCCCTTGGCCGAGGCCACCGAGGCCAACCAGGACGCCCAATCCCGCGCCGTCCTCGGTGCCCGCAACCTCCTCTACCGCCTGGGCACCTTCGCGCTCGGCTTTATCCCCGAGCCGGTTCTCCCGGGCGACGCGCAGGATAACGGCGTGGCCGATGCCCTGGGCGGGGTGCTGGTCGATAACGCCGACGGGATCACGGCCTTCCTGCGCGGCGCGCCGGGGGAGGTGGGGGAGGCGTTTGGCCGCCTGATCGCGATCAGTCGCAAGTTTGTCCTGCATGCCCCGGTCACGCCGCCGATGGCGGAACCCCCCACGCCAACCGAACCGGAGGCGCCGTTCAGCCTGGACGAGGTGAAGCGGCGTATTCTGGCGGGGGAGACCATCCCGGCCGCCTGGGTCCCGCTGGTGACGACACTCGATCTGTCGTTCACCGACCTGAGCGACGTGACGCCGCTCGGCGCGCTGACCGCTCTCCAATCCCTCGATCTCTCGGGCACGCAGGTAAGCGACGTGACGGCGCTAGCGACCCTGAAGGGGCTTAAGAAACTGGTCTTGACGAGAACCCCCCCCACCGGTGTGGACGCTCTGCGGCGGCCGGGTTTGTCGATTAGGCGCAGTCTGCGGAAGCCTTCTGCGCCACGTACAAGCGGCCGAAGCGGCCGACGGCCCGGGGCACCCTGATGCCGACCCACCGGCTGAAGAAGCACTTGCCTCGCGCCGATCGGATACGCTAGGGTCGGGAACGTATGATGAACGAACGCTGAAATTGTACCCCACAATCCC